>CAYPOI010000177.1:0-1515 GCA_964412365.1 uncultured Chitinophagales bacterium | reverse complement strand
GCGGGTGCTGGGAAATAGTTTCGTTAGCCTCTGACTTTTCTCAAGATCCTACTCGTTCTCGTGATTCAGCACGATGACTGAACAGTTTTTATATTTTGCTTGATTATGCTTCTAGGTTAAGTGCAAAATGCGAACAAGGTTGCTTATCTAGAACGCTGAACCTCGAACTGTTGCACTCCATCGTGATCTGAATTTTTCGCATACGCCAAGCAGAAACTTTTTTCTTGTGAGCCCAACAGTATGTACATTCTATGTACAAAATTAATTAGCCCTGTTTGGCTGGAACACTGTTATGACAAACTATGAAAGGCATCGAGGAGAGCTGCACCGAACTTACCGAAATACTCACTGAAATGAACGAGAAGGGAGAGGAACCTAGCTCGGAATTGAAGGAACTGTTGAAAATATTGATCAATTCTATCGGCTGATGATGTATATATCGATCACTGAGTGTTAACTCGATTCTGCGGATTCTTGACCTAAAATATTGTTCACGTGTGTCATTAGACGCAGCTTGACCGTCTCCGGAATATCCTCCCCTTTCGCCCTCATGTCCCCGATCATCTCGATCAGGAGCTTGGCCTCCTCAATCGCCCTGTCGTTCAGGCTCGGCTCGGGCTGAGCCGCGGCCTGCATGGGCCCCTCACCCGTGCGCAGCCACAGGTCGCTGATCCCCAGGAAGTCGGCAATCGCCTTCCTGTTCTTGACCGAGGGCTCGTGCTCCCCACTGGCCCATAACGACACCTGGGAGCTGGTCAGCCCCGTCCCTGCGGCGAGCTCGGCCTGGGTGACGCCAAGGCGCCCCAGCGCGACCTTGATGCGGTCGGCCATGGTGCGCGAATCCCCATCCGGCTGGCCCAGCAGCATCTGGCCCCGACCCGTCGCCAGCCACTCGTCGTTCACGCCGATGCCCCGGAAGGCCAGGTAATGCTCGGCCGTCGCGCGGGTACCCCCGCCCATGAGCCCGCGAATCTCATCCTCGGACAGTCCGGTCTTGTACGCCACCACCGGCTCATCCAACCCGAGGGCTTGCATCGCCTGGGCGAAACGGCTGTCCGTGGCGCCGTACACAAAAATGGGCTCCTCCGCCATATCAGGCAACGCCTGTTCGAGCATTTCTTCGTACTTGACCGAAGGCCGAACCTTGCCGGACTCCCACTGATAAATGTGCTGCTTGGTCGTGCCAATAACCTCGGCGAGCTGGCTCTGCGTCATGCTGGCGCGCTCGCGGGCCTGCTTGAGTTTTTCGCCGAAGCTAACTTTTTTTCCGTCAGTCATAAAATATTTGTTACATGTATTGACATGTAGTAATATTGTTGTTACTATATGAAAACAAACTCGAAACAATCACCCTGGCTTTCAGGGGTCAGTAGCAACAATATATGAAAAACGCACCCACAAATCTTTACCCCCGCTTCAAGGCGGCGCTAGCCCTTTCCGGGCAGTCGATGGCCGCCGTCGCCCGCGAGCTGGGCGTCACGCGCGACTCGCTGGTCCAGGTGGCCCGCGGCCACG
>CAYPOI010000176.1:0-1532 GCA_964412365.1 uncultured Chitinophagales bacterium | reverse complement strand
AATTTTCGACGAAATCATTTCCTGTGATTCGATTGTCGATGCTGTTGGCCAGCACTTTCATGCCCCAACCATTCGATCGGATCAGATTTCCCTCGAACCGCATGCGTGAACTGCCTTCCACATGCATGGCAATGGTGTTTTGGATGAATCGGTTGTTCGTGACGCGGCTGTCGGTGATGTCTTTCAGCAAGAGACCGTATGCGGCCGGACCCCAATTCATTTCGAACCGGTTTCCGATCATATCCACCTGTTTCGAGTACATCACCGCCACGCCCGCGCCATTTCCGATAAAGGCATTTCCTTCGTAACGGCTGTTGTCTGAGAACATGAAATGGAGTCCGTAGCGCAAATTGCCTTCGCTGTGGTTGTTACGGATGATCGCTCCGCGCACGAATTCGAGATAGATGCCGTCGCGATGGCCACGGATGTCGTTATCAACCACCGTCATGCTGTCGCTGCTGAACAGATGGATGCCGTTACCGGATGTGGATTCTCGCGTGCCCCGAGCTGTGATCCGGTTTCCAAGGATGTGCACATGGTCGCTCTCGGCCAGATACACACCGAAATAGGTGTCGGTCAATATGTTGTCGACAATGCGCACACGTTTCGATTCGATGATTTCGATACCGGCGTCATCCCGCACATGGCTGGTTCCGGTTCCTGTGATTTCGAAGCCTTGTAAAAGCACGTCATCCGCTTGGATGCGGAAAATGAACCCATTCCCGCCTCCATCCACAACCGGTCTGCCGATTCCGATCAGAGCGATCCGTTTGTCGATCACGATTCCCCGCTCATGGTAATGCCCGGCTTGCACGCGGATGGTGTCTCCTTCGGAGGCGTTTTCAATCGCTGTGCGGATGGAGCCAACATCCATCACCCCGCTCAACATGAAACCGATGATCCACAAGCCAATCATGGTGTCAGCCTCCATTCTTGGGCGACAAACGCGAGCACCTCATTCCATTCAAGTACACGACCAGATTGCGGGACATCCGCATGCGCGCTGAGCGACAAGCCCATCGGACTGCGAACATCCGAATCATGCCGGATATGGGCTTCGGCGAGGTGTAGAGATTGGTTCGGGTCGTCCAGATTCTGAAACAAGCGGCTGTGGATGTTGGCCGACGCCACATCCCCGCGGATTTCAAACGCGGCGAGACACTCGATCGAGTCGAACGTGTAGGTGCGACCTTTTACCGTGAGGAGGCGGCTTCCGAACCCGCGTTCGGAAACGATCATGCGGCAATAGGCGCATTCATCGTGTCCGAACGCGATAGGCTCGGGTGTGGGCTCGCATCCGGCAAAGAGCATCCATGAGAGAAGAATCAGGATGGATTTCATTCGGCCTCCTGGGTCAGCGCCAGCACATCCGCCCATTCGATGTACGTTCCCGGATACGCGCGATTCACATATTCCAACATCTTGGTGTTGCTACGTTCGATGGGAGTGATGCGCAGTCCACCCGGGCTCGGTCGATTCGGACTATGCAGATACACGGCATCGGTTGCGGGGATGAGTCGGTCGCCTGAAGC
>CAYPOI010000175.1:0-1577 GCA_964412365.1 uncultured Chitinophagales bacterium | reverse complement strand
GCGCCGATCTCCTTGAGATACAGCTCGCGCTGGGCCTGATCGAAATCCGCACGTTGCTGGATGCGGTCGCGCTCCAAGGTGTCTTCCGGCTCGAGTTGATGTTCCCATTCGTACTCACGACGTTCCCACGTGATGTTTCCATCGGCATGGGCGGTGTAGACGGTATAGCCGGGCTTGAAGCCGCGCCAGTTGCCTCCCCACCACGCCGCGCTCACGCTTTGGCTCGTCACATACCAGACATCGTTCCAGCGGAAATCTTCGTTCTGATGGGTGTGACCTTGCAGAACCACCTTCACTTTATGGCGTTCCAGGATTTCGCGAAGCGGATTGTTGTCGGAAATGACGAGTCCGCCATAGGCCCGGGCTTCCGGATTGCCGGATAGCAGCGGCGAATGACAGAACGCCGCGATGTGCATCATCACAACCGTGGGCATGCCGTTATGGGCGCCAAGATCGAACCGAAGCCAGTCCAATTGCTCGTCGCCAAGTTTGGGCACATACGACGGACCGTTTTCCGTCTCAACTTGGAAAATGGTATCCAGCACCACGAAATGCCAGTTCTTATGATTGAAACTGTAATAGGGCTGCTTCCAATCGAGAGCGTCCATAATCACTTTCTTGCCGATATCGGGATCATCGACTGTGGTTTTGCGACGGGAAGAGAGTCCGAACACATCGTGATTTCCCATGCACGGGTACCACGGCATGTCGAGCTTGTCCGACCCATCCTTAAACAGAGCGATCTGATCCAAGTAGACATCCTTGTCGGTGTACAATCCATCGAACACCATATCGCCACCCATCAGCGCCAGATCGGGTTTCGGATCGAGGGCATTGACGGATGCCACACAGTTCGCAAAGCCGAGATGTCCGGAACGGCGGCGTTGCACGTGCGAATCGGTTAGGTGGACAAACGTGAAGCTATCGGACGAATGGGATGCTTTGGATGCGGCGCCGATCAACGGAATGCCGCTAGCGCCGATGGCAAGGCGCTTAAGGAAGGAGCTGCGTTTCATGGCGTTAAAGTAGCAAGCAAATCCGATGATGCCCAAACCATAATCAATCTTTACATTGACAGATCATGCGCGACATTGTCCATTTTCTTAGCGATTTCCGAAACTCCGGGGCCATCACCGCGAGTTCACAGTATCTGGTAGACGCCGCTGTCGATCAATTGAAAGCCCACATCCGAACCCATCCGAAACAACCCGTTCGAATTTTGGAGTTAGGTCCTGGGACCGGAGTGTTCACCAAATCCTTGATCAAGGCCATGCGAAAGGTCGATCGGTTGGATGTGGTTGAACTCAATGAGTCGTTCTATAAAATGGTTCATGGGCTGTATCAGGGCGATGCCGTCTCCGTCTACCACATGAATATCCTCGATTTTACGGCGACAGAGGAATATGATTTCATCTTTTCGAGCCTCCCTTACCGAAGTCTGCCCGATCATGTCACGTCCGCCATTTGGCAAAAGAAACAGCAGCTGGCCAAGTGCGACGGGACCATCATCTATTACAAATACGTGAGTCCGGCGCCGATTTTCAATTCGGTCGAACGTGCCATTGTGAAACGTCATT
>CAYPOI010000174.1:0-1659 GCA_964412365.1 uncultured Chitinophagales bacterium | reverse complement strand
CTTTCTTGCGGTGATCGGGGTGGTCGTGGCTGGGGGGTTGGTCTTGTTTATGTGAATCTTGAAGGTTGAAGGTTGAACCTGCCTGCCGGTAGGCTGGTGTTGAAATAAGAGGAGACTTTTCTTCCTACTTCGTACTTCAACCTTTCTACCACTCCCTCGGCAACTGCACCCTCTGTATTCTCAAGCGCTGGATCTGAATCGCATCCATGAGATCCGAGATCGATTCGTTTGTGCCAGGTAATGTGGTTCCGGCTTCTTGCCAGAACCGGTTTTGAAACGGATGATCGGATAAATAGCCTTGATTCCACCATTCCGTAATTCTGTCTTGGGCGTGATGGATGCGCTCGGCGGATGGGAGTCGCTCCCGCTTCTCATGTTGATTCACCCTTCGATCGGCCGGCATCAGATTCCACAAATCGCCACATGGCCACGCCGACCACGGAATGCAATGATCCATATCCAATTGGTCGATTCCGATTTTCTTGCCTGTCCACACGCAATGGACCGATTGATTCGACCGGATGAGGTCAACGGCGCGATCACGAGCAGCGGCCACATCCCGAATCGGGTCGGACCATTCGAGAGCCAGATGGATGTCGGCCAAACCGAGAGTCCTTCCCTGATTTTTCGCATAGGTCATCATCATCCGTGACCATTCCGCGCACAACGTCGGATCGATCCACACATTGAAGCGCTGAAATGCCAACCAAAGAGGCTGTGGAATGATGAAATCTCCGAAACTGGACAAATACTCAACAGTGATGGAAGTCGGACGAACTCCGGATCTCGTTTTGTTCGGAACCGACGCAAATACCTTTCCACCGTTTGAATAGGTCGTATAATTCGCAGGCATTTTGGTGATCACATCCGCCGCGCGTTTCAACGCCAGATGAAGAATGGGCGCGATGGTGGACGAAATCGGAGTTCCGATTCGAAGATCTTTCTCCGACATGAGCGACATCAGCGCGATGAATTCCTCTTTTGCGAATCCAAGACGTTCTGTACCGGATGTGTTGGTCGGACTCTGAGGAAACTGTCGCTTCAACAGCGGCATGAACGCACGGATCCAGTAGAGAGCGACGAGTCCTAGCGGCACCGCCACCCTAGCATCGGCCACATCCCGCGACACCGCCATGCTATCGTTCGCGATGCGTCCGACCGTTCGAAGCAGAGCCAATTTGTAGGTGGATGATTTGTCGTCGTTCAAAATGATGGAGCGGAGAAGAGGCATGGCACCGAGTCCGTCATCGGGCAACCGATACAGAAAATGCCGCCACGACACTTCGGGTCGATCCATCGAATCGGAAGCCGTGTTTTTGAATTCGATCAAGGCGCCGTGTTCGCGGGCGAGGGCTTCCATTTCGGAATCGGGGACGTCATGGAGTCCGCGTTCGGGTTCGACCGGACCATCACGCAGTGTGATGTATAAACGTCCGCCGGGTTTCAGAAGGAGGGTGAGTTTTCGGAACGCACGATCGCGATCGGCTCGGGACAAATGCATGAACACCGCGCTGAGGTGGATCAGGTCGAACTGGAGTCCGGTGGCGATCACCTTGGTGAGCGCAGGGAGCGAATCGTCCATCCATTGGATCTTCGGATGCGGATGGTTGATCTGGGCAAAATCCCGCATCTCCTTGACGGGTTCCACCGCCACAACAT
>CAYPOI010000173.1:0-1777 GCA_964412365.1 uncultured Chitinophagales bacterium | reverse complement strand
GCTTGAAAAAGAGAGGTTCTTCGATGAGGAAGAAGGGTCCGTCGATGGTGAATAAAGGATGATCTTCGAAGAGTTGATTCGGGAAGACGAGCTTGGCAGTGGGACTCACAGGAGGAAGAAAATGAACAGGGAGGATGTGAGGATGGGAGGTGGTTTTTGGGAGGCATTGGCTAATGTATCGATGAATCCTGTTAGATTTCCCGTTCGAATTCTTGCATGCGCATCCATAGCGCGTTTGCGGGTGATCTCGATGTCCACGGTCGGTGCAGGATAATCGACGCCCACCCTGAACCCATACATCAACTCCTCCATGGGTGTCACTTTCCACGGCTCGATCGCCAAGCTGGGCGGTAGCCCACGCAGTTCGGGCACCCACTTCTGGATGAACTCAGCCCGTTGATCGTGTTCGTGGGCGTTCTTGGTCGGGTTATAGACACGGATAATGCCCGAGCCCGTGAAACCCGATTGCGTCTGCATCTGTCCGTAGTGGATACCGGGTTCGAAATCGAGGAACTGTCGCGCCAACCACCCGCCGATGTGCTCGAAATGCTGGAACAGATGGTGCGCATAGAAGGAAATGAGCAGCGACCGCATCCGAAAGTTTAAATAGCCCGTGCGGACCAGGCATCGCATCGACGCATCCACGAGCGGATAGCCGGTGCGACCCTCTTTCCATGCGGCGATGTGCGCCTCGTTCAAGGGCATCATCAGCGCGTCATACTCTCTTAGGGCGGGTTTGAATTGTGTGTAAGGAAGGGATTCGAACTTTTGGATGAAATAGCTCTGCAAGCGCAACCTCGACACGAAGGTGAACACAGCCTTTTCGACCTGAGGGGGTTTTCTGCCGGACGTCGCCCGTCGATAGAGCTCGCGCACCGACAGATTTCCCCAAGCGAGGTACGCGGAAACTCGGCTGGCTCCGGTTTCACTCAGACCGGGTTTGGAGATGGATGCGGAATACCGCGAAATCCGATCCCCAAAAAAGGAATCCATCCAGCGCTCAGCTTCAGTCCGACCGCCTTTCTGAAGGTCGTGTGGTGGTGTCGTGGTCGTAAACGTGGGCAAAGTGGTTTCGAGACGCTGGATTAGGTCTGCCTGAAGGAATCGGGCCCGCTCCAGATCAGGTTTTGCAAGGGGCTTGGTGACATATTCTTCCCAATGCGCAAGCCAAGGTGTGCGGTCTTTTAGGCCGCGGCGGATGCCGTTGTACCGGGTTTCGGTCCAGCGGATGCCTGCGGTGATGCAATAGGCCGCCACGCGTTGGTCTCGCCGATAGGTAATGTCCACGCCGATCTCTTGGGTGCTGACCAAGTTGGCAATGGGATGGATGTGGTGAATGGCGGAGAGCCCGGCAATGACTTCCTCCTGCAGACACAACACACGAGTTCCGAAAGACTCGAGGCGGTGGTTGAGGTCCGCCAGGCTTTCCTTGATGAAGTGGATGTGTCGCTCATCGGTATGCGCATCTTCGAGGACGGACGGCTCAAGGAAGTACACCGGTAACAAGGGACATCCGAGCGAAATGGCGTGCGCGAGTGCATCGTTATCCTCGATTCTGAGATCGCGCTTAAACCAGAAGACCGTGATGGGTGTCATGTTCACGGTGAGATAACACCATCACACCGCACCCCATTCCAATAGAACACCAAAAAAGGATTGAATATAGGTTTCGTGCGTGATGGTGATGTTTAAATCGAAAAGGCCTTCACCAATTCCCGCTTCGAATTGTAGCCGATGGTTTTATTTCGGAAGTACTCTTTCATGCGGATGGTGTCCA
>CAYPOI010000172.1:0-1816 GCA_964412365.1 uncultured Chitinophagales bacterium | reverse complement strand
GGAAACAACGGCTTTCCTTTGCCTAATGTAACTGATCCAAGCTGGATGATGAGTTCATCGAGGCGTCCGGCATCATAGAATTGTCCGGCCAAATCTCCACCTCCAACCACCCAGATGTTTTTGGATCCGGCAGCGGCACGCATATCGGAATGGATAAGGCGCACATCCCCCTTCACAAAACGGATGTCGGCTCCTTCGATTTTGGGAAGTTCTCGCGTTGTGAAAACCCAAACGGGCTGAGTATATGGCCAAGGGTCGGTAGAATGCGCCAGAATCCATTCGTAGGTGGTAGATCCCATCGCGATGGCACCGATGTCGGCGATGAATTCAGAATAACTGGACACATTGATATCGGCCAATGGGAACAGCCAATCTAGGGAATCATCTTCCGTGGCGATGAAGCCGTCGAGGCTGGAGGCGGTGTAGTATTGGGTTTTCATGTTGAGAAAGTAAGAACAGGGAAGAACAAGTACTTAAAGACTCAGGTCGGATCATCCACAAAAATATCTTCGATGTTTTTCCCGAACAGCCGTGCGATTTTGAAGGCCAGTGGCAAACTCGGATCGTACTTGCCGGTCTCGATCGCGTTCACGGTCTGTCGAGAGACATCGAGCGATGCGGCCAGATCGGCCTGGGTCCAGTCGCGTTCCGCACGCAGCACCTTCAATCGGTTCTTCATGCGTATCTCCGCAGGTTGATGACGAGGGATACGATGTAGGTCAACCCGATCAACAAGACCAAATGGTTGATTTCATTACCAAATGGGATCAGATGGGTCGAGTTCGATAAGGAAAGCGCGATGCCACCCACAACGGCCACGCCAAGCGAGATTCCCATCGCTTCGAGCTGGACTTTCCGCATCAATTCATCCTGACCTTTCAGATAACGGATGTTCGCCCAGATCATTCCAATGCCCACGCCGACATTCAGCAGAATGGCAAGAAGATTGATCAGGTGATGATCGCCCCAATAATGGATGGGTCCGAATTTGGATATCGCTACGGTCAGCACCCAAGCGGCTGTCCAGATCATCAGGTTTGTTGTATGTGTCATGTGTCTATGTATTTTGTCTAAATGTAAAGCAACCATGACACATGGTACGGTAAAAAAGAGCGTAAGTCAACTTTGCTTTACATTTTTATTAGCCAACCGAACAAGGTTCGGTTGGGAGACGTTCTTACATCAGTACCCGAACCGTAAAGAAGCGTTCTTATTCCACCTTGAAATCGACTTCCAAAGGCTTAGGCATGTAGTTCTTCCCATTCATCCTAGCCACATGAGAGACGACGCGCAGGGTATAATCACCAGGTGCCACAAAGATCGTATCAGAAGGTTGACCAATTTCATAGGTTCGCGTGAACGCTTCGATGTCCCATTCGAATTGCAAGGATTCGTTGGGGTCGATCACATATTGACCAAGTCCAGTGCGGCAGCCATGCGAGGACTTGTGAAAGTTCACTCGCTCTCCATCCTGAAAAACCCCTTCCATCGAAGCAAAGGCCTCACAACTGGTCGAAAATGTGAGAATCATATCCGATAGGTTCGTCGCGGTATAGGTCACCGTGAACCGATCGCCGGGCGCCATCACCGTCTTGTCGAGCACCAAATCAAACTGGACGGGTTCTTTGGGTTCATCCGAATCGATGCCCAGAAGTCCGCATCCGGCAAGCAACAATGCCAGAAGGGCTGTTGGGATGATGTGGTTGTGCATCGTTTCTCCTCAGGTCTCAAACTCGGGATAACCAAAATTTAGGATTCCGATGCTGATGAAAAATAGCGATCACTGAGATTTGGTGTTCTCCTTCAACAAAGTATA
>CAYPOI010000171.1:0-1825 GCA_964412365.1 uncultured Chitinophagales bacterium | reverse complement strand
AAAAAGGACTTTCGGATTTGGACTGCAGTCGAATTGTGAGCACACAACACCTGCTTTCCGAACTCCGAAATGCCAAGGCGAAGAGTTAAGCATAGCCTATATTGGTCGAAAGAATCGTTGAACCAGCTCATCGCGATCCGTGATGAACTATCATTTCGATATGGCGATCACGCCGTTGATTGGTTGGAAAGAGTGCTGCTGCGATTTGCAAAAACCGTATTGACCGCACCGCGGGCATTTCCGCGTTCGAGATCACATCCAACCCTTCGTAAGGGCGTGATGCATCCTTACATCTCCGCTCTGTATCGTATAAATGGAAGACGAGTTGAGGTGATTACAATTCTATTGAACAGGGCTGACAATGAGCACCAAGGCTGACCCATCCCCTCAATCCCGCATCTTGCTCTTCCGCGCCTTCAGGATCTCCGCATCCATCGACATGAACGCCGCCACGGTGCCTTCCGACGATTTGCTCCAGCGCATCGATTTCTCCTCAGCCACGCCCATCTGCCGACTCATGGTGTGCGTACTCAGTTCCGACGCCAGGAACACGATCTCCCAGTTGTAATAGCTGCGTTGGTGCTCGATCATGGTCTGGATGCGCTCGAAGGTGTACTCATGACTGGCGTTTTCTTCGCCGTCGGTCATCACAGCCACCACGACATTCTCGGGTCTGTCGGCTTCGCGTCGGGCGGCCAGCTCGCGACCGAGCGCGTCCATCGACGAGCCCATGGCATCGAACAGGGCGGTGCTTCCGCGGGGCACGAAATCGCCGCGGGTGAAGGACTTCACGGCGCGGATGTCGACCCCCTCCATCACCGTCTCGATGTGGGTGTCGAACTGCACGAGGGTGAGGTCGGCCGTGCCCTCGGCGCCCTGCTGCGAGCTGAGGAACTGGTTGAAGCCGCCGACCACATCCGCATGGATGGATTGCATGGAGCCGGAACGGTCGAGAATGAACAGGATGTGGGTGTGGTTTGCGCGTGCCATAGGTCTCTTTTTTATGCTTGTTGAATTGATTATTTGATGCTTAGCGGTCCATCTTTGCTTAGGTTGAACCATATTACGGGCCCGGAGTGACAGGACGTGTCACTGTGAAATTGACTTTTCTTCGGATATAGGGCTCCAAAGAAGCCATTGCTTCGGTCTCAATATCTGTATAAAGCATCGAGGCCTTGAATTCTTCCATCATCCTCACAGATCGACTTTCCGAGAGTATTGCTGACAACATCAGATGTGGTTCAACCCCCTTCTGTTCTTGACGAATGACTTGAATCAGATGGAAGGTGGCATCTTTAATCCGACAGTCCCACATCGCAACAAATCGAGGTCCATCTTCTTTAATATTTCGTGAATCCATCCAACAAGAGTTCACAGTTTCGATTGCCTTTTCCTCATTACCGTCTCTATAGATTTGGATAGCGGCGTGTGCAATGGAATCTCGAAGTGTAGTGTCGAGCATGACCGTTGTTTGAACAACCGCTAACATCGTGCTGTAAGCATCTTCTTTGTACACGACTTCGGGTTCTGCCATGTAGATATAGATAAGGATCGCTACCATAGCCAATCCCAAAAAAGCACGATGAATTTCCAAGGCCTTGCAATTGGTTGTCTGAATGTCTAATTCGGCATTCAATCGATTCGTCTCCTTCGTTTGCTTTTCCGATTCTTGCCGAAGTCGGGAAGCGTAGGCCTTCTGATCTTTGAGCTCTTTTCTTGTCATCGTCAAGGCATCAAACAACGACTCGCTAGGTTCTTCCTTCTCAGTCATCATGCATCCTCCTTCAACATCGGTTCACGCATACTGCATATCATGCTGTCCATC
>CAYPOI010000170.1:0-1835 GCA_964412365.1 uncultured Chitinophagales bacterium | reverse complement strand
TTTTCGACTGTGGAGACCTCCGATGAGTCCATCAAGCAAGCTCTTCGCCACGATTGGCGTCATCGGTATTTTGATGGCGATACTGTCCTGTAAGGAAGGAGAGGAAAGCGGCGAAGAAGGTGCAGAGGAATCTCAGCCTGATTCAATGACAAGCCCGGAAGGAGAAGGGCGGGGTGAGGGCAACGAGGGCGGGCAGCCACCATCAAATCCTAATCCTCCCCTGATACCTGATGAATCAAAGATTGAAATTGAATCGGCGGGAGCTGATTTTGACTTCACAGGCGCACTTGCCGTTGGCACTCTGCGTGTTACTAGCCTTCAAGGCAACTCTACGACTGCATTTAAGAAGTTTGGTTTGGACGGATCGCCACAAGAGATCGCAAAGGCTGCGCGTCAGGTTTTGGACTTAAAGAAGTCTTCCAAGAACAGATTGGTGATTCGTGACAGTGATTCAAGAGTTGTCCTCATTTCATCTGATGGAGTTGAAACCGAAATTCCGAATGTCGCAGCGGAATCAAGCTTTGATAGAATGGTTACCATTGCGGACGATGGAACCGTGTACTTTAAAAGTTCGGTGGATCATCTCATTTACAAAATCAGCATTGATTCAACGACTCCTACTCGCTTGAATAACTTTCCCTTCGACAGCATGGATTTGACCTACGTGACTGGCTCAGCCGTTCGGTATTCTGGCATGAGCAACGGGTCAACATCGGACTTCACATATTTTCAGGGCATTAACTTTGTTTTTGAGCAGTGCAACGGTGGTGGCCCTGACTCGGCACTTGGGGATGTTGGTCTTCTATACGACGATTGTAGCGAAAATAATTTTGCATATTGGGATGGTTCGGCGATCGTCCGAGAGAAAATCGATCGACTATTGATGAACGGGGGAGCGTTCTGGCATCCAAACGGTGCTGTTGTCTTTGGCCAAGGAAACGTTGAGGGCTGTCCGTTTGAGTCGTTCGGATTGGTGTTTGTTGACGAAGCGAGAGCGATCTCTCCAATCGGGTGTACACCAGGACTAGTGAACTTTGGCCCAGACGTAACCATCTCGGGCGACCTGTTCATTGTCAAGGGCACGTCGGCGGTATGGGTGTTTGGTATTAATGGTTGGAGACAAGCTTTGCTCGAGGGCATAACCGTTATCAACCTCTCGCTGGCTGGGTCGACACTCTACTATGATGGCATGAATCCAATGGGTGACTATATTGCTGGAAAGATAGACGTCATCACCAAAGAGCAGACCTCGTTGAACTTTGAAGGGAGTATTGCACAAATCATTGGGTTCAAATAGCCGGCTGGCTGCATCTTTATCTCAAAGTGTAACGCGATCCATTTATGTAATGGTGGCAGCAATGCTGGCCGCCATTGATCGAGCATACCACGATTCTAACTCCGCGATACCTTTTTGATATGGACCTCAAGTCTTCAGTTTGATCTGCGAACTTTTGGTTACTTGCTTTCACGAGAACAAAGCCATGTCCTCGAGGATTTGCTTGGAGTGCATCAAACACCTTCTGAGCATCTCTACGCAGTTGTGACGAACTAATGGACACAGATTTTGTCGAGCTTTTGAACTCGATCGCGCATCGAAACCTTCTTCTTCTTGCGGCAACAGCTATTCCGGTTTCAGCCAGAAGTTTTCTTCCTATCAATAGATCGCTGCTACGGCTCCGACCATTTGATCAATAGCCGCGCGAAACTTCGCACATGCGCCGCTACATTCGCCAATCGTTTCCGCTCCGACAATGGTCATTTGATTCTCGTGCGATAGTTTCCGATAACTTGATGGCTTCAGGTCTACAACTGGATGGTCCCCATCGGACTATGCC
>CAYPOI010000169.1:0-1844 GCA_964412365.1 uncultured Chitinophagales bacterium | reverse complement strand
TTCATCCCCCTTCATCGCTTCATCAACAGAAATTCCGCAAACCTCTTTAATGATGTCGGCCGTGATCACACCCGGTCGCAAAATCCGGAATGGTTTCGAAGTCACATCCAACACCGTGCTTTCCAACCCGACCACGCAGGGACCCCCATCCACGACGGGAACACTCGTCCCGAAATCCGTCCGGACATGCGCGGCGTTTGTCGGACTCGGCCCGCCACTTTTGTTCGCCGATGGCCCAACCAAGGGGCCCGCTTGGCGGATCAATTCCAGAGCCAGCGCGTGGTTCGGCATCCGAACAGCGACCGTGTCCAACCCTGAGGAAACCATTCCCGGCACGCGCGACGTTTTGCGGAAGACCAGCGTCAAAGGTCCGGGCCAGAACTTCTGCATAAGTGTGCGCGCCTCGGGCGAAATGTCCACAGCCAATTGCTTCACCTGCGGATAGGAACTCACATGCACAATCAGTGGATTATCAGTCGGACGACCTTTCAACTCGAACACCTGTTTGATCGCCGCTTCATTCCATGCCGATGCGCCGAGTCCGTAAACGGTTTCGGTAGGGAAGGCCACGACGCCTCCGTTCTTCAATAACTCGGCGAACGGTTCAAGCATGCTGCAATTCGGTTTCGGGTTCTTGCAAGGTAAGCAGACACTCGGCGGCGGCGGACAGGTCCGCGATCGGTTCGAGCACCAATCTCACTTTGTCGTCTTTGCTTGCCACTTTGTATCCGTTCGGATTCCATCCTTCCACACGCTTCAACAATTCCTGAAACGTTCCTTTTTCGAAATAAGCGATGCCGGCTTCCGTGTTCGAATCCGGAAGTTCGAGCCACATCCGATTCGCGCGGATCACGACCTTCGGCAAGTACAATCGCGATGCCAGTACTTTCACTCGGGTCGCGGCGATGAGATAATTTCCGGATGGCGGCATCGGTCCGAAGCGATCCACCACCTCATCGCGCCAGGTGTCGATGTCTTCCAGACGCGTGACTTTCGACAGCGCTCTATATAAGTTCAGCCGTTCCACATCATTTTGCACATAGCGTTTTTCGAGCAGCGCCGACACATCGAATTCAACCACCGTTTCCGGTTTTTCGATTTCGTGAAGCGCGTCGGTGAACAGATCTCGGAATTCGGTTTCCTTCAATTCCTTCACCGCATCGTTCAGGATTTTGGTATACAGTTCGAATCCGATATCACTGATGAATCCGCTTTGCTCACCTCCCAAAATATCGCCGGCACCACGGATGTCGAGATCACGCATCGCGATATTGAATCCGGATCCGAGGTCGGAAAATTCGGCCAAGGCCAATAAGCGTTTTCTGGATTCCACACTCAGATCTTCGAGCGGTGGCGTGATGAGATAACAAAAGGCTTTGCGGTTGGATCGACCCACGCGTCCACGCAACTGGTGCAACTCCGATAGCCCGAAATGATCCGCCCGGTTAATGATAATGGTGTTCGCATTGGCGATGTCGATGCCATTTTCCACGATGTTCGTCGATACCAGCACATCAAACTTATGGTCATAGAAATCGAGGATGATTTTCTCCAATTCCGGACCCGACATTTGTCCGTGCGCATGCCTCACTTTGACATTCGGCACTAGATCCCGAATCATTCCACCGACTTCTTCGATGTTCGCGACGCGGTTGTGAATAAAGAACACTTGTCCGTTTCGCGACATCTCTAATAAGATCGCATCGCGGATGAGGGCCGAATCGAAACTATGAATTTCGGTCTGAACCGGTTGACGGTTCGGAGGTGGAGTCGTGATCACACTCAGATCTCGCGCGCCCATCAAGGAAAATTGCAAGGTGCGGGGGATCGGGGTCGCGGTCATG
>CAYPOI010000168.1:0-1845 GCA_964412365.1 uncultured Chitinophagales bacterium | reverse complement strand
CGGGCATGCGCAGCATAGTGAACACGAGAAGCCAATCGTCAAACCCATATGGTGCTGGCGTGTCCCGGGGCTTGAGGTGGGGATTGATGCTCGATAGTGCTTGCTCATGCTCCGTAACCCCGAACTTCTGACAGTTTCATATGTCAATAACCGTAGAGGGCTGCTAGCTGAGTCCAATCCACTTCTTATGAATTCCACAAATACGAAACGTCGCGCTTGCTTTATACTATTCACAATCATCATGCAAATTTCGGCCGTTGGAGCGGTGGAGATTGCTGAAAAAGACAACCGTGTCACCATTGAGAACAAGTTCATACGTCTTTCCTACGATCTGAAATCCGGAACTTACTCGGCTGCGGATCTGGCTTCAGGAATCAATACTTTTACCGGCGCGAAGTTCACGGTCGATGAAATGGGATGGCGTCAGCCTGAGGGCATAATCCGGAAATGGGAATCCACCGAGCTCGATGACAAAATCGGCAAAGGCAAAAGACTCACCGTGACCGAGACTCCGAGCAGCAAGTATCGGCCGATCAAATCGCTCCATCTTTCGCTCTATGATGATGTGCCATACGCGGTGCTGGGATTTTCCGTCACCAATCATCGTGATGTCACCGCACGGATTTCACGCATCGGTATTCTTGACGATGCTTCTTTTCTGCCAGGGAAAGAACTCACCGAACCCCGTCTCCTTCGCGGCGGAGCTGGAGCCGAAGCGAACCGGGTTCAGAATTTGTTAGAAATTACCACTCACAACAATCTGCTAGCCACCGGGAAAATCGATGGCAAACGCCACTCGCTCGTTGTCGGCGGCTTGCATTACCTTGAGTTTCTGCGGCAGATCCGGATCGATCAAAAGAAACGCCGGCTCACCGTCACGATCGAAGACCCGCAAGGAAAACGCATCGCCCCCGGTGCGACTTATCACGCGTCCGATACGGTTTATCTGAACATTTCCACCACCGATCCCTTTCTATCGCTCGAAGCCTATGGCCTTGCGATGCGTTCCGCGAACTACGCCAAACCGAAAACCTACGACTTCCCGACTCTCTGCGGCTGGTTGGTTTCCCAAGGTTCATACGGCGAAGGCAGACCGCTCAATAATTCCAAGGAACTTGTCGGCCAAATGGAAATCGCAAGCAAGTCCGGCATCCTTAACTACACACCCGTCGCGATCCGTCTTGAGCCGGATTATTATTGCGACAGAAATCAAGGCGATACCCAACAAGGTTGGTGGAGCGATGAGAAATGGGCGCAATACGGATCTTTGGTCGAACCTTATGAAACCTTTGGAAAATTCTGCGGCAAGATTCGTGAGCTGGGCGGCATACCTTTCGCCTATATCCAAACCAACATGCCATCTAACGATTTCGCCGTCGCGCATCCTCAATGGATGCTCGGCAATGACATCTCGCGTTTGCATGCAGAGCATAGACATCACATGCCGTTCGTGAAATTCGATTTCACCGATCCTGAATTCCAAGCTCACACACTTGCCATGTGGAAGCGGCTCGCGGAGCAGGGATTGCAGGGGATTAAATTCGACTATCCGGAATCCGGTTGGTGCAAGGATGGTGGATTTGAAAATCCCGACTACACCACCACCGCAGCTTACCGCAAAATATTCGAACTCTCCCGCGAAGGGCTCGGCGAGGCCGCATACATCCACGAGCGCAACCTCGGCGAATATGGAACGCCCATGCTCGATGTCACTGCAGGTATCGTCGACCTCCAACGCGTTTGGTTCGACTCCTCACATTTCGAGCCGGAAATGGCATCTCGCATCGGCCTGCGTTGGTATAAGCATCGCAGCGTGTTCGGTTATTATCCCGATGGTAAATCATT
>CAYPOI010000167.1:0-1902 GCA_964412365.1 uncultured Chitinophagales bacterium | reverse complement strand
GGAATCCGGGAAAATCTTACAGACTTTCGTTCCGAAATCGGATCATTTTATGATGCGGACCGAAAATCGGCACATCGAACATCTCCGAGGCGATTTCCCATCCGTTCCGCTCGTAAAACGGAACCGCGGCCAGCCTCGCATTGCACCAGAGAAGGGTTGGACTTTGCACAGATTTCACATCGGCTTCCGCGAATCGCACCAATTGTCCGCCGAAGCCCTCGCCTTGATGTTCTTTTGCGGTCGCCATCCCCCGCAATTGCCAGGCCGGTTGATTCTGCCAGGTGCTTTTCAGCAAGGTGAGACAGACCACGCATTCGTCGTTCAGAAAGGCGCCGTAGTGGATGGTATCGGCGTCACGATCTTCGGGGAAAATGGCCGATTCGAGGGGCATCCCCGTACGCAAAATCCGATGCCGTAACGGCAGAATTTCCTCAAACCCAGCACGTCGGCATACGAGACCCATCCCTCAACCTCCACCCATGAGTGGTTCGTCGGCACCACGGATCATCGCATTGGGCAATCCGTCCGGATTCATCTTCTTCAGGTTTTCAATCGCTTGCAAAACAATATCGAGATGCCGCTCTTTCGAGTTCTGATAGAATCCCTGTGCATGCACACTCAATTTCGGTTTGCCGTGCAAGGGTTTATCACTCACACACAACAATGTGGCATTCGGGATGCGGTAGCGAAATCCGTTCGTGGCGATGGTGGCCGATTCCATATCGATCGCCACACTCCGACTCATATGGATTTCCACTTCCGTGCGCTTCTTCACGAATTCCCAGTTCCGGTTCGCCGTGGTATACACCGTGCCCAGGCGATATTTCAGCCCGAACTCTTCCATCACTTTTTGAAGCTGAAGATTCAGCAGATAATTGGGAATGACGGGGATGGATGTGGGAAGGATGTCGTCTAACAACCCATCCGCCCTCATGTAACCGGAAGCCAGAACGAAATCGCCGATATCCTGGTGGTTGCGCAATCCGCCGCAGTGACCAACCATGATCATCGCATCCGGGCGCAGAACCGCCACGTGATCCGTGATGGTTTTCGCGTTCGACGGACCCACCCCGATATTGATCAATGTGACGCCAAGGTTCTCATCCAACTTATGATGATAGGCCGGCATTTGAACGCCCCGGCGCGACGGCTTCACGCACTCAGGGTACTTCTGCTTGAATACCTGAACATGCATGTCGTAGTTCGTGAAGAGGATATAGCGCTGAAAATCCTCAGCCGGGGTGCCGGTGTAATGCTGAAGTCGGTCGATCGACAGGTCGATGCGTTCCGCTTGAAACAGAAAGAGTTTTTTCTGGGTGAAATCCCAATTGTCCTCATCAATGAAATCCAAAAGCGACGGATCGTTCAAAGCCACTTTCGGACGCGAGGCTTTAATCTCGATTTCCGCGCCGATATCGAGCAATTTTCGGAACTCGCGTGTCAAGTACCAACGATACACGCTGGGTCGGGCGAATTCACCCGAAATCAATGGATTGTGCTTCGACCATGACCGCCGCACCGTAACTTCGGCGTACTGGCCCGATTCATCGAGCTCCACCATGTGGTCGAGCGCCTTCTGAATCGTCTTGTCGCTATCTTTTTTCGTTAACCGCATCTAAATCTCCAAACGTTGATGACATCCGACGAACCGCTGAAAATCTGGGACATCGTCCGTGAAGATACGGAACTCACCTTACCGATTCTCAGGATGAAACGGCGCCGGATGCGTCGGCCATCCGACGGCAAAGAAGGAGATTTCTTCATCGCTGAAGCTCCGTTGTGGGTCAATGTGGTCGCCATCACAAAAGAAGGGATGGTGGTGCTCGTGGATCAGTATCGCCACGGAATCCACGACATTTCGTTGGAAGTGCCCGGAGGTGTGGCGGATGGGGAAGGAAGCGG
>CAYPOI010000166.1:0-1904 GCA_964412365.1 uncultured Chitinophagales bacterium | reverse complement strand
GGTCCCAGCTTCGCGATCGCATTCACGAGCTGAATGATGCCATCCATTATGCGAATACACGGTGGTTCGAGCCGGATTTACTCATTTCCGCTGAATCATATGCCACTCCATTGATGATGGGGCCGGTGTCCATCATGCTGAAAGACCTGAAACTTGAACATAAAGTTGTCGGGAGGCTAAATGGAGGGTAGTGTTTCAAAAAGTGTGTCTGGAAGGGTCTCGATCGGCTTGTTCAGTTTAGTCAAAAATGGTCATTGTTTCCAGTCGGTGTCGAACTCGTCCGGATCGGTTCCGAACAGGCCCTCGTCGTAGTCGAGTTTGGGCACGATTCGCCGGTAGGCTTTCTTGTCCATGGCCACTTTTCCGATGAGCGTGATCACCGAATGTTCTCCCGGCATGCTCCCGCGCATCCTCAATACCCTTCGAAAATCCCGGTTGAGCCGCTCGATCCAGTTGGTCGTGTAGATCATCGATCGCATGCGAGAGTCGAAGTTCAAGTAGGTGAAGGCGTGCATGTAATCCGGATTGTCAGACAATCGGTGGAAGTAGGTGTATCGCTCGCCCCATCTGCGGCACATGGCTCCCCAGCGTTGCCAACCGGCCTCGATGCTGTCGTGCGGATCGTCTATGCGGAATACTCCGGCTAGATCGCCGGCCAATGCGGCCTTGTCGGAGGGACGCACCCGGGCTATGAGCTGGCGTTTGATGTGGACCACGCAGCGTTGCACGCGTGCGGCGGGAAAGCGCCGGGCCAACTCCGGAGCCAGTCCTGAAAGACCGTCGGCGACGAACAGGTCCACCTGGCGAAGGCCGCGCTCGGCGAGCCGGTCCATGAGAATCCCCCATCCGGTGGCGCTTTCGGTGGGCATGTGGAAGATGTCAAGGACTTCCCGGCGGCGGTCTGGGGTGACGGCCAGCACCACGTAGAAGGCCTCCCGGGCCACGGTGGGCCTGCGCACCTTCACGCTGATCGCGTCGATGAACACGATCGGATAGCGGACCGCCAAGGGGCGGTTCAGCCACTTGTTCACATCCTGGCGCATCCAGCCAAGCATGCGTCCGATCGACGATGGGCTGTAATGGTGGCCGTAGAGCTCCTCGAAGACGGTTCCGAGTTGGTCCTGGGTGAGTCCTTGGGCGTACAGGCTCGAAACAAGCCGGTCGATCTCCCCCTGCTGATCGCGCAGCAGAGCCAGGATCCGGGGATAAAACTGGCCGTTGCGGTCGCGCGGGATGCGCAGTTCCAGGATTTTTCCTTGTCCGTACGTTCGTCCGGGGCGGAACCCGTTGGCTTTGTTGGTTGCGGGCTCTTCAAGCAGATGCTCGCTTCGTTCGTTGCGCATCAGCGAGTTCAAAATCCATTCCATCACATCATTGAGGCCGCCATCGCGACGAAGATGGTTGTTGATTAGGGTTCGCAGTTGTACTTTGGTGAATTCCATGGTCGGGTCTCCTTTGTCGGTTTGGGTTGGTGCTTAGAACTACTAAATCTAAACACGTTCCGAGGAGACCCTTCCTTTTTACCCGTTAGGGGCAGACACACTTTTTGATAGAACTATCCGATGTGGCGACGGTGCGGGAGTCGATCAGCGGCACGAGCTATCCCGGAAGCCAGGGCTCCGTCATCTTGCTCGAAGGAAAGAGTGGAATGGTCCGCGCTCTGAAGAGCATCCTGGCGAATGTCAAGGGGAGGAATCAATCCCTATTGTAAATCTCGACGCCGACACTCGAGATATGCTCCAGCAGATCTTCATTCTGAATGCGGGAAAGGATTTGAAGATCAAATGTGTACGGATAACCCAGATCGTCCAGGCGTAGTTGCAGGGTCAAGGCGTCGTTAAATGTAAGATCCCGACCGACCACGGCGAGGTCGATGTCCGATTCCTCCCGATGCGTGCCTATGG
>CAYPOI010000165.1:0-1909 GCA_964412365.1 uncultured Chitinophagales bacterium | reverse complement strand
AATATGCCGGTCTGGGCTTCTAAGACCTGCACCATCTTTGGAAAAGGGCGCGCTATCAGGCGCGCCCTTTTTCATGCGTCCCTGTCCGCCGCAGGCCCGCGCTGGGCCGTCGCCGCCGCAATTGCCGCTCCGAACAGAAACCCACGCAGGTGCAAGGTCCAGGCCACGGCAATCCCGCGTGACAGGAACCACAGGTTCAACCCGATAAGGAACAGAACCACCACCGCCGGAACCAGCCAGCGCCCCAGCCACCCCGCAGCGTCCCGCGGGCTCCACAGCCAAACCGCTCCACCCAGCCCATAGACCGCGCCCGAGGCCCTGAACATCGCCGCCCCATGCCTGGCCGTCAGTGCATAGACGCCAGCCGCGACCACCATCGCCCCAAAGTACAGCGCCAGAAACCCAACCTGCCCAACCCGGCGCGAGACATAGACACCCAGCGGCACAAGCGGCACCAAGTTCCAGCCCAGATGCTCCCACCCGCTGTGCACGAAACCATGAGTCACGAACATCAACACCGCCCCGCCCGGATAAGCCTCGGCCCCCTGCCACAAGACCGGGTTAAAGAACCACAGCTGATGCAGCCCAAAGGCGACACGGGGCCAAAACCCGGTCTCGATGCCCGCAGCCACCTCGCGCAAGGCCTGCATCCAGATCAGATGCATGAAAACCGTGGCCCCAACCACCACAGTCAGCGCAAGATAGCGCCCGCCCACTCGTTTCATCGCCCGATTTCCCCTACGATCCGCGCACAAGGGGGCTTCCCTCTGCCGCGTTCCCTTGCCCATAGAGGGGACAAAGACCCCTGCCGACAAGGTAGGGCATCAAGGAACCGGGGTTATGGCGCATATCAACGTTGTCGGAAACGAAAAGGGCGGATCGGGGAAATCGACCACCTGCATGCATGTGGCCACGGCCCTGTCGCGGCTGGGCTTTCGTGTCGGGGGGCTGGATCTGGACCTGCGCCAGAAAAGCTTTGGCCGCTATATCGAAAACCGCCGGGCCTATTTGGCCCGCATAGGGCTGGACCTGCCCACCCCCGATTACCGCGATTTGCCCGAGATTGATCCGGCCAGCCTGCAACCGGGGGAAAACCCCTATGATGCGCGGCTTTCCGCGGCTGTGGCGGCGCTTGATCCGGTGTCTGATTTCGTGGTGATCGATTGCCCCGGCAGCCACACCCGTCTGTCGCAGGTGGCGCACAGCCTGGCCGATACGCTGATCACCCCGCTAAACGACAGCTTTGTCGATTTCGACCTCCTAGCCCGGATCGACCCCGAAACGAACAAGGTCAAAGGCCCCTCGATCTATGCCGAAATGGTGTGGAACGCACGCCAGCTTCGGGCGCAGGCAGGGCTCAAGCCGATCGACTGGATCGTGCTGCGCAACCGTATGGGCGCGCAACAGATGCACAACAAACGCAAAGTCGGCGCGGCGCTGGAGGAATTGTCCCGGCGCATCGGCTTTCGCGTCGCCCCCGGCTTTTCCGAACGAGTGATCTTCCGCGAACTCTTTCCGCGCGGCATAACGCTGCTGGATCTGAAAGACACCGGGGTTGATCAGCTTAACATGTCAAACATCGCCGCCCGGCAAGAGGTGCGCGATCTGATGCATGAACTGAACCTGCCCGGCGTCAAAGTGGACCTCTGACAAAAATTGCGGCACGCACATCGCGTCGGGCTTCGCGGGTTTGCAACCGCGTTAGCCGCAGATCGAAGGTATCGTCCACAGGTGTCTTGGGGGCAAACAGCCCAAACTTGCTCAACAGGGAAATGAGTGCCGCCATCTTGGCCTCCTCGTTTTGTTTCCTTTGCCCCGATGGTTTTGGTGTGACGCCGCTATGGGGCGAAATCGGGGCAAGTCAGCGCCGGCTGCAAGGCAGCTGGGAAACGCTGCGTTTCCAAATCCG
>CAYPOI010000164.1:0-1910 GCA_964412365.1 uncultured Chitinophagales bacterium | reverse complement strand
GAATATGGAGCCGGTCGACGCACCGATCCCCGACGCCACTCCCCCGCGTGTGATGGAAGCCCTGGCGATGTTAAGGGAGGGATGGAGGCCAACGATGTCGGGGCAGACGTCGGGGCGCGTGGCACGCGCCCATCCTGCGCAAGAAGAGGGCGGACACGTTGGTCCGCCCCTACATGCACGCCTCATCCTCCTGTACATCAACGCCCACACCTACACCCTCGGCATCCAGGCCG
Source organism: uncultured Chitinophagales bacterium (assembly GCA_964412365.1). Taxonomy (GTDB): domain Bacteria; phylum Bacteroidota; class Rhodothermia; order Balneolales; family HLUCCA01; genus CAMTWZ01. The sequence continues at coordinate 1,677 of CAYPOI010000164.1, read as the reverse complement.
CGGATGGCGCGTACATCCCCATCGGCAAGGTGGACCGCCTGTCCGACCTCCCTCCCGACGAACGCGCGAAGCTTCGCAAACGGGCGAAGGCGCTGATCACGGAATCGTTCGGACCCACATCCCTGCTCAAACCCGAAATCGTGGTCGAGGCCAGCTATTCCCACATCGAAATCAACAACCGCACGAAAGCCGGGAAAGTGCTTCGGAACGTGGCGATCACTCGAATCTGTTGGGATGAGTCGATCGAGAGCATCGCGGCGTTGGAATCCCTCTGATTCCGGGATTTATCGATTGTAATCGGAAATTCTTATGGTTATTTTCGATTATGACCCAAAAATCCTTGCTTTTACGATCCATCGACCCGTTGATCCGCGAGCGGTTATTTCGTGGACGCGCAGTTGTGGTGGTTGGTCCACGTCGTGTCGGCAAAACAACCCTTCTAAAGCACATCGCCTCAGAAATCGCATCCGATGTGTTGTGGCTGGATTGTGATGAGCCCGACATCCGGACGATGTTGACGGATGCGACGTCGACCCAGCTGAAATCGCTGATCGGTCCGGCGAAACTGGTCGTAATCGACGAAGCCCAGCGTGTGAAAAACATCGGACTCACGTTGAAACTGATTGTGGACCAGATTCCAAGCACCCAACTCCTCGTCTCCGGTTCATCCGCGCTGGAGTTGTCGAATGAGATCAACGAACCTCTGACCGGACGTAAATTCGACTTCGAGCTGCTTCCATTCTCCTATTCGGAATTGTCTGCGCATCATGGCGCTCTGACGGAACGCCGGATGCTGGAGCATCGATTGGTGTATGGGTCGTACCCGGATGTTGTCAACCATCCGACCGATGAAATTCGCATTCTCAACGAGCTGTCCCAATCGTACTTGTACAAAGATCTGTTCAGCTATCAGGAAATCCGCAAGCCCGACCTGTTGCCACGTCTGCTCGAAGCCTTGGCTCTTCAATTGGGCAATGAAGTGGTGATGAACGAGTTGGCGCAAACCATCAGTGCCGATTCTGAAACGGTTCGACGCTATGTGGACCTTCTTGAAAAGACCTACGTCATCTTTTCCTTGCGATCTTGGAGCCGTAATCTTCGCAACGAACTCAAGAAATCGCGCAAGATCTACTTCTACGACAATGGTATCCGCAATGCGATCATCCGCAACTTCCAGCCGGTTGGCTTACGAAGCGATGTCGGTGCGTTGTGGGAAAACTATTTGGTGAGTGAGCGACGCAAGTCGAACATGGCGAACGGAAGATATGCGTCGACATGGTTTTGGCGGACGAGTCAGCAGCAAGAAATCGATTACCTTGAGGAACAAGATGGGCGTCTTGATGCGTTTGAGTTTAAATGGAACCCGGCGTCGAAGGTCCGTTGGCCGAAAACCTTCATCACCGAGTATCCGGACCACCATCTGACGGTAGTGAATCCCGACACGTATCCCGACTTCTTATCATGAAACTCACCTCCCATCCGCCGCACGATTTTTTTCTGAATCTGGATGTCGATTCGTATTTCGACTTGGAGCACGACCCCGAAGCGATTCTCACAGATGGTTTCATCCGCCCGATTCCGCTGGCTGATCGCGATGTGCTGGCCACCATCCGCTACAATGGGGATGTGGAGAAGCCGGAGTTCGATGTGCGCTTCGGAGAATCCCTATCCGCCAAT
>CAYPOI010000163.1:0-2046 GCA_964412365.1 uncultured Chitinophagales bacterium | reverse complement strand
CGTAGTGGAGTAAGGTTTTAAAGTTGAGTTCTGCTAGTGCTTTATTTTTCATGTGATGGAATTACCGTTGAGCTACAATTTAAGAAATAATGTGTAAGATAGTGTGATGTCGAGGTTAAAGTAGTCAGCTGTAAGTATCTTCGCTGAGTCATTATGCATCAGGTGTCCGCTTGATTTGTGACATGCCACTGGATGCAATCCACTATCAGCAGGTCACTCCCAAGGATTACTCTTCTTCATCGCAATCTATCACCGAATGGATTTCGTATCCCACTGGGATGTCTTCCAGAGACTCAAGTGTAGCACGAAACATATTGTATCCTGCTTCAAACAAAGCTGCATCGGATGCATCTCCTTCTAGTTTCTCGATGAGCAGTACCTTCACGGGAAACTTCAAATTTTCAAATTCATCTGGGTCTAACATAATCTAAAATGGTTCTCGTTTTTGGGATTCTAGCTAAGGATAGCTAAGGAATAGAATGTCACATGGTGTTACCAACAAATCAATACTCACAATCATTTAAACCGGCTTCACTTAGAATCTGGAGATTTTTATAACGACTTTGAATTACCCCGACGCATCTCGTCGCGGTCATAGTGGAGCATGTGCTGATTCGGCGAATAAAGCCGCACACAACATGAACACACTCCCAGAAAACATTCGCAAACAAATACCTGAAACCGTTCAACGCAAAGTCTCTGAAATGGATGAGATGGCCCAATTGAGTTTCACGGAAGAATTCAAGAAACGTCAAAAAAGTTCACGAATTGCATTCCTTTTGTGGAGTGCTGGATTTCATTACGCATACGTTGGTAAAATCTGGTTGTGTGTGGTGTTTCTGCTCACGTGCGGTGGGATGTTTGTCTGGTGGTTTATTGACCTCTTTCGTTTGGGCGCAATTGTGCGTGAAAAAAACCGCTCGATAGCTATCGAGGTGCTGAGGGATATTCAGATCCTACGCTGAAGTTTAATCCTCACTGCGGTTTAAACATAAAATACACCGCGCCTATCATGCAGATACCAGCGTAGAGGTAGTTCATGGTGAGGGGTATGCTAACCTCGGCGTTTTCTAACAGCCTCGGCTAGGTTCTCGAGGGTTTCCACTGTGTCTTCCCAGTTGATGCAGGCGTCGGTGACGGATTGGCCGCGGGTGAGTTTGGAGAGATCCGGATGGAGCTTCTGGTTGCCTTCGACTAGGTTGGACTCGATCATCACGGAGGTGATGGTTTTGGAACCCGCAGCGATTTGGTTGGCGATGTTGCGTGCGACGAGCGGTTGGTTGCGGTAGTCTTTGTTCGAGTTGCCGTGTGAGCAATCGATCATGATGGAGAGCGGGAGGTTTTGCTCGATGAGCATTTTCTCGACTTCAGCAACGTGTTCGGCTTCGAAGTTCGGGCCGTTTTTCCCGCCACGGAGGATGAGGTGGCAGGATTTGTTGCCGGTGGTGGAAACGATGGCGGAGACGCCTTGTTTGGTGACCGAGAGAAAATGGTGAGGGCGCGAGGCGGAGAGGATGGCGTCGAGCGCGAGCTGGATGGAACCGCCGGTGCCGTTTTTAAAACCGACTGGCATGGATAGACCGGATGCGAGTTCGCGATGGATTTGGGATTCCGTGGTGCGGGCACCGATCGCACCCCATGAGATGAGATCGGCGATGTATTGCGGGGAAATCGTATCGAGGAATTCCGTTGCGGATGAGATGCCCATGTTGGCTAACTCCAGAAGAAGTTTGCGAGCGATGCGCAGGCCTTGATTGATATCGAAGGAATCATCGAGGGCAGGATCATTGATCAAACCTTTCCAGCCAACCGTGGTACGGGGTTTTTCAAAATAGACACGCATCATAATGAATACGTCATCTTTCAAGCGATCAGCCAGAACTTTGAGTTTAGCGGCGTATTCAAGCGCAGCTTCTGGGTCGTGAATTGAGCAAGGACCTACGACAGCCATGAGGCGATCGTCTTGACCTGAGAGGATGGCATCGGCTTGTGCGCGGGCGGAGTGAACCACCTCAGCTGCATGCTCGTTGATAGGAAGATAATAGG
>CAYPOI010000162.1:0-2054 GCA_964412365.1 uncultured Chitinophagales bacterium | reverse complement strand
AATGGTGAAACCCTGCGCATTCACCTCACCAACCGGCCCGAGGAACATCAGACCGAGGTCGGAACGCGCATCCGTGTGGGATGGAATCATGCGGATCTGATGCCGCTATGAAAAAGAGCATCCTCATCCCTCCTGCGGCTTGGCTCATCCTCTTTTTCGTGGTTCCACTCGTCGTTGTCTTCGCCTACAGCTTTTTCGAGCGCGGCACCTATGGCGAAATCATCTACACCTTTTCGTTTGATAATTACATCCGCGCCATCGATCCCTTGTATTTGTCCACCTTGTGGCGCTCGATTCGGCTTTCCCTCATCGCCACCGGCATCAGTCTTGTGTTTGGATATCCCCTGGCTTGGTACATCGCCTCACGCGGTGAACGGACCAAAAAAATCTTGTTGGTTTTGCTCTTGGTGCCGTTTTGGACCAATTTTCTAGTCAGAACCTATGCCTGGATTTTCATCCTTCGCACCGAAGGTTTGATGAATTCGGTGCTGATTGGAGTCGGACTCACCTCATCCCCCATCGAAATCCTGTTTACGGAAATCGCGGTCGTCATCGGATTGGTGTACACCTATCTGCCATTTATGGTACTTCCGATTTATGTCTCTGTGGAGAAATTGGATCACAGATTGATCGATGCCGCACGCGATCTGGGGGCAACCTCCCGACAGATTTTCAGCAACATCACCTTGCCGCTTACAAGAGCCGGTGTGATTTCGGGGTGCATCTTGGTGTTTGTGCCTTGCCTGGGTGCGTACATCACCCCGGATCTTTTGGGTGGAGCGAAAAGCCTGATGATGGGAAATCTGATCCAGATGCAATTCCTTGCGGCGCGTGATTGGCCTTTCGGCGCGGCATTGTCCTTTTTGGTGATGGGAATCGTGCTTCTACTTTTATATGCCTCGGCAAGAGCGCAAGAATCGGAGGCGAAATGAAATCCCGTATTGCGCTGCATCTCAATGCCTGGCTGGTTTATGGGTTCATTTATGCTCCCATTCTCATTCTTGTGGTATTCTCTTTCAATCAGGAACGCATCAATGCGGTATGGACCGGCTTCACCGTCGATTGGTACTTGAAACTGTTTTCGGATGGGGACATCCTCGCCGCTCTGATGAACAGCCTGATGATCGGCATCCCCAGCACGCTCATCGCGACGGTATTGGGCACAATGGCCGCCATCGGCATGCATAAGTATGTGTTTAAAGGGAAACGGTTGTTCGAATCGATTCTGTTTTTGCCCATCGTGATTCCGGAAATCGTGATGGCGGTCTCGCTGCTCACCTTTTACGTGTGGATCCAGCTTCAATTGGGAACGGTGTCGGTCATCCTGGCTCACGTCACCTTCAACATCAGTTTCGTGTTCGTGATCGTGGCCGCACGACTGTCCGATATGGACAAACGCCTCGAAGATGCCGCCCGAGATTTGGGCGCGACCGGATGGCAGACGTTTCGGTATGTCACCTTTCCGCTCATATCGCCGGGTATCATCGCCGGCGCATTGCTTGCATTCACCATTTCCTGGGACGACTTCCTCATTGCCTTTTTCACCGCGGGTGTTGGCTCCACCACCCTTCCGATGAAAGTCTATTCCATGATCAAATTCGGGGTCTCACCCGAAATCAACGCGGTATCGACCATCATGATCTTGTTTACCATGATTCTGATGTTGCTCGCCATCCGTTTCGAAGGCATCACCAAAACCGCCAAAACCTTAGGGAGTTGACATGAAACCATCCTGGATCATTGCAGGGATCCTGCTGGCCACCGCATGCGGAGGCGATTCGCGCCAAACGCTTAGCTTTTATAACTGGAGCTACTACATCGCAGAATCCACCATCCCCGATTTCGAAGCCGAAACCGGCGTGAAGGTGATCTACGATAATTTTTCGAGCAACGACGAGTTGCTGGCCAAGCTTCAGATGGGCGCCGGAGGGTACGACATCACCATGCCGAGCGATTATATGGTCGAAATCCTGATGAAACGCGGACTGATTCAGGAATTGGATTATGACAACATCCCCAACATCGAGAACATCGATCCACGGTTCCGAAACCTG
>CAYPOI010000161.1:0-2062 GCA_964412365.1 uncultured Chitinophagales bacterium | reverse complement strand
GTTTGAATGTTGAAATAGGGAAGCCCGACTTTCTTATCATTCAACATTCAACATTTAGCATTCAACATTGATTTTGTGCCATGTTCGCCCTATTAGTCATTTTATTGCAACTCCACACCGTCTCCTCCCCTGGCGCGGTGAATACCATCACGTTTGAGCTTGTGGACGGGGTGCCGATGTATCGCGTCGACCGCTTGAACCGACCTGTGGTGCATCCCTCCCGCTTGGGTTTTGAGATTCAGGGCCAACGTGCGTTGGATCATGGATTTCGAGTTGCGGATGTGTCCACAACGACGTTTGATGAGACCTGGGAGCAGCCTTGGGGTGAGCAACGCCTCATTCGGAACAACTATAACGAGTTGAAGGTCACGTTGCGCGAGACGGCTGCGAATCCGCGGACCCTGGTCATTGTTTTCCGAGCGTACGATGATGGAATCGGATTCCGTTACGAGTTCCCATCCCAACCGAATCTGAATGATTTCGTGATCACCGATGAGAAAACGCAATTTTCCCTCACCGGAAATCATACCACATGGTCGATCGATGCCTATCAATGGAATCGGTTCGAATATTTCTATGAGGAGCGGATGTTGAGTGCGCTGGATACGGTCCACACGCCACTCACCATGAAAACGGCGGATGATTTGTATCTGAGTTTCCATGAGGCGGCGTTGGTCGATTACAGCACCATGACCCTCGAAACCGTCGGTGCGAATACCCTCAAAGCGAATCTCATGCCGTGGGCGGATGGAACTCTGGTGAAGGCCAAAACCCCGTTTGTGTCGCCTTGGCGGACGATTCAGATCAGCGACACGCCGGGCGGATTGATCACATCCCATCTCATCCTGAATCTGAACGAACCGAGCAAGATTGCGGATATGTCCTACATCCAACCCGCGAAATATGTTGGTATTTGGTGGGAAATGCACCTCGACAAAGCCAGCTGGGGAAGTGGACCGAAACATGGCGCGACCACCGAAAATGCGAAACGGTATATCGATTTCGCGGCGGCGAATGGGTTTCCGCATGTACTGGTCGAAGGATGGAATCTGGGATGGGAAGGCGACTGGTACCGCGACGGGGCGGTGTTCAGCTTCACGGAGCCGTATCCGGATTTCGATTTGGAGGGCGTCGTGGCCTATGCGAACGAACGTGGCGTGAAATTGATGGGGCATCATGAGACATCCGCCACCATCCTGCATTATGAAGCGCAGATGGAAGCCGCGTTTGCCTTGTATCAGCGTTTGGGTGTGACCGCCGTGAAAATGGGGTATGTGGGTCACGGACGCGAAATCAAGTGGATCAACGAAGCGGGCGAAGAGCAGCGCGAATGGCATCATGGGCAGTACATGGTGCGTCACCATCAGGCCGTCACCGAACTCGCCGCGAAGTATGGAATCACGTTGAATGTGCATGAGGGTGTGAAAGACACGGGATTGCGTCGCACCTGGCCCAATCTGATGACCCGCGAAGTGGCCATCGGACAAGAATACAATGCCTGGGGTGAGGCGAAAGGGAATCCACCGAACCATCTGTTGAATGTGGTCTTCACCCGCGGCTTGGGCGCGCCGTTCGATTACACACCCGGCGTCTTACATCTCACCTTGGAGCCCTACCGCGAAGGAAACCGCGTGAAGCATACCTTGGCCAAAGAATTGTCGCTGTACATCACGGTCTACTCCCCTCTTCAGATGGCTTCGGACCTGCCCGAGAATTATGCCAAATACCCGAAGGCGTTTCAGTTCATCAAAGACGTGGAAGTGGATTGGGATGAGACCCTTGTACTGAATGGAGCCATCGGCGAGTACGTGACCATCGCGCGCAAAACCCGTGGTGAAGATGAGTGGTTCATCGGTAGTATGACGTCGGAAACGGGACGTAATTTCCAAATCCCGCTTCACTTCCTCACACCCGGTGCCACGTATACCGCGCAGATCTATCGGGATGGGGATGCGGCCGATTGGATCACGAATCCGTATGATTTGGTCGTGGAAGAAAAGGAAGTGAATTCTAGCACGGTTCTGCGCATGAAACTCGCACCGGGAGGGGGTCAGGCGGTGAG
>CAYPOI010000160.1:0-2131 GCA_964412365.1 uncultured Chitinophagales bacterium | reverse complement strand
CCGGCACGGATACAGGTCAACGAGTCGGACGTCACCGCCACAACGATTCCAACATCCACACCGGGAGTCTCCACATACAATGAAGTGATGCGGACCGGATTCATCTTTCTTAAAACCGACGACGATGTGATGCGGGTTGACAACAAAGAGTTCCTCGTCCAAGAAACCATGGACCCTGGGGCATATCAAATCATTCTGATTCGACGCCCAAAAGATGTGTACTCCGTGACCCTTGTGCCATTGGATCCAAGTTCGTTGGTCGATGGGGTGATTCGGGTGGAGTTGGAATAGGAAACAGACTTTTTTGACGGATATTGTTCACAAATAATCCTTGTTCACGTCACGTGAACGTTGTATATTTGTGAACATATGGAACGAGACATCACACATCTTGCAATGGATAACCTCCTGAAAACCGCAGGGGTTGAAGCGCAATGGGCTGAAGAAGGTCGATTGGATGGGGAAATGCATCTGAAAGTCACGAACTGGACACCCAAGTTTGTGGTCGAAGTGAAGAAGGATGTCCGAGCACATCAAATTCCGCAGATTGAAGCTCGTGCGGAGCAATTCAAGCATTTCTTGCTTGTGGCACATCATCTGTATCCGAAAGTCAAAGAAGAGCTCCGACAGAAAGGAATCAACTATCTGGAAGCCAACGGAAATGTCTTCCTGAGAAACACGGATATGTTTGTCTATGTGGACACTCAGAAACCCCTTGATGTGGAGCAGAACAAAGGAAACCGGGCCTTCACCAAAACGGGCTTGAAAGTGCTGTTCCATCTGCTACAGCACAAAGAGGACATCAACCTGACTCAACGGGAATTGGCCAGAAAAACGAATGTTGGCCTTGGCAACATCCCTCAGGTGATCGATGGATTGAAAGAAACTGGCTTCCTCATCGCATTGAATCAAACAACCTACGTTTGGGAAAACCGGGCGGCTCTTTTGGACCGCTGGATTACGGAATATGCGGCCGTATTGCGACCCAAACTCAAAATGGAGAGGTATACCTACCGGGACGATTGGCGCGACATCCCGTTCGAACCCACCAAAACCGTGTGGGGTGGCGAACCGGCGGCGGACATCCTGACCGATCATTTGCGTCCGGAGACATTCCTACTCTACACACGCGAAAATCGAAAAGAGCTGATTCAAAACTATCGGTTACAGCCCGATGCCAATGGCGACATCGTAGCTATGGACCTGTTCTGGACCCATCATGGCGCAAAAACCGCCCCGCCGCTGTTGGTGTATGCCGATCTGATGTTGGAGGGTGGAAAACGGAATCGTGAAACATCAGCGATGATCTTCGATGAGCACATCAAACCAAACTTATAAGGAACTGGCGATTCCCTATTTCAGGGAAACCTTCGAGTGCATCGATGACGTGATGCGGGAATTGGAGATTCCTTTCTACTTGATTGGTGCTAGTGCGATCGACCTTCAGTTATTAAAAAAAGGCATTCGTCCGAAAAGAGCGACGAAGGATATCGATTTTGCCGTGATGGTTGCGAATCTAAGCGAGTTTGAGCGCATGCGGGACGCATTGGTGGCAAAGGGATTTCGCAAAGATCCTGAACCTTGGAGGTTCTTATCTGACACGTATATGATTCGGATCGATGTGCTTCCTTTTGGCGGGATAGAGGATGATCATGTGGTGAGTTTCAATGACCGCTACACGGATCTTCATGTGCTGGGTTATCAACAAGTATTGGAAGCGGCCGAGCCGATCTTGGTTGAGGAAAGCATCGCAAACATCCCGACGCTTCCTGGAATGGTCATTTTAAAGCTCATCGCTTGGAGCGATCGACCGGATAAACGAACGGACGACCTGCCCGATATTTTGAGAATCATCGATCATCACTTTGACCTGAACGATATCGCCGAGAACCACTACGATCTATTGGATGCAGATCCATTCGATGAAAAGATGATCGCGGCAGAAGCGCTTGGGCGTGAATGCAGAACGTACTTAGCCAAATCTGAAGCCATCTCGGCGAGGGTGATGCACGTCTTGAACGACAATCTACGTGATGCCTCTACATCAGCCATTGCGAGGATATGGGCAAGGTCGCGTGATACGGCGGTGACATCCAGGTCCCGGTCGTTGCGCGGATACAGCAGAATGCCG
>CAYPOI010000159.1:0-2162 GCA_964412365.1 uncultured Chitinophagales bacterium | reverse complement strand
GAATGGCGGGAACCGATGTCCGTTCGTTCGTTCGGATTGGAACAACCTTGTTCGCTGGGGCATCCCAAAACGGAGTGTTCAAATCGACCGACCAAGGTGCGACGTGGACGCCTTCAAGCTCAGGACTGACCACATCCCTCATCCGATCGTTGGCTACGGATGGTAGCTCATTATTAGCCGCCACTCTTCAAGGTGTGTTTGTGTCCACCGATCTGGGCGCATCATGGACTCAAAAAAACACAGGGCTGACCGAACTCAACGTGCATTCGGTGACGACAGCAGGCTCCACCTGGCTGGTCAGCTCCAGCAACAACGGGGTGTTCCGCTCCACAGATCAAGGAACCACTTGGATCCCATCGAACACGGGTTTGCCGAGCTTTCATGTCCGAAGTTTCAGCACACAAGGACCTCAGGTCTTCGCCGCAACCAACTCTGGGGTGTATCATAGCGTTGATGTCGGGCTTAATTGGGTACCGATGAACGATGGATTACCTCCTGTAATGGTGAATACCTCGATGATCATCGGTTCGGAGCTCATCATCGGCACAGAGAACGGCATCTGGCGGCATCCCATCAGCGAACTTCCTGTCGGCGATGTTCAGGACTTGACGGTGAGCGTGTTTTCGACCTACCCGGCGCCACTGCATTCACCTTGCTGCGGGCAGCCCATGACCTACATCGTACACTACGAGAACAAAGGCACCATGCCCGTGAGCGGCGCGACGTTGCGTTTCCAACTATCGCCACACACCAGTTATCAGTCGTACACGTCGTCGCCGGCGTTGCTGAGTCCGGTGTCCACCGGCCCGAATACGAAAACCTGGGACATTCCCGGCACACTTCAACCGGGTGATTCTGGGTTGATTTATGTGACGGTGATGGTGACCTGCACACCGCCATCCGCACCGATGCTTGTGGCCCACGCTCGTGTGAATCCGTTGCCTGGTGACGACAGCCCGAACGACAATCAGACCATCTACAAGACGGATGTGACCTGTTCGTACGACCCGAACGACAAGACCGCGATTCCGGCCGGATGTGCCCCGCCGGGATTCATCACCGCCACGGACAGCCTTATCTACACCATCCGATTTCAAAATCTAGGTAACGGAAATGCGCATCAGGTCATCGTCCGCGACACCTTGGATGCCGATCTGGATCTGTCCACCATTCAGCAGTTGGGAAGCAGCCATGCATTCGAATTCACTATCAACGGCCGTGAGTTGGTTTGGACATTCCCCAACATTGAACTTCCTTGGGCCGATTTGGATGAACCTGGTAGCAACGGGTTCATTCGCTTCACGGTGAAACAAAACCCTGGAAACCCGCAGTGGACCACCATCCGAAACAAAGCCGAAATCTACTTCGATTTAAACGAGCCCGTGATCACGAATACCGTGCTTCATACCATTACCAACTCCACAATGCCGGTGTCGGCGTTCACGGTCGCTCCGGTTTGCGGAGCGATGGGATGCGGCTACGATTATACCTACACGGGTGGAACGCCGGGTGCGACATTCTTATGGGATTTCGGCCCGAACGCCATACCACAGACCTCGACATCCATGAACCCATCTGGAGTTCGATACGTGGGCTCCGAAACAAACATCGCGTCGTTGCGGGTCTTCCAGGGCGAATGTTGGTCCGAACCTTCCTTCAATGTGATGGAAAGTGAGATTTCGACCGACATCGACCGTCATGAATCTTCTCCAAAGACGACGGCGCTATTGGCGTGCTATCCGAATCCGTTCAACCCGACTACGGAGATCACCTATGTGATGGGAGAATCCGCTCACGCCAAACTCACCGTGCACGACATGCTGGGTCGGCAAGTGGCCGTGTTGGTGAACGGAGCGATGGTTGCTGGCACACATCGAGTCGCATTCGATGCCGGACGACTGGCTTCCGGTGTGTACGCTTACCGCCTTGAAACCGGCGGATTGTCGTTCACCCGCATCATGACTTTGGTGAAGTAGCCAGAGTCGCTTGCCAATTCACGACTCTCCATTCCCCATCCCGCTTCACGAAGGTGCCGCTGTTCAGATAGTAGGTGGTCTTGGGTTCGGATGGGGACACATCCACACCCCTCATCCGAAATGCGACCACGGCCGCATCGCCGTACACTTGGATCTGGATTTCCTCAGCCGTGTAAGTGGTAGTAG
>CAYPOI010000158.1:0-2180 GCA_964412365.1 uncultured Chitinophagales bacterium | reverse complement strand
AAGGATGGGAAATAACCCGTCACGTCGGTTGAAATCCATTCGCGGGGTTCTTCGACGCCAACATACCCCGAATTGAAGGGATGCTCCTTGTAATGGATCGCATCCAACCCGTAGGATTCCACCAATGATTGTAATGAGCCCACAAATACTTGCATCCCAGGGATGTTTTTACTCAGATCCAGCATGAATCGGATGCATTTGTCTGACACCGGATATCGTGCGAAGACATCCGGCTCCAACAGAAGAATTCGGTTGCCATCGACATCCCGATGCCAGTCCGGATCCAAATTGTAGTAATTGTAGATGAAGGTGGGTTTGGCGGGGTCCACGGTCAATTCAGACGTCGCGGGAAGCGTGGTTTCGGGTAAGAATGGTTCAGTGGCGCGCAATTCATTTGGAATTCGAATGGATTCCAGCGCTTCGTAGGACGTGTCGAGGTACGTCCGGGTTTGCGATGTGAGCGTGAACCGGTTGATGTTTTCCTGGTTGGCGATGTACTTCTTCGAACTGTTCGCACCCGCCACCCATTGCCAACTGCAGGCATTGCTGGCCCAATCGCCATCCAACAAATGATAGTACAACCATTGCGCAGGTTGCCGCCAATGCGCCTGACCAACATTGCATAACAGCATCGCCGTGTACATCCGCACATGATTGTGCATGTATCCGGTTTCGTAGAGCTGATGGATGCCGTGGTCGATGGCATCGATGCCGGTTTCGGCGTTCAGCGCCGCTACGGGCAATTCGTGATGTGCGATAGGGTGCTGCGGCTGACGGATGTCTTGATCGAGGTCCTTCGTCTGACCCACACGCTGGAAATAATCGCGCCAGCATAGCTCTTTCACGAAGGGCTCGATGTCGTGCACCGCGAATCCCTTCGCCAACACGTGTTCGAGCACCTGCTTCGTGCTGATCACACCTCTGGAGATGTAAGGCGAGAGATAGGTGACGGCCCCATCGAGCCGGTTGCGGGTTTTCCCATACTGGATGGGGTCGATATCGTCAATCCGTGCCAAAATGGAGGCGAGGTCGGTGGGGAAAGTCAAGTTCATGACGAGATAACAGCCTGCGACAGGGGAAGATTCCCAGGATTAGGTCATTGTTCGTCTTATCGCTTCAATAAAGATGGCCGAATTCAACACGAAAAAAAACAATGCGGGAAAGGAGACGAGCAGGCTGTCTTTCATCTTGATTCGCACCGCTACGCCCAAGAACATCATAAGCATCAATCCTCCGGACGAGACGATCAACATGCTGGGGAACCAGAACCCGACGACGAGTCCGATAGCCCCCAGAATTTGGAAGAGTACGGTGATCGCCCCGTATTTCGAGAGCCCGAAGCGGATGAACTCCTGCTTCATGTGCGGCGAGACGACATACGAGATGCCATAGCCGATGAACGAGAGGCTCGACAGAAGTACCGCGACCTCGAAATATGGCATCAAGACAGCAGATCGAGCGACACGGCCGCGATGTACAGACACAACAGCAAGAGTCCGAGCGATGGTGCCCGTTTTTGCCAGGTATTATTCACTTTGAAATGAAAATACTGAGCACTCACCATCAAAAAAGCCATCAGAAGAGCTGGAATCAGGACCAAGGCCGGATACCAGATTCCGGCCACAAGCAACGTGGCCAAGGAAATTTTAGCAGCCCCGACTGCGGAGCGAGTAAGGCCGTCAAGGCCGTATTGATTGAATTCCTTGACGATGTTTTCGTGTCTAAAGACCCAGACGACGATGATGGAAACGGCAACGATGAGTTGCGCGATGGCGGAGAGAGTAAACATAGGTAGTTGTTTTGGTCGATTATAGGTGATTAGTAATGTAACAACATCCTCTATCACATATTCAACCGCCACAATGCCACCGCTGCAACCGCTAGCGAATGATGGATGTCGCCGTTTCTGACCGCATCCAAAAAATCAGATTCCGAAAGCAGCTTCACGCGGATTTCCTCAAACGGATCCAAATCCTGCTCTTGTGTGCGGATGCAGTCTTCAGCCAAGTACATCTCGCATCGATTGTTGAAAATGGCCGGATTCGAAGACACCGATCCGAGGAACGTCCAATGCTCGCTGGTATATCCGGTTTCTTCGGCGAGTTCTCGCTTGGCCGCGTCCAGCCCGCTTCCTTCCCCATCCGCCACACCTCCGGGCACTTCCAACGAAATGTCGTGGA
>CAYPOI010000157.1:0-2245 GCA_964412365.1 uncultured Chitinophagales bacterium | reverse complement strand
TCCGCAATCACCTGTACCACGCCGGAAACGGTGCCACTTGTGAGCGTGGTGGATGCCAATCCTTGCGCATTGGTAGTCACTACGGATGGATGCAGGGATTCTCCACCACCCGGTGAAGCGCCTAATGCAAAGGAGACATCAACGCGTTGTGTATTGTCCAATGGGCGGCCTGTGGAATCGGTGACCATGAATGTCAATACAGACTGTTCAATGCCACCGCTTTGCGACACGGCGAGATTGGAATTGGATACCGATACGAGTCGAATCGAAGCTCCCTCCCCCGTATCACCGCCATCATCCACATCATTGCCCGGATCCGTCGTGGAAATCAACAAGGCATCAGTGACGGCCACATCCTGTTCCGGAATAGCCAAGAAGGTGCGTTCCAACATGCCAAATCCTTCGGCGGCGAATTGCATCTTGACCTGTGTCAAACTGTCGATCTTAATCGTAATTCCGTATCGGCCAAGTGAATCGGTCACCGTGTACTTCTCCGGCTTCGGTTCCAAAACCCTCACGATCACGTTCGCCATCGGGGCACGTGTCGTATTGTTCAAGACCCGACCTGTCAGATCGATGGATTTGCTTTTTTCATTTTCGGTCGGTGTGCCGCACGTCGCGATCAATAAAAGAATAAGGATGGAGTAGAGGCGATTGAGTGCTTTCATAATAGGTAGTCAGGGATGGGAGAGAATTGCGTCCACATCATGGTCAAGATAATATAATAGCCGTCCGCGATAAACATGTTCCCGCCTTATACCTCTCCTGATTTAAACCTATTCTAAATTAGAATTTCGAGCGATTCAGGAAACCATTCGAGGTTGAAACAGAGTTACTTTCCTATAATCAATAAAGGACATATCAATGGAATCGAATAACTCTGTTTCTAGAAAAGACTTTTTCAAACAATTCGGCCTGATGGGCCTCACGGCTGTCGGCGCGAGCGCTATGTTAACCGCATGTGGTGGCGGTGGATCGGAAAAAGCAGCGGTCGACCCTTGCAACGACCTTACCGGCCTGACCCAAGGCGATCTCGACATGCGCAATAATTTGGAATATGTGACAGAATCTGTTGTAGATGGGCAGAACTGCGCGAATTGCCAACTTCTGAAAGCCCCTGAGGGCGGATCTTCTTGCAGCGGGTGTTTGCTGTTCAAAGGCCCCGTCACTCAAGAAGGCTGGTGCAAAAACTGGGTAGTGAAAGTCGGCTAATTTCAGTATCTGGCTGGCTAGCAATGGCTTGAACAAATTTTGTGTTAGATTACGGGTGCCGTCAATAACTTAACGGCGCTCAGAACCGTAGGGCGCGCCGAAGTTTAGCTCCAGGAACAAAAATAACACACCTATGAAAACTGCAATGAAAGTCCTTGCCGGACTCCTCGGCATCGCCGTTGTCCTCATCCTCACCGTCGTCCTCTACATTCATTATGCCTTGCCGAATGTGGATCCTGCACCTGAATTGAGCGTCGAGATCACCGAAGAACGCCTCGTTCGGGGCGCGTATCTGGCCAATCATGTGGCCGCATGCATGGATTGCCATGCCGTTCGCGACTGGACTCATTTTGCCGCACCACCCATGGCCGGCTCTCTTGGCGCCGGTGGTGAACGATTCGGACCCGAAATGGGATTGCCAGGCGAGCTGTACTCCGCCAACGTCACGCCCTACAAGATGTCCGCTTACACCGATGGGGAGCTGTTCCGGTTGATCACCACGGGCGTCACCCGCGACAACCGCCTGATGTTTCCCCTCATGCCGTACAAGGCCTACAGCCAGATGGACCGCGAAGATGTGCACAGCATCATCGCCTACATCCGCTCGCTGGAACCCATCGAAAACGACATCCAGGCATCGCGAGTGGATTTCCCGGTGAACCTGCTCATCAAATTGGATATTCCGGAATTTCAGGATGTGAAACGTCCGGATGCGGCCGATCGCTTGGCGTACGGACAATACCTGACCACCATCGGGGCCTGCGCCGATTGCCATAATTACTCGGATGGACCCACCACCGATTTCGAAAACCCGTTCCGGGGTGGCATGGAGTTCAAATTCTCATCCGGCGCGATCACGCGCTCCGCCAACATCACACCCGACAGCACCACCGGAATCGGATTATGGACCGAGCAGATGTTCGTCGATCGGTTCAAGGCCTTCGACCCCGATTCGACCGCATTCGTACCGGTGATGGATGGTGGATTCAACACGCCCATGCCCTGGACGATGTACGCCGGTATGACGGATGAC
>CAYPOI010000156.1:0-2345 GCA_964412365.1 uncultured Chitinophagales bacterium | reverse complement strand
ATTCAGCAAATGAAAGGCAATCCAGACATGTGGAACAGAATCATGAAATCCAATTGACCGCATGAAACGATTGCAAGACAAAACCGCCATCATCACCGGTGGCGCAGGCAGCATCGGCAAAACGACCGCGAAACTGTTTTTGGAACAGGGAGCACAAGTCCTGTTGGTCGACCTCGACGAGGTGTCCTTGAAAAAAACCGCGGATGAATTGGGCGGTGAGAATGTGCATTACTTCGTGGCCGATGTCACCCAATCCATCGATGTGAAACGTTACGCCGATGAAGCCGCCCGATTGTTCGGCAAGGTGGATGTGTTCTTCAACAACGCCGGAATCGAAGGCGTGGTGATGCCCGTTACCGAGTATCCGGAAGATGTTTTCGACAAGGTGATGGCCGTGAATGTGAAAGGCGTGTGGCTCGGAAACAAATTCATGGTCCCCATCCTCAGGGATGGAAGCAGTGTGATCATGAGTTCGTCGGTTGCGGGTTTGGGCGGGACTCCCGGGGTAAGCGCCTATGTGGCCAGCAAGCATGCCGTCATCGGATTGATGAGAACACTGGCCCTGGAAGTCGCTCCCCGGAAAATTCGTGTGAACACCATCAACCCTTCTCCGGTGGATAACCGGATGATGCGCTCGTTGGAAGAAGGATTCGCACCGAGTCAGGGTGAAGAAGCCAAAAAGAGCTTCGAGCAAACCATTCCGCTCGGTCGCTATGCCAAACCCGAGGAAATCGCCAGCTTGGTGCTGTTCCTGGCCAGCGACGACAGTCAATTCATCACCGGCACCACGAATGTGATTGATGGGGGAATGACGGCATAAGGAAACAGACTATGACCATCAAAGAAATCAAAGAAGACCTGAAGACATCCGGCAATCCGGTGGCGAAATCCATCCATCACGGCAATGGGTATAAAGTGCTCATGATGGGGTTCAACAAAGGAATGATCTTGGCGGAACATGAGGCTCATACTCCATCCAAATTGACCGTCTTGGAAGGGGCTGTGCTTTACAAAGAAGAGCATCGGATCGTGAAATTGATGCAGTACGATGAGGTCGACATCCCGATCGACATCACACACTCCGTGGAAGCGATCGAAGACAGTCTGTGCATGCTGACGCAGGGGGAGTAGTTGATCACAAATGTGGTTCTCCAAATCCGCAGAAGCCGTTTTATCGGAACTGGATGTTGATCCGTCTCAGGGCCTTTCCGACCAAGAGGCTTTAGATCGACTACAGAAATACGGACCGAACGCATTAGAAGCGGAAAAGAAGAAAAGCATCTTCCGGATATTCATCGCCCAACTCAAAAATTGGTTGATTTACATCCTGCTCGTCGCCGTCGTCATCACCGTTGCCATGGGCGAGTATGTGGATTCCATCATCATTTTGATGGTGGTCGGTATCAATGCCATTCTTGGCGTGGTTCAGGAAGTGAAAGCCAGTAAAGCGATTGAAGCCCTCCTCAAACTGACAAACCCCAAGGCGTTGGTGCGCCGAAACGGGACTGTGATCGAGATCGATTCGGAAACCATCGTCTTGGGCGACATCCTTATTCTGGATGCCGGAAGAATCATCTCGGCGGATGTCCGCTTGATCGAATCCGTCCATCTTCAAGTCGATGAATCGTCGCTGACGGGCGAATCCGTTCCTGCCGAAAAAGATGCCTCACAACAATATGAGGACCAGAAAACCGCGCTTGGAGATCGCTTGAATGTGGGATTCATGTCGACCATCGTCACCCGAGGACGAGGAGTCGGTATTGTGGTGGAAACCGGCATGAACACCGAAATCGGCAACATCGCGTCCATCATCAATAAGGAGGTCCAGTCGAAAACGCCTCTGGAAATCCGCTTGGATAAGCTTGGCAAAACCCTAGGTGTTATCGCGATCGCCATCTGTGTGTTGATTTTCATCATTGCGATGGTTCAGGGAAGGGAATTGTCTGAGATGTTTCTTCTGTCGGTATCTCTGGCGGTAGCCGCCATACCCGAAGGACTGGCAGCCATCGTGGCCGTCGTTCTCGCTGTGGGCGTCACCAACTTGTCGAAACACAATGCCATCATCAAAAAGCTCACGGCTGTGGAAACGCTGGGTTCCCTGAATGTGATCTGTTCCGACAAAACGGGAACCCTGACGCAAAATAAAATGACCGTGACACAAGGCTTCACCCTTGATGGTCTTGTGGAGCTCGGGGCGAATGATCAAACGTCGGAGGAATTGAACATCCTTGCAAACGTAATGATTCTTTCATCAGATGCCAGTTATGACCATGGCGAAGGCACCGGCGATCCCACCGAAATCGCCCTGCTGATCATGGGCGACAAGCTGGGGATCGACCGGAACG
>CAYPOI010000155.1:0-2368 GCA_964412365.1 uncultured Chitinophagales bacterium | reverse complement strand
CATTCTCGAACTGGTCTGATTCGAATGTGCCGACAGGTTGGATCGAACGCAGCCGGATCACAGACTATGATGTCCATGGAAATCCTTCAAGAATGGTGCAAGGTCGCAAATGGGTGCAGGACTTGACGTTCACGTTCCATAACAGCCGGATCGGCACGATCCGGCTGCGCAAGGATTCCACTAGCACAATAGGAAGTTTGATTGATTCTGTGGCCTACAATGATTGGGGCAAACCATCCATTCATACCGATGGATCTGGAACAAGACGCTACTATGGCTATGATGCATTCGGTAGACTGTTATCCATGTCGAACAATTCGAATGAAATTGTTGAATTCAGAGAATATTACCCGTTCCGCACGAACCTGGTAGGGTGGACCTTTTCGAATGATTTCGTAAACACAATGCAGAACCGTATTGTGGAGGGAAGTTATGCGAATGGTAGTCAGATAGAGGTAACTTTTCGATACTTCGACGGTCGAGGAGCGAATATCCAAAATCATCTGAAAGTGCCAGAAGGATGGTGGGTGGATCATTCCGATATCGATGGATTCGGCAACACATTCCGACAGTGGAAACCCTATGCCAAATCCGGCAGCACCAGCACATATGTCACGAATGCGGCGCAAGCCACACATGACTGGTATGCCTCATATCTGGGAACAGGTTCGGCAACCCTGTATCCGTTCGTTGAATCAGTGTATTATGAACCCACCGGTCCACAGCTCAATTGGAGTATCCAACCCTCAGTGACCACACGGCCCGACACGGTAAAAACCATGACCACGGAAGTGTACATTAACTCGGGCGCAGACAAACGCATCATCCAACAGTCGACGGACGAGATCGGATTGGTGACTCGCCAGTATTCCGACGGCAGGGGCCACGTCTTCGGCAGCGCAAGAGCGGTGGGTGTTAGTGGTCAAGAGGCTTTTGCGGGGTACCAGTTCGACGGCGCATGGAATGTCCGGCAACACACCGACCCGATGGGATTGGTCAGCACCTACCTTCACAACACGCTCGGGCAGCGCACGCAGAAGTCGAGTCCGGATGCCGGAACAATCAAATACAATTACGACGCGTTGGGTCAGCTCCGGTATTGGCAAGATGCGCGCCAAGCCGCTGTCGGCAAGGTTGGGTACAGGATCTATGATTTCGCTGGACGCCCGGTGACCGAAGGCGAAGCCACTGCGACCTACAGTTCCTTAGACCCGGATGCGCCCACCACCTTCGCATCAACCACCTGGATCCAGATCTGGCATTACGACGCCCGGCCCGATTCGAGCGCGTTCCCGTTCAATAGCGTGCAATCCCAGTTCCCAGGCAAGCCGACTCAACGTGTGCTTGGGCGTTTGGCCGGTGTGGCCACCAAGAGCAACGGCGCCTGGCAGGTGGAGCTTCAGAGTTATGACGTTCTGGGCAATAACGAGACCACCTCCATCCTGACCGAATCCCAATCCGGTATCGCGACGGTCATCACCCGCGAGTTCGACCGGCTCGGCCGGGTGACGAAGCGCCACGATCTGGTCGGTTCCAACTCGCTCTACCACTGGTACGAGTACGATGTGGCCGGTAGGACGCACAAGGTGTTTTCGAACACGACCAACAGCAAGCCTGGCACTGCCGACATCACCACCACATATACACCAGCGGGCGGAGTGGCGAGCGAGACCTTCTTCGGAAACCCTGCGCAGCCATACAAATACGACATCCGGGGCCGACTGGTGCGAATGGGCGATGTGAACAGCGCCACGCATCCGTTCAGCGCCGAACTGAGTTATGCAGGCAACGGCCGCATCACCTTGGCCGAGATGCGCAACAATGCGAGTCCGGCCACCTACAAGCGCTATCGATACGGCTACGGTTACGACGCGTCCAATCAGCTCACATCCGCCGATTATTCGTTCTGGGTGCCGGGTTCGGGTTGGCAGACATCCTCCAACTACGACATTCCGGCCATCACGTATAACAAATCCGGCAACATCATCACCCTGAAACGCCGCAACCAGAGCGGAACGCTGAGCGACGATGCCACCTATTACTTGCAGAGCGGCAAAAACCGCATCCAATATATTTTGGACAATGGCGGGGGAGGCGGGATTGACAACATCTGGTACGATCACGATGTCAACGGGAATCTGGTCTTCACGGAGAACTTCGACAGCGGGCAGTTACACGAGCTCACGTACGACCCCTCCAACCGGCTGATCCGCGTGCAAGAACTTGGCTACAGCGACGTCACCGACTACCGCATATCGGCCTCGGGTTGGCGATACTGGTCGAAAGACGGCACGGCCAACGCCATCTATTCACCACGGGATGGGTCCTCACCTCTCGGAGAGTTTTCAGTAGGTTCCTTTCCCTTCAC
>CAYPOI010000154.1:0-2398 GCA_964412365.1 uncultured Chitinophagales bacterium | reverse complement strand
ATGATGGCGGATGGAATCGAGCATGTGGTGCTGATGCCCCTCTATCCTCACTTTTCCTGGACCACGACGGGTTCTTCGTTCCGTGATTGGGAGAGCGTCCGTCACACGTTCGCATCCGCCGGCAAGCTCCCATCATGGAGTGAATACACGGTGAAATCGTATCACCTCCAGCCCAATTTCCTGAATGCCGTGAACGACCGCATCGAGCAGGCCATGACCGAGTTCACGCCCGAGGAACGCGCGAAAGTTCACATTCTATTTACCGCCCACGGAACGCCGATTTCCGAAGTGGCCAGCGGCGACCCGTACACCGATCAGATTGTGGACACGGTGGAAGCGATCATGGATCTGCGCGGTCGCACCGAAAATTACTGGACCTGCTATCAGAGCCGTGTGGGTCCGTCGAAATGGACGCAACCCAATACCGAAGACCTGGTGTTCCGCCTGATCGAGTACGGCGTGAAGCATATGCTGATGGTGCCGGTGGCGTTTGTGACCGACCATATCGAAACCCTGCACGAGCTGGGCATCGAGCTGCGTGAAGAAATTGAGGAACAAGGCAAACATGTGGAAAAAATCGTGGTGACCAAGGGATTGAACGATCATCCCGAGTTCATCAAAGCCATGGTGGAAGAAGTCAAAACGAGAGTCGCGCATGTCGCTATTGGATGAGTTCATTGTTGTCGGCATCAGCCACTGGTACGCGGAACTGAGCATCCGCGAGCGGTTTTCGTTGTCTGAAGACGCCGTGAAAAGCCTGTTGAAGGAAGCCGAATCGCTTGGTTTGGACAGCTTGATCGTGCTATCGACCTGCAACCGGACCGAGATCTTCACCCGTGGCGATCGCGCCGAAGTCTTGTTCGGTTTGATGGTAAAATTCTCGAATGGGACCCGTCAAGAAGTCGAAAAATTCGGATTTGTGAAGAAGGGGGAGGATGCCGTTCGTCACTTCTTTCATGTCGCGGTCGGACTCGATGCGCAGATCCTCGGCGACCTCCAGATCATTCAACAAGTCAAGCAAGCCTACGAAATCGCATCCGCATCCCATTCCATTGATGCGACCACGCATCGCTTGATGCAGTCCGTTTTCCGCGCCCACAAGCGCTCGCGTGCCGAAACCTCCCTCGGATCGGGTGCGGCGACCACGGCCTATGCCGCGGTTCAGGCCTCGGCGCATATTCTGGGCACGCTTCACGACAAGAAGGTCCTGTTGATCGGGACCGGCGAAGTGGGGAAGGTGACCTGCATGAATCTGGTGGCCCAGGGCGTGAAACGCATCACGCTGATCAATCGAAGTCAGGAGCGCGCCGAGCTCATCGCCGGGAAATATGATGTGCATGTGGCGCCATGGGAGGAGTTGACCGAGTGCATCCGCACGCACGAATTGGTGATTGTGGCCACGGGTGCGCCCGAGCCGGTCGTCACGAAAGAGTTGGTGGATATGGTTCAGGCCGAGTGCAAGGTGTTCATGGATTTGGCCGTTCCGCGGAATGTGGATCCGGCGATTTCCGAGAACGAGCATTTTCTGATCGTGAACATGGACATGCTGAACGACCGCCTCGATGCCACGTTCAAGGAGCGTCAGGCCAATGTGCCGATGGTGGAAGCCATCATCGATCAGGAAATGGCCGATTTTGAGAAGTGGTTGAACGAACAGCGCTTGGTGCCCACCATCCGCGCGCTCACACGTCGCTTGGATGAGATCCGCACGGATGAACTCGCCCGATATCGGCACAAGTTTTCGGCGGATGACGCCCTCATCGCCGATCAGCTCACCCGACGCATCGTGAACAAGATTTTGGCCTATTCGATCGATCATTTGAAGGAAGACCACGAGCGTCCGGAAGACATCACCAAGATGGTGCATAGTCTGTTCAAGATCGAGCCCGACTCATGACCATCCGCCTCGGAACCCGCGATTCGCTGCTGGCCATGTGGCAGGCGGAGACCGTGGCCGATGCGCTGCGGGGATTGGGGCATGAGGTCGACATCGTTTCCATGAAATCGGAAGGCGATTTGGTGTTGGATACGCCGCTGCCGCTGATGGGGGGGAAGGGCGTGTTCACGAAAGTGTTGGATGATGCGCTGTTGGAAGGCTCCATCCACATCGCGGTCCATTCGCACAAAGACATCCCCACCGCCGCATCACCCGGATTGGCTGTCGTGGCAGTTTTGGAGCGCGAAGACCCACGCGATGCCCTCGTCGCCCGCAAAGGGCTCGAGTTTTTGGAGCTCGACGCGGGGCTCATCGCCACCGGATCTGTCCGACGCGCCGGCCAGTGGCTCCATCGTCATCCCGGTCATCGCACCGTTGATTTAAGAGGGAACGTCCCCACGCGACTCAAAAAACTCGAGAATTCTAACTGGGACGGCGCCATATTCGCACTCGCCGGCTTGA
>CAYPOI010000153.1:1376-2493 GCA_964412365.1 uncultured Chitinophagales bacterium | reverse complement strand
AAGCGTCGCCGCAAGACCGATTCCGACACGATGGATCAGGCGCAGCAGATGATCGACCAATCGATGGACATGGATTCACTCACATCCGTCGTGCTCCACCATCCCGAATGGCATCTGGGTGTAATTGGCATCGTGGCGTCGCGCTTGGTGGATCTGTATTGCCGTCCCACGATCATGCTCAGCACCATCGATGGCAAAATCAAAGGCTCGGCCCGCTCCATCCGCGGCTTCAACATCTATAATGCGCTCAAACAGTGCGACGACCTGCTGATCCAGTTCGGCGGACACGAATTCGCCGCCGGGCTCACCATGAATTGCGATCAGTTGGATGCGTTTCGTGAACGGTTCTCATCCATTTCGCATGATTGCTTGTGCTCGGACCAGTTCGAGCCCGAAATCGTGATTGATGGGGAACTGCGACTTTCCGAGATCGATTCGCGCTTCTGGAAATTGCTGAATCAGTTCGAGCCGTACGGTCCGCATAACACGCGACCCATTTTCGTGTCGAAAAATGTGCAGATCGTGGGAAATCCGAGCATCGTGGGTAAGCAAGGTCACCTGAAAATGCGCCTCGCCCAAGACGACTCCTATCATTTCGACGCCATCGGCTTCAAGATGCATGCGCTCAAACCCATGCTCGACGAACATAAGAATCAGAATGTGGATGTGGCCTTCGTGCTGGAAGAAAACTGCTGGTTCGACAAGCGCTCGAACGAATCGAAGCGCGAGCTTCAACTCCAAATCCGCGATATCCGGGTATGCTGAAACCGACCATCTCCTTGCAAGGTCAGCCCGGGTCGTTCCATCATATCGTGGCCACGCGCCTGTTCGGTCCGGATGCGAATTGCCTTTATCGCGGCACCTTCCGTGATGTGATGGAAGATGAAAAAAACGGTCGTGCGGATGTGGCCCTCATCGCGATTGAGAATTCCATCGCTGGGAGCATCATCTATAATTATGACCTGCTGGCGAAGTACCGTGTGCCCATCGCCGGAGAGTTCTATCTGCCGATTTCACAGCATTTGATCGCGTTTCCGGGAACCAAGCTCGACGACATCACCGAAGTCTGGTCGCATCCGATGGCGATCGAGCAATGTCGTGCCTTTTTGGATCCGCT
>CAYPOI010000153.1:0-1276 GCA_964412365.1 uncultured Chitinophagales bacterium | reverse complement strand
CCGAAGGTAGGCTCCCCCTGGAAATATGATTTCTTTTGCGACATCACCACCGATGTGTATGCGGTGAGTGGCTTGATCGACGACTTGACCGGTGTGACCGAAGCGTTTCATGTTTTGGGAGTTTTTTCCGACTTGTCCGGCATAGACGTAGGGCAATCCGGATAGGCGATTTTTGTATATTCGGGTGATTTTAAACCATCTTCTTTCTTTGCTATGAAATTCAGTGTATCCAGCGGTGATCTGGTAAAAGGCCTGGCCGCAGTTGCCGGCGCCGTTCCGTCCAAAGCGACCCTCCCCATTCTGGAGACCGTTCTCTTCGAAAGCGATAACGGACGTTTGAGGCTTTGCGCCACCGACTTGGAAGTATCCATCATCGAATATGTGTCGGCGGAAATCTTAGGTGAAGGCGCGATCGCCGTTCCGGCCCGTCGCCTGCTCGAAACCCTTCGCCAATTGCCTGACATCCCGGTTTTGTTTGAAACGGATGATCGCTCGATCGTGAAATTCAAGACCGACAAAGGCTCCTATAAATTGGCTGGCGAAAAAGCGGCCGATTTTCCTGCGATTCCGACGATGGAAGAAGGCGTTGCCATTAAAACGAGCCGTGCGTCGTTGGGTCGTGCCATCACGAAAACCAGTTTTGCGGTATCGAGCGACGATTTGCGTCCGGCCATGATGGGTGTGTTTTTCCAGATCGGAAAAGAGGAAAGCAAGATTGTGGCCACCGATGGTCACCGCCTGGTTCGCTTGGTGAAAAAAGACATCGTCGCATCCACTCCGGTTCAGTTCATCGTTCCTGAAAAAGCATTGACCTTGGTTCAGAAAGCCTTGCATGGCGAAACCTGTGAGATGTCGGTGAGCAAAGACCACGCCGGCTTCAAAAGCGGCAACACGAGCGTCATCACGCGCCTCATCAACGAAACGTATCCGAATTACGAGTCCGTGATTCCTCGGGAGAACGATAAGGAGATGAAAGTGAGTCGCGACCAGATGCTTGCCACAGTGAAGCGGGTCTCCATTTTCTCGAGTTCGGCGACCAAACAAGTGCGGCTGTCTCTCAAACCCGGTGAATTGCATATCAGAGCCGAGGACATCGACCTCTGCAGCGAAGCAAAAGAAGCCATTTCTTGTGAATACGATCATCCGGAAATGGAAATCGGATTCCAGCCAGGCACCTCCGCCGTACAGAACCGGAACATGTCCGCGATCAGCCGCAGGCTCGGCCCCGGCGGGTAGATGTACGTGCCGCGCGCGATGTACTCCTTGAGAATGTCGT
>CAYPOI010000152.1:0-2495 GCA_964412365.1 uncultured Chitinophagales bacterium | reverse complement strand
CAGATCACGAAAGACGTGCATCGGATGATCGATCGCTTCGGCGCGCAACGATATGTCGTGAACCTCGGGCATGGCATCACCCCGAACGTGCCGGTGGAGAATGCGATGGCGTTTGTGGATGCGGTGAAGAGCTGGGAAAAGAAGTAGTTGGTAATTGGTAGTTGGTATCTAAGTGCTGATATAAGGGGTACTAATTACTAATTACTAAATACCAATTACCAATTACCTACTAACAACAAACAACACCCCCGCCATCACCACCATACTCACCAGCACGCCTTGCCACATCCCGAAATAGCGGATGCCTCCTACCGGCTCGGTGTCGATTTTGCAATGGATCGGGGTGACGACCGTGCGTCCGCAATTCGGACAATGATACCTCCGGACGAGCGTCCGTTGCAGAACCGCTAGCAAGCCCGTTCCGACCGCCGTGATGGTCAGATGCTGCCAGGCGGAATGGGCAAGTCCGGCATCGCCGGATGCGGCCAGGATGTAGATGAACAAGCTTCCGCTCCCTGCGAAAACTACGCGATACGCCAAGGTGGGCCATCCGCGGGGGATGGATGTGATTTTGAACCGCTTCAACAAATGGGTCGAAAATTGGAAATAGGACATCCCCGTCACCAATCCGATCATGGCGGTGAAGAGGCTGAATAACTCGGGATGTGGCGTGAGGCGGTTCATCAACAAAATGAACAACGGAACGGCGGAGAAATGGAACACCGCGGAGATTTCGAACAGACCGCGGTTTCTCTCGCGGGTCGAGACGTTCGTTCCGAGATGACGAAACCGATTCAGGTTCACGCCCAAGGTGAAGGTCAGGCTGTACCACATCGCTTGGATGAACCACGCCCATCCGCCCCAAGAGTAGATGGCGTAGAGCATCAGCGTGAGTCCGATCATGCCCGAAATGGTAAGGTGCCGCCAGCGGTTCGTCGCCGCTAAGACGATGAATACAGCGACGAGGACCGTCAGATTTCCGATGAGGATGTCGGTCGGATGTGTCAACAACCGCGTCAAGCCCAAGTAGCCGACCAAGGGCACGAACAGATTATCGACCCCGAACACGGAAACAGCTTCGATTCCGGTGATGATGAGGGCCAGCAAAAGGGCGACCAAAATGGCCGTGCGATTATCGACCACTTCCGCCAACAGTACCGGAATCAGGATGCACAAAAACGCGATCAGGAAGAACATGAAGGAGCCTTCCAGCGACCGGTATTGACGGTTCACGGCATAGGTGATGCTGCCATATTCTTTGCCGATGAGCGCGGCGGCGGCATCGGGGATGGTGAGCAGCAGGATGGGGACCATGAAATGCAGCCAATATCCATCCGACCAATAAAAAATGAGGAACACCGCCATCGGATACAGATACGCCCCGGCCGAATTCCGGCCTTCTTCATGAACCGCATCCAACACATGACGGATTTTGCTCACCACCATGATGCCCAAGAAGGCCAAGCTCATCACCGCCACGCTTCCGATCGAGTCGAAGATGAACGGAAATGCGCAGACCAGCAATCCCGACCCGAAATGCACCAGTTTGCGCGTGTATTCCAGTTTCATGCCGGTTTTGATGCGCAGAATCTGAGCGGATGCGAGCAAACTCACGATCACCACCGACACCCACGCCATCGGAATCCATTCCACGGTCATACGACTTCCTCCACCACATAATCGCCATAGACGAACGCACGGTCTTGCATCCACAGATCATGGGAAAGTGCTTCATGAAGGATGAAGGCTTCCGGATTTGTTTCCGAAAGCCGACGTCTCACCAACAGATTCCACAGGCTGGTCCGTGCTCCTTTTGCCGATGCGCGATGGATTTTGGAAACCAGATTCGCAACCGTGGCTTCATCCAGATATTCGAAGATGTCGGACAAATTCCATGCGTGGATGCTGCCCGCATCACATTGGTCGACCACATCCCCTAATGCGCCATGGACATATTCGACACGATCGAGCCGATCTCGGATGATGTCCAGATTCTTCGGTTTGAGATAGTCCGGAAGTCCGTCTTCTGTCAGGAAACGGGAATGCATGATGTATTGAAGGAAGGGATTCGCGCGCGGATCCAGCTCGACCAGAGCCAGCTTCGAGCGCTCCATGAACTGTTTGGTGATGTCGCCATCGCCCACATGCGCGAAATGCGCGGAACTACGTCCGAATTTGGCCATCGTGCGCTTGTGGAAGAAGACTTTGAACAGCATCCGCCAGCGAACGGTGTTCCATTTGGACTCATAAAATCGTTCGCGCTCATCCCGTGTGCGTGGCTCGAAGACATCGAACCGTGTGCGCCGACCATGCGTGTACGGCAGCACCATCTTTTGAAGCATGTGGAAATAGCCTTCGAACTTGCCGCAATGGATGATCCCGCGACGGATCCATTCCTGCCGGGCGTCCCATAAGGCTCGGTCGTCGGAAGATAAATGAGGTTGGATGCGGGCGTACATCCCCCATCGGTCGGGATGATCGTGAACGCCGAGAAA
>CAYPOI010000151.1:0-2576 GCA_964412365.1 uncultured Chitinophagales bacterium | reverse complement strand
CTCCGCTACGATCGGTGGCGGGAGAGCCGCGAAAAACAATGAGACGATCACAGGGGCAGCCACTGCCATGCATGTAGTCTGCTGCTCGCCCCCTGCGCCGCCTCACCTGCTTTGCCACAACCCCTTCACAAACTCACCGCATTCTCTGTTACGTCTGTTTGAGGATTCGTTCTACAGATGGCTGTCGGAAAATTTGGCTCACTAAAGACAAGGAGCAATCTACCCCCCCACCATACGGCTCATCGACAACCCCTGGCTGAACGGATAAACTGGCGAGGCGATGTCGCTGCAATTCTGCTGCAACGTTAGGCTGAAACCTCATCCGAGCACCATGTGATCAGATGCGAGGAATGAAAGCCAAGTGATTGATTTCATTGGATTTTCTACGGTGGAAAATCCCGCCTCAGGGTGTATGAGCGGGACTGTTAATCCGTAGGTCCCTGGTTCGAGCCCAGGTCGGGGAGCCACATACGACAAGGCCTTGCACGTGAGTGCAAGGCCTTCTTCGTTTCTAGCCGTGACGAAAACGTGACACCTCGATCACGTTGCTGCCACCCCCACTGCGCTCGATCCTGGAAGCCGCAGCCAACAGGTTCTCGGTAGCAAACTTCGCGTAGCGGTCCACCATGGATCGCGTCTTCCACCCCCCTAGGTCCTTGAGCTCATCGCAAGATGTGCCCGCCTGGCGATGCCAGGACGCCCAGGTATGGCGCAAGTCGTGAAACCGGAAGTCCTCTATCCCCGCCCGCTTCAACGCCGTGTGCCAGGCCGTGTTGGTCACGTCCGCCCTCATGGGCTGGCCTTCGTAGGTGAAGCAGTAGCGGTGGTGTTTGCCGATCTGCTCTTTCAATACTGCTGTCGCATCTTCATTGAGCGGCACTCCCCGAGGCGTTCCGTTCTTGGTCCGGTTCAACCAGGCGTTCTTGCGCTGCAAGTCCACCCGATTCCATTCCAGGCCAGTGATCTCGCCAGCACGGCACCCTGTTGCCAGGGCAAACCGCACCAGGGCCGCCAGGTGAGGCGCAGAGCAGCGAATCAGACGATCCGCTTCTTCACGCGTCAGCCAACGATCCCTCTCGACCTCGCCAGGCAACAGACGGATTTTTGGGAAGTTGTCGATCCACTGCCACTCATCGCGGGCCATACGCAGCAGGCTGCGCACCGTCGCCAGGTAGCGGTTGACCGTAGCGGGTTTGTTGCCTTTCTTAAGCTCTCCCTGAACGATGTTCCAGATCACATCGCCATTGATCTGGTCGAGTGACATGGCGCCCAGGTACGGGTCCAAGTTGCGGCAAATCCGCTGAACGTCCGAAAAACTCCTCAGTGTCCTCTTGAGTTCAAGATAACGAACCACGGCCTCTTGCCAGCTGCGCTTGGGCTTGATCCCGAAGTGCGTCTCGCGGTAGGCGTCCAGCTTGAGTTTTGCCAGGAACGCTTCTGCGTCGGCACGGTCTTCAGTCCCAGCGCTCTGGCGCACTCTTTTGCCGTTAGGGAGCGTCGCATTGATCCACCAGAAACCGGAATCCGGTCGTCGGTAGATACCTTCACAACGGGCCATAAACTCTCCTTTCGGGCCCGCCTTCGCTCCCCTTTATGCTGATCGAGTGAGGTACCCAATTCAACCCGGTCGTACACACAACGCCGCCCGAATTGGACAAGAGGCACATCGAGCTGTGCCAGCAGCGTGACCCCGATCCCGAGGTACTCGGCCGCTTGCTCTTTGGACAGACAGCGCACAGGAGGCAAAGGCAGGCTCATCTCATAAATGGATGGCTCACTCGCCGCTGAAGGCTTTGCGGTAAGGATTGTCGTCGTCCTGTTGAATCGCCTCGGGAATTGAAACGAAGCGTCTCAGAGGCAACCCTGGGGCGCGACCGATAGAGAACCCGCACGGGCCATTGCGAAGAGCCTCAACATTCCGTTGAGTTCGCTTAAGCAGTTCAGGTCTCCGTCTCCGTCTGCGGCTGTCGCAGGTAGGCAACCTCCGATGTTCCGGTTTACCATCCGCGTAGGCTCGAATCTGATAAATTCTTTTTCCCCAATCGCTCACGCCCGAAACACCTTACTTTGCACATGCGCAGCACAGCCGCGACCCAGCCAGCAGAAAGCCTGGGGACTCGCCTCCTTCGGCATTGCTGGAAGCTGGTGGGGAACCCTGTGAGTGCCGCGGTGTTGGGGTTCGGTATCGCGACGCTGGTGGTCTTGTGGCTGCTGACCCTGCGCCAGATAGACCTGGAGCGCGAACTGGCGCTGCAGGCAGAAATCGACAAAAACTCCAACCTGGTGCTGGCCCATGCAGAGCGAGCCAGCCGCAGCATCCAGGTGCTGGACCAGGTATTGCTGGCAGTCCGTACCGACTACCTGCGCCACGGGTCCGCGTCTGATCTTGCCGAACTGGTCCAGTCACTCTGGACCGATCCCGAACGCCTGGGCGTGGTGGCGCTGGTCGATGAGAACGGGGAATTCATCGTGTCCACCCCAACCGCCAGCGTGAACGTGCGGGACCGGGATTACTTTCAGCATCACCAAGCAGTCCCCGAGGATCGCTTGCTGGTGGGCAAACCTGTGCTGGGTCG
>CAYPOI010000150.1:0-2577 GCA_964412365.1 uncultured Chitinophagales bacterium | reverse complement strand
TGCTTCGTCGCGACATCGGAAAATGGGATCTCGTCCTCCTGATGATCAACAGCACCATCGGTGCTGGGATTTTCGGACTTCCCGCAGGGATCTTCAAGTTATCCGGCATCTACAGTGTGCCGGCGATGTTGCTCTGCGCGGGCATCATTTTCATCTTGGTGCTGGTTTTCGCGGAAGTCGCGAGTCGTTTCGACAAAACCGGGGGACCCTATCTCTACACCCTCACCGCGTTCGGTCCGCTTCCCGCCTACATGATCGGATGGTTGCTGCTACTCACGCGCTTGGCCACTTATGCCGCGCTGATCAACCTCTTCGCCACCTACCTCGGTTATCTGCATCCGGTGTTTCAGGGGGGATGGATGCGGACCGGCATCATCCTCATCGTCACCATCTTCCTATCTGTCGTCAATCACACCGGTGTTCGGAATTCGAAGAACCTCAGCAATCTGCTGGCCACGGCGAAGTTGGTCCCTTTGCTCTTATTTGTCGGCATCGGCCTATTCTTTCTGAGTCCGGAGACGGTCGACGTCCATCAGCCCATGCCGGATCTGGCCGATTTCACATCCACCGTATTCATTCTTGTATTCGCGTTCACAGGGTTCGAGGCGATATTGGTCAACACCGGCGAAATCCGTGAGCCAGGCAGAACCATCCCCTTCGCGTTGATCACGGCACTACTGTTTGTCGGGGTATTCTATACGCTGATCCAGATCGTCGCCATCGGCACTTTGCCCGAACTGGCCACATCCAAAACCCCGATCGCGGATGCCGCCGAGCGCTTCATGGGAAGCGGCGGCGGACGCTTCATCACCTTAGGCGCCGTGATCTCCATCGGCGGAACCTTGCATAGCGTGATGTTCATCGGATCGAGGCTGCCCTTCGCGCTGAGTGAATCCGACCAGTTTCCGAAGTTCTTCCAAACCCTACATCCACATTACCGAACGCCGGTGTATTCCTTGCTGGCGTTCAGCTTGGCGGCGTTGGCTGTCTCCGTTTCCGGAACGTTCATTTATGCCGTCACCATCAGCGTGATCAGCAAAATCCTCATCCTTTTGGCGGTTTGTTTGGCACTACTGAGATTGCGTCAGACCGGTGCCGGAAACGCGCCGCAGTTCGTGCTTCCGTATGCGCGGACCTGGGCCGTCATCGGAATTCTTGCCTGTTTTTGGCTACTGACCGGCTCCACATCCGCCGAATTCCGGGATGTGGGCATCACGATGGGCGTCGGTGCGATTTTTTATATGCTGCATTTGCGGTTTAGGTCCTGAACATCATCATATAGGACTACGCACCCAAGTAGTGTACATTGACCGACTGTCGGTACATCCGCATCTAAAAGGTCTCGTCAATGAACATTTTCTGCAGGTCTTGCATCGTCGCAAGCATCCTTTTCGCATCGATATCCAGTTCCCATGCCCAATGGACAGGCGCCAACAACGGTCTCCCTCCTGAGGCTGTCTGGACTTATGCATCCAACACATCATTCATCTTCGCTGGAACCGGTGGCGGCGGCGTATTCCGCTCGGGAGACAACGGCCTAACCTGGACCCAATCGAACAATGGACTCAACACCCCCAATGTGGATGCGTTGCTCATCCATAATGGCATCCTGTTCGCAGGAACCAATGGGGGTGGCGTGATGAAATCGATAGACAATGGGTCCAGCTGGACCGCCTCCAATTCAGGATTGACGCGTTTGGTGATCAAAGCGCTGGCAGGCACTGGGTCGACTTTGTATGCTGGATCCGATAACGGACTTGTGTTCAAATCCACAGATCTTGGCACCAACTGGGCACTTTCATCCTCCGGATTGACAAATTCCACCATCAAAGCCATCCATATTTTCGGAAACGATGTTTTCTATGGCTCTTTCCATGGCTTATTCAAATCCACCGACAACGGAACCAGTTGGAACTTAGCCGTGAACGGGCTCACAAGTACCCAGATCTCATCGTTGGCTTCCAACGGAGCGTTATTCTATGCAGGTACGGGCAATGGCGTACACGTCAGTTCCGACAGCGGGGCAAGCTGGGGAGCGCTGAACAACGGTATTCAAGCCAATACGATGATTGGCGCGATCGCATTCGACGGATCCACTATTCTAGCCGGTGTCTATGGGGATGGGGTCTTGAAATCCACGAACGGTGGCGCGAACTGGGTCTTCACGAACACCGGACTCAACCATTTGCATATCCTGAATCTGCATCTTCGAAACGGGGCGATATTCGCAGGCACGTTTGGCGGAGCGTATCGTTCGGTGGATGGTGGTCAGTCATGGGCCACCGCCAACAACGGCATCACCAGCACGCCGACGTACGCGTTAAGCGCGACCGGCAGCCACTGGTTCGCAGGAACCAACCAAGGCATTTACCGATCCGCTGATCAAGGTGGATTGTGGGAGAAGTCGACGACGATGGTTTCGCAGGCGTTCGTCACCGATGCCACTCAGATTTATGCCGGAACCGGCTCCAATGTGCATCTTTCCGCCGATAACGGCACTCAGTGGTCGATCGCGGGTACCGGAATGGCGGGAACCGATGTCCGTTCGTTCGTTCGGATTGGAACAACCTTGTTCGC
>CAYPOI010000149.1:0-2694 GCA_964412365.1 uncultured Chitinophagales bacterium | reverse complement strand
CGTATATTCTAGACAGACTAGACAGAGTTTCGGATGAAATCCACAAAATGGCCCTTACAAGATGCGAAAAACCGGTTTTCTGAAGTGGTGCGACTCGCCACGGAGGAAGGACCTCAAACCGTCACCAAGCACGGGCGACCCAGTGTGGTCGTGATGTCGTTCGAGCACTATCGACAGTTGGAAAAACCCAAAACGTCTCTGGTTGATTTTTT
This sequence comes from uncultured Chitinophagales bacterium, assembly GCA_964412365.1. Taxonomy (GTDB): domain Bacteria; phylum Bacteroidota; class Rhodothermia; order Balneolales; family HLUCCA01; genus CAMTWZ01. The sequence continues at coordinate 2,482 of CAYPOI010000149.1, read as the reverse complement.
CCGAAATTCACCGCTCGCCGGTATCGACCTTGACATCGAGCGCACCTCATCAAGCTCCAGAGACATCGACCTATGAGTTTTCTGATCGACACGTGTTGCGTGTCGGAACTCATCAAACCGAAACCCGATGCGAACGTGGTTCGGTGGTTTTCCGATCACGACGAACAGGAGATGTTCCTAAGTGTGCTCACTCTCGGCGAGCTTAGAAAAGGGATTGAAAAACTGCCTGATTCAAAGCGAAAAGACGCCTTGGCACATTGGTTCGAAAATGATGTGACCGAGCGTTTTGCTGGCCGGATGTTGGATGTAACCGCACTCGAATCCCAAACCTGGGGTGAAGTGATGGCCGACGCGGCACGAAACGGACGACCGATTCCGGATATCGACGGACTGCTCGCCGCTACGGCCATTGCCAATGGACTGACCCTAGTCACTCGAAATACAAAGGACATGATTTCGACTGGCGTCGCGCTCATCGATCCGTGGTCATACTCCGCATAGGAACCCGTACCTTTCGGGATGTCCCAATTCCTTCTCCAATCCCCATACAAACCCGCCGGCGACCAGCCCACCGCCATCCATGATCTGGTTCAGGGGCTGAAGCAGAACACCCGCTTCCAAACCTTGTTGGGCATCACGGGATCGGGAAAAACACGGACGATCGCCTCGGTGATCGAGCAAGTTCAGCGCCCGACCTTGGTCATGTCGCACAACAAAACCCTTGCCGCGCAATTGTATCGCGAGCTGAGCGACTTTTTCCCGGAGAACTGCGTCGAATTCTTCATTTCGTATTACGACTACTATCAGCCCGAAGCCTACATGGTGGCGCAGGACAAGTTCATCGAAAAGGACATGTCCATCAACGACGAGATCCAGCGTCTCCGTCTTCGTGCCACCTCATCCCTTCTCTCCGGGCGACGCGACGTCATCATCGTCTCTAGCGTGAGCTGCATTTACGGCATTGGCTCGCCCAGCGAATACGCGGCCATGGTGATCGCCCTGAACGTGGGCAAAAACGTGCCCCGCTCGAAGCTCTTGTATGATTTGGTCGACCTTCATTACACCCGCAACGACGTCGAATTCCAACGCGCCGTCTTCCGCGTGCGCGGCGATGTGGTCGATATCTATCCCGCCTATTCCGACATGGGCCTGCGCATCACCTTTTGGGGCGATGAGATTGAAAAAATGACTCTTTTTGATCCCGTCACCGGGAAAGAGCGCGAGTCGGTGCAGCAATACAGCATTTACCCGGCATCGCATTATGTGACCACGAAAACCCGTCTCGCCGAAGCCATCAACGAAATCCGCGACGAGCTCATCGGCCGACTCGACCAGCTCCGCGCCGAGGAGAAATTCCTTGAAGCGGCCCGACTCGAGCAACGAACCATGTTCGACATCGAAATGATTCAGGAATTGGGCTACTGTTCCGGAATCGAGAACTATTCGCGCTACCTGGCCGCTCGCAAACCCGGCGAAAGACCGTACTGTGTGATGGATTACTTCCCCGAAGATTTCCTGATGGTGGTGGATGAAAGTCACCAAACCATCCCGCAGATCGGGGCGATGTATGGCGGCGACCGCTCTCGGAAAGTGGCGCTGGTGGAGCATGGATTCAGGCTCCCATCCGCCATGGATAATCGTCCGCTGACCTTCGATGAGTGGGAATCGATCGTGCCTCAGGCGATTTTCGTGAGCGCGACACCCGCGAATTATGAGCTCGAAAAATCGGAAGGCGCGTTCGTGGAGCAGATCATTCGTCCGACGGGGCTGATGGAGCCGGAGATCGAAGTGCGTCCGCTGAAAAACCAGATCGATGATTTGATTGGGGAAATTCGCATCCGCATCGAGAAAAAAGAGCGCGTTTTGGTACTCACACTCACCAAGCGGATGAGTGAAGAACTGAGTGAGTATTTGCGGAATCTCGGCATTCGCGCGGCATATATGCACAGTGAACTGGACGCGATCGAGCGGATTGAAGTGATTTACCGCTACCGCCGGGGCGATTTCGATGTGTTGGTGGGGATCAACCTACTTCGCGAAGGGATCGACATTCCGGAACTGAGCCTCGTGGCTGTGTTGGATGCCGATAAAGAAGGATTTTTGCGTTCGGAAACAAGCTTGATGCAGATCACGGGTCGGGCCGCACGGAATTCACAAGGACGCGCCATCTTGTATGCCGACAAGATGACCATGAGCATGAAAAAGGTGATCGACGAGACGAACCGGCGCCGAGAAATCCAGCGTGAGTACAACACGAAGCATGGAATCATTCCTCAGACCATCGTGAAAGAACTCAAGCCATTGGTGGATCCATCCCTCATATCCACACAGAAGGTGGACCTGGACAAGCCGTTCGACTATGGCGACAACTTCACCTCGCTCAGTTATGCGAAAGTGGCGGATGACGGCATCCATTACAAACCGAACCCGGCCATGAAAGAAGTGGTGTTCGAGGACAAAGCCAAGCTCATCGAACATTTGC
>CAYPOI010000148.1:0-2714 GCA_964412365.1 uncultured Chitinophagales bacterium | reverse complement strand
TTGGCGGTATGTGTGGTGTTGGAGTAGCATGGGTCAAAGTTCGTGTGGTTTGAGGATGTGGTTCACTCGATAGGTTTGTTACCTGTCGTTACAATGCGGCTGAAACTCACGGGTACCTACAAATTCAAAGCGACGGATCATCCGGCCATCGTCCAGAATCTCTACATTGCGACGCGATGTTGTGGCAATCACATGAAGGCCGACGGCTTGAGCGAGGCGGATCATCGACACCATGAACGTGTATTCACCCATCACCAAAAGGTGGCATGGTGCATGCGCCAGGATCATGGGCAGAATCGATTCCGCCAACTCGCAGACCTCTTTGGATGTGGATTCGGGATGGATTGGTGGAAACGGCAGGTCGATCAATCGGTTGTACCGCGCATCGAACCACTCATGCTGCGCTGACGACCACTCCGACTGGGGATGATTGGTGAGATTAACCAGGGTCATGACGCGTTCCTTTGTCTCTTGCGCTCTTCAGAACGTTCATACCACTGTTGCCCTTTCCAACCGCAATGGTCGCGGATCTGGTATTTCAGGCGCATGGTGGTCTGGTTGAAATGATCCAATTTTCGTTTGAATCCTTCGGCGATGGCGTTTTCCTCCCGCACGTACCGATCCAACTCTCGGATCTGAGTGGAACACGTTTTGAGCTCTGCCCATATCGCTCTTCGTTCCTCCTTAGATTCGCTTTTAGATGCCTGCTTCTGAAGTTTGATCCTGAGTTTGAGTAGCTTGCCGATCCGCTTGTTCAAATCACGGATCGTGTCATATCTGGAATGAAGGAGCTTATAGGCCTGGTCCGCCACACGGAACGAAGAATAGTGGAATTGACGAAGCTCTTCGTACCGGTATGAGGAATCGGATTCCTGCAAATACCTCTCGATGCGTTGCTCATGCTCCTCGATCGAGAGTTCTAAATCGCGCTGCGCCTCGTCGCGACGGCGGCGTGCTTCTCGATCGGTTTCCGACAGGAAATGGATGGCGGCCGCACCTGCGGCGACCAAGGCGGGAATCATCCAGATCATTGCGCATCCTCCTCACGGTTGGAGATAAACCGTTCGGTGTTGGTTGCCATCCGGTCGAAGACATTGAATTGCTCCTTCCCGAGCGCAAGATGCCACTCCTTCAACTGTTGGCTGAGGTTCAAGGCCATGCTCCGCTCCTCCATGGGTAGGGAACGATCCATCGCCCGATCCAGAAGAATCAGGGAGGCGTGAAGGAACTCGTCTCGTCTGGAGCCGAGATCGCTAAGCTGCACCTCGCCCGTGCGTTGCAGACGGGAGATCTGCGTCACTTTATCATCCAGCTCCTTCATTCGGAGGACGAAGGCGCGTTCAATCTGCTCCAAGGCGATCCGAGCATGCATCTCGTTCAGCTCGCGCTGCACTTGGATGCGTTGGATCTCCGCGTTGTGGTCCAAGATGGACTTGACTAGTGAGACGGCTTCGGCGGTCATCGTGAGAATGACGACGGGGCCACCTGCGGGGACTTTGCCGGCGAGTTTCGAAAGGGTTTGAATCGGGTTCATTTATCTGCTCCGTTGTTTGGTGTGAGACAAACTTACGGGGCTTCAGAACCCGGTATCCGGGAAGGGGCTGTTACTTGGTGTTACCTTACACTCTACTACATCAAACTGTTGTCGGGATTCTTAGTCGATGTCACAAAAGACTTCAACTTATCGATGAGATCTGGATTACTTACTACACTTATTCCTAGATAATCACACCTCTCCCTTTCTTTGGCATCATTTTTAGATGTTTTCGCGGCTCCCAACAACGTCACAAACGATTTTCTCGCAAATGGCCCACCATAACGTTTTCCGTTACCGTACATTTTTTGAACCGCATCTTGTGAAATACTCCCCGTTTTACAATCGATGAACCACAATGTGTTGTTGCGAACTCCCAAAATATCGATTTCACTAAAATCCTTGTCTGATTCAGCCGATTGCGGCTTCAATTTGACATTGCAAGCCACATCATCAAATACCTCAAATCGATCAAACTGCAGGAAAACCCAATGTTCAAACCAGCCACCAGTGATGTAAGTGAGAAAGCTTTCCTTATCAAATCTGAACTGTTCATTTTTGCCGATCAATATCAGAGTCACTAACACATCCCGAGCATCTTTGACAATCTCAATATCCGGGTTTTTGTACTCTCGGAACCTGTTTTCGAAAGATTGATCTTCGAGTTGATTATCCTGCTTGTAAGCCGACAAATAGTTTCTTACTCCGTTGTTTGAGTACCCTTCGTGATTGAGATACAGAAAGTTTGACAATTCACTGTACTTGGATATCTCATTCTCATCCATGAAATCATCGAAGAGTAGTCCATTCAACGCGGCATAGGTCTCAAGATCGGTTTTGGCATTGGGTTGTGGCACGACATGGTGGCCGTCGTGGTTGATGAATCGACATTTACCTTGATCAGTATCAACATACAGCCGATCCACATTCTGCTGACTGAAAACATCCAAAAAAAAGATTGACATCGGCTTTGTACCGCCAGTAAAATTCAACAGGATTGATTCCTCGCTTTTCATGGATTCAAGAAGCGATGTCGCGACTTTCGTGATGTCTTCAAAATCCGACCCTTCCGTCGTGTGAAAATGGATTACGACATCCTTTTGCAGAGCTTTGCAGACGTTCGAAAGCCTGATGGATTGATCGATTGTCTTTTTTGTTCGAATCAAGTGAAGATGCTTTG
>CAYPOI010000147.1:0-2719 GCA_964412365.1 uncultured Chitinophagales bacterium | reverse complement strand
GAAGACGCCATCACCGCCTACGTGCGGGAGAAGCTCTTGAAAAAAGAGCATGCCGAGTTACCCGGATTGGGTAGCTTCGGAGTTGTGCACGAGCGCAGTGAGGATGTGAAAACCGGCAAGAAATCCACAAGCCGCAAGCCGCCGAAAGACATCATCCAATTTACTCCGGAGGCACAGTTATGATTGAATTCATCGCCTCCCAACTCGGAATCCCGATTTCCAACGCGCGCATCCTGTTCGATCAATGGTTGGATACGGCCATGAACACCCTCTCGGAAGGTAAACCCGTGACGCTCGATGGCCTCGGCACCTTCACCTACGAAAACAATGAACTCAAATTCAAGGCGGATGCGGCCCTTGAACTGGATGTGAACCGGGCATATGCCGGTCTCGAGCCGCTTCCCGAAGAAAAGCTGGGTCCAGCCAAGTTCACCGAGTCCGACTTCGACGATCCGTTCATGGAGATCATCGCTCCGAAATACCTCGATCCAAATCGTGATGTCGAGCCGGAGAGAGTGGACGAGGTGGCCGAGGTTCGCGGCGATGTACGGGCAGATCAAGTAGCGGCAGCAGAGGACGTCTTTGCGGACGAGCCTGTAGCGGCAATTCACGAATTGCCCTCAACAGACGAGCCCGCGCCAATCCCTCTCGCGACGAAATCACCCAATCTCATGCCGTGGGTTGTCGCAGCTGTGATTCTTATTGTGGTACTAGCCGGCGGCTGGTACGGCGTTCAATGGTATGAAAGCACGCTCGAATCTGAAATGGCGACGTCTGGAACATCTGAAAACGTGACTGCGACGGCACCCGCCGAGGTGCAGCAACCCGAAACTGTCGCCGCAGAGCCCACATCCCCCATCGCCCGACCCGAATTTGGTCTTCGTGGTGCGGTGAACCCGCTCGAAGGACGTGTGTATTCCATCGTTGTGCACTCACTTCCTACTGTAACACAATCTCAAGCGGAGTGTGCTAAAATAGTCGCGCTCGGCTTACGTTGTAGTGTTGTACCCGCCGAACGTAATGGCGCAACCACGTACCGTGTCGGCATCGGTCAATTCGAATCTGTTGAACATGCAACCCGTTCGGTCGGCGAATTGCCCGAGCGCTATCAAACACCTGGTAACTTCTTTATCACACGCATCCAATGACCTTGTTTTTCCTTCTGCAAGAAGCAGTAGATCCCTCCACCACCCAAATGTTCTTCTCCATTTTGGCAGAAGGCGGCATTTTGATGATTCCCATCACCTTGCTGTCGTTTCTGGCCATTTATGTGATCGCCGAACGCTGGCGCTTTCTGAACAATGCCCATCTGGATGAGAAACGTTTTCTGAGTTCGGTGGAAGAATTGCTCCGCCAAGGAAACACCCGTGCCGCCACTCAGTTTTGTGACGAGATGGACAAGCCATTGTCGCGCATCATGAAACAAGGGATTTTGCGCTTGGGTCGACCATTGATTGACGTGGAAGAAGCCATCAAGAACGCCGGACGCAAAGAAACGTACCTGCTTGAAAAGCGCATGGATTGGTTGGCCACCATCGCCGGTGTGGCGCCGCTTCTCGGTTTCTTGGGAACCGTAACGGGTATGATTGATGCGTTCATGCAGATTCAGAGCCTTCAAGGAAATGTGAACCCGTCCGTTTTGGCCGGTGGTATTTGGGAAGCGCTCATCACCACAGCCTGGGGCTTGTTGGTGGGCATCATCGCGTTCGGAGCCTACAACTATTTGCTGGCGAAAATCAACCGCCAGGTCTTCCAGTTGGAAATGGCCTCGATCGACTTCATGGAATTGTTGCAAAAACCCGCTCCGAAAAAAGTGACGGTAGGCTGATATGGAATTCCGCGATTCAAAAGACACTCGTAAGCCGTTGGTGCTGTTTTCACAGTCGTCGCTCACGGATATCGTGTTGCTCTTGTTGATCTTTTTCCTGCTCACCTCCTCGTTTGTAACGAATTTCGGTATCAAAGTGGATGTGCCCCAATCCGAATCTATCGCCCAACCCGATCCGGTGTACATCAACGTCACAATCACCGCCGATGGACTCTTCTATGTGGGTGGCGATCGTGTGGTTGGAGCGGAATTGGCGAGCCGCATCCGCACCGAAAAATCTTCCAAGCCGAATGGCACGTTGGTGATCCGCGCCGACAAGAATGCGAAAGTGGATGATGCCGTTCGGGTGATGAACATCGGAAAGGTATTGAACATGCCGATTCTGATTGCGACAGAGCCGGCCGGAGGCAATTGATGAACGACAAGCTGACTCGCGAGGAACGTTTCGGATTGATGGTGACATCCGCCATGCACATTGTGTTACTGGCGATCGTGTTGTTTTTGCATCAAAAGCCGGAAGTCGATTTGCGGGAAGCGTTCATCGAAGTGACCCTTGGTGAATTCCGGATGGGGTCGGCCGCCCAGTTCAGCGAAGAACAGAATCCGGATGTGGCCACACGCACGAACCCGCAAGCCGAGCAACAACCCGCGAATCTCACCCCCACCGACGCGATCGACCTCCCCACACGCGAAAACATTCCCGACGACGTCGGATTGACCACACCCGAAGCCGGCGAACAAAATCCGGAGGCCAACAAACCCGTTGCTGTGCAACAAGACGAACCCGTTCGACGCGACACACAAAACCGCGACGGCGCCACCGATGGCGGCAGCGTGCGCGGAACAACCGGCAGTGCTACCGCAGATGAAGGCACTACATCGGATCCGGTA
>CAYPOI010000146.1:0-2723 GCA_964412365.1 uncultured Chitinophagales bacterium | reverse complement strand
CGGTCTGATGTTCCTCGGGCCGGTTGGTGAGGTGAATGCGCAGGGTTTCACCATTATCCCGCCGACCCAACACATGACGGAAGTGCCCATTGAACAGCACTTCGGTCACATCCAGTTCTTCGGTGATGTTTCCATCGCCGATGCGGATGCGTTCCGGGCGCAATCCATATAGTTGTCCGTCTGCTTCAATGAAATTACTCGCACCTAGAAAATCACAGACAAATCGATTGACCGGACGATGATACACCTCATCCGGCGTGCCTACCTGTTGAACCACGCCATGATTCATCACCGCAATGCGGTCTCCGAGACTCATGGCTTCTTCCTGGTCGTGGGTGACGCAGACAAATGTGGTGTTGAGTCGGCGCTGCAAATGCTTGAGTTCGAGCTGCATCTGTTGGCGAAGCTTCACATCCAATGCGCCAAGGGGTTCATCCAAAAGCAATACCGATGGTTCATTCACCAACGCACGGGCAAGGGCGACACGCTGGGATTGTCCGCCGCTGAGTTGGGATGGTTTCCGTTGCTCGAGTCCGTCGAGAGCCACCATCCGAACCGCATCGGTCACCTTTTGGTGGATGATGGATTCGGCTACTTTCCGCATCCTCAAACCGAAGGCGATGTTCTCGAAGACGGTCATGTGCGGAAACAGCGCATAATGCTGGAAAACGGTCTTCACGTCGCGCAGATGCGGTTTTGTGTGCGTGATGTCGAATCCATCTAAGGTGATGGTGCCGGCATCGGGTTCCAACAGGCCACCCAAGATGCGCAATAGGGTGGTTTTGCCGCATCCGCTCGGACCCAGCAGGAAGAAAAACTCGCCTTCGCTAATATCCAACGATACCTCGTTCAGTACGGTCTGGGTATCGTAGCGCTTGCTGACACCTGCGATGTGGAGATGTGGGCTTTCCATGGAATAGCGTCAAAGATACACCGTGCTTCGTACCTTTGGAAATGGCATTCGATGAGCTTTTAGCATTTCAATTGGCGAATAATCCGGTGTATCGTACGTTTTATGAGGCGTTCGGTGCGACGGATGCGCTGCCCTTGCTTCCGGTCGAGGCCTTTCGTGAAACCCGGGTCTATGCCGCGGGGGAACATCCGCCAGAACTCGAATTCCGAAGCAGTGGCACCACCGGGATGCGTCGATCCGTGCATCATGTGGCGCATGTGGATGTGTATCGGAAAAGCATACGAGAGGGGATGTCCTTTTTTTATGATGTGGATTCGCTCGTATTCGGGGCCTATGCGCCAGGATATGACCAAAATCCGCATTCCTCCCTCATGTGGATGCTGAGGGAATTGGTTGGCGAGTCCCCCTCCCTCAACCGCTTCCTCATCCCTGGCCAACCCCTCGACCCGGCTTGGTTAAACGACATCCGTGCCTCCGGGAAACATCTTATGCTTTTCGGTGCGGCGTTCGGATTGATCGATCTTGCTGAGGCGCATCCCATTGCACTTCCCGCATCCACCATCATCATGGAAACCGGCGGCATGAAAACCTACAGACGGGAAATCTCGCGGCACGACATGCATCAGATCCTGGCCCACGCATTTTCCCTGCCCCTTGGCCAGATCCATTCCGAATATGGGATGACCGAGCTCCTCAGTCAAGCCTACTCCACAGGCACTAGCGGCTTCCGAACCCCGCCTTGGCTGCATGTGAGTATCCGCGATCCGAAAGAACCGTTGCGCGAAGTTCCACATGGAGAGGAGGGACTCATCGGCCTCATCGATGAAAAGAACATCTATTCGTGTCCGTTTCTGCTCACCGGCGACCGTGGCCGCATCCTTCCCGACGGTAGCTTTGATGTGCTTGGTCGCTACAACCCGACCCAGCTCCGAGGCTGCAATTTTATGCTGGAGGATGCGTGATGGGGTTTTATTCTGACGACGTGCGATGTGCGATGCGCGATGTGCGAAGCAAGACATCAATTACGAAAATCTTACCTCGCACGTCGTACCCCGCACGTCGTACGGTGCTTTGTTTACATGCCGGAAATCTACCCTTGGTCGGTTGGCACGACGTGCTCTCGGTGCATCGGTCAGGATGTGAGTATGTGGGAAAATTGTCGAGGAAGGATCCGCATCTGGGAGAATGGATCAAGGAGTGGATGCCGGAGGCAAGGATCTCCACGGAATTAGATGATTTTTCTGGGCTCCGAGCGGATGCGGTGTTGTTTTCGGGTTCATCCGAGAGTGTCCCGGCCGTTCTGGAGCGTTTGAAGGAAATCAGCGCGGTCCATGAAAACACCCGTTATCTGATCCGCACGGCGCATACATCAATGGCTTGGGTGGATTCGCTGGATCCAGAAACCATGCATGATTTGGTGGGAGGCATCGCGAGATACGATGGACAAGGATGTCGATCCGTGCGCTATGTGTATTCTCCATATTCATTTGAGGAGGCAAAACAAGCGTTGACGGCGGCCTCAAAGCCGTTTTTGGACAGAGGTTTGTTCCCAAGGAATCAATACAGATCGGCTTATTTGAAAAGTATTGGAAAGGATATTGTGAAGGTCGGGAAGCTCATCGTCACCGATTCAGATCCCTTATGGGATGATGATGATCTCGTGATTTGGAAACAGTCTGACAGGGTGGAGATGCTCGCGCATGCGGAGCGGTTGGGCGCAGGCTTGCAACAGTTGTATCACACGAAGGAAATCATGACAGGTGGGCGCTGGGAGGCGTTGTCTCAGGCCCAAAAACCGGGAGTGGATTGG
>CAYPOI010000145.1:0-2758 GCA_964412365.1 uncultured Chitinophagales bacterium | reverse complement strand
TGATCACCGCGAATTTGCCAATCTTCTCACCCACTCCCGGCGCTTCCACATGGTAAACATACACGCCGTAAGGGATTTCATGTCCGTTCTTATCGCGCATGTCCCAGATATATCGGCTCGAGTTGAAAGAATTCGAGACTTGCAGGGTTTGGACTAGATGACCAGACACCGAGAAAATACGGATCGTACAATCTTGCGGAAGTCGGGTGAAATGCAATTGCCGTTGGTTCGCCAAATCACCTTGGACCGTTTCGAACACACTTGAGACCACATAGGGGTTCGGCACCACACGGATCGCATCCAAAACAGACTCCGCCAGCGACTCTTCCACTTTAGGAAGATTTACCTCACCGATCGTGAAATCGTAGCGATCCGCGCTCGTGAAGGGCTTACGGGTGACCAATTCAAGCACATCACCGGCTTCAGGATTGGTTGTGCCCCCACGCAACGGTGGCAACATGTCCACCTTCCACGTGACTTGATATTCGACACCATTATACTCTTCGATGAAATAAATCTCATCGCTGAACGGAAGCGGCTGAGGAGTGGCAGGCTGAAGGAATGCACGGAATTGTTTTTCCGTGGTGATGAGCGACCATAATTGACCTCCATTCGTTGTTTTCAGAATGGTCGGTCCGTTGCCAAACGCATATCCGTTCAATTCGTCATTGAATACCACAGAAAACAGTTGGGATGTCGTTCCACTAGTTTGTTGTGTCCATGTTGCGCCACCGTCATTCGTATGGATGATGGTGCCATTCGCACCGACTGCCCATCCATGTGTAAGGCTAGGAAACGACACATGATTCAAAGCCGCCGTAACACCCGAAGCCTGCTGAACCCAATTCAATCCGGCATTTGTGGTCTTTAGTATTTGTCCCAAAGAGCCAACAATCCATCCGGTGTTCGCATCGGCGAAATCGATGCTGTTCAATATGCGCACGGGAGTGGCGATCGCTTGGCGTCGATTCCAGGTGACACCGGCATCCGTAGTGATAATCAACTCATTGTTCGCCCCGACGATATAGCCATTGTTCGCATTGGTGAACGTCATCGCGTTCATATTCCGAACCGACGCGCCAGGAGGATTTGTTGTGGAATTGGCGATGGAAAGGTTTGTCCATGTCGTACCTCCATCGGTTGTGCGATAGATGATACTTTGATTCTGACCACTCACAGGGATCGTACTTGAGACCGCAAACCCGTTGTTCGCATCCTGAAACCAGACATCATTGAGATGTCGGGAGATACCAGACACCAACGACACCCATGTCTCACCGGCATCCGTGGTTTTCAGTACCGTTCCAGATTCACCAACCGCCCAACCGATTTGCGCATCAATGAAATAGACCGCATTCAATCGCGTATTGATCAGACTTTCTTTTGGCAACCAGGTCGCACCCCCATCGCTGGTTTTGCGGATGATGCCAGATCCACCCACCACAAACCCGACTTGCGGATTGGCCGGATGGATGAAACTGCCTTGCAAATCGCGTGGAATACCCGGATTCGTGAAAAACGCGAAGGGGATTTCAAGTCCGGATGTGGTATTGATTACGCGGAAATTGACATCTTCCGCCTGCAAAAACACATTGCCGGGTTGCAGGGTGATGGTATCGGACCGTGACACGATTCCTTCCCCAAACTCGACTCGATAATCTGCCAATTTGGTATTGCGCCGAGCCACATTGAATCCGAATGTGTGGTTCGTCCGATTTCCGGTGTTCCGCCATCCAGACAGATTCGGATTTGTTTCGACCCGCTCGCCAAGGTTCGCGATGTTGATGAGCAATCCGTCTTTGATCAACAATTGCTCGGTTGCAAAACGCGTCTCATTCAGGAACAGATATTCTCCAGTGGTCAGATTTTGAACGGACACATCCCTCGTTCGAATTTCATCCGGCAAGGATGGATTGGCTGCGGGGATGATGGTATCTCGGAACGTGATGCTGTAATTCGTGAACGGTTTGAGTTCAACCGGATCGATGATTTCAACCGATACCGTACCTCCTGCTGATCCAGACACCCGTGTGATGGTCGGATCCAAGGGTTCCACATAACCCGGGGCGTACAATTGAGGTGTCACTGCGACCACGTTCGGACCCATTGTGACCGCACCCGTAGAGCTGATTTGGACGTCGATGGGCGATTCTTTCGGACGTATCGTGAACACTTGATTCGGAAACGGTGCCGGTAGTGGATTTCCTTCAAAATCAAACTGATTCGGAATGAAGAAATCTTGGATTGCATCCCCGTGTGTAAAGGCTACCACGGCGTAGTAGTAGGTCTTCCCGTTCACCAAGCCGTCATCTTCAAACACGCGTTCGATTCCAGTATCGTCTCCCAACCAGTATCGCAGACCTTCCCTTGCAGCCGGGTGGTAGCCGGTGATGTCGTTGATCCGATCAAATTGGGCGATGGGAAGGTATTCCAAAGGATTTCCCGCATTATCCGTCACTCGAAGTGCGTCCGAAAAGTCGGGGTTCGTGGCTCTATACACCTTGTAACCCTCGAAATTGTTCCTTGACGGCGTGAAAGTGCTATCGCGATACGTTTCAGCGATATCATCCCAATACAGTGTCACCCGGCCATCACCAGGAATGACTTTGACATTGGGTTTGGGGGGCACACCATTGGATGGCTGTGCCAGCAAAGGTTGGTTTGCGCCAAGCGAGATCAAACCGGCAAGGGCAAGGATCAGCAATCGTTTCATCATATCAGTGGATGCCAAATCGTTCATTCGGATCGGTTAGAAATT
>CAYPOI010000144.1:0-2804 GCA_964412365.1 uncultured Chitinophagales bacterium | reverse complement strand
ATCACGCCGGCCACCTATGCAGGATTGCCGGGCGGTACGCTGAGTTATACCACGAAAACCGCGTCTCAAATGCTTACAAAGGGCTCGTTCGGATTAAGCAATAGTGCGTTTCGAGGCACCATGGAAGTTCCTCTTCTCACTGGACGAGCGAGTTTGTTGGTGTCCGGACGCAAATCGTATTTGAACAGCATCAACTGGTTCGGAAACGAATCACTGATCCGATGGGGGCTGGATGTGGATCGAGCCACATCCGAACCGGAAACGTCACCGACTGTCGATTCCAGGACGGTTACCCCGAATGGATCGGATGCGAGATTTCACGACATCCATCTGAAGGCCTATTATGAAGAGCGCGAAGGAGCGCATTGGGCCGCATCCATCTATAGCGGCGGAGATAAGACCTGGCAGAATGCGACGAGATTGATTCGTCGGCCCGGGACACTGCAATTTTCCTCCGAAGAGGTGGAGACTCGAAACGCATGGGGATCGCTTGTGGGAAGCCTGCAACGGCACTGGCGCGTATCGCCCACGCAACGCATGAACGCCTTGGTGGCGATCTCCAAGTATGATGCGTCGTACTCGAAGGATGATTTTCTGTATGTGAGGTACAATCGGACCAACGACCGCCTCATTCCGTCACTCAATCTGTTTTCGCAACGCAATTCCTTGCTTGAAATGCGGGCGAATGTGCAAAGTGATTGGTTTCCGGCGCCATCCGTGGTCATATCCAGCGGCATGAGTGTGGCGTCGGTGGATATCGATTACGAGGAGAGTTCCATTCAACGTCCGGTGTACTCGACCACCACGAAAAGCATCCAAACCGATGTGTTTGCGCAGGCCGTGATGCAGCAAAACGAATGGGTTCATGTGACTGCGGGGATGCGGTTGCACTACTTTTCGCTGGGAAATGAGATTCGGTTATCCCCTCGCATCCATGTGATGGCCATGCCTGGAAAACGAGTGCGATTCGGAGGGGGGTACAGCGTGAATCATCAGTTTTTGCATAGCGTGTCGATCAAGCAGCAATCCAGCGCCGATATTTGGATATCCAGCTTGAGCGATCAGCCCCCGAGTTCATCCACACATCTGACCGGTGGGATGTATGCATGGCTCGGACATGGCGTATCGGCGCAGGTTGAAGTGTATCGCAAAGTCGCAAAAGACGCGCGGTACCATGAGGTGAATCCGAGTTTGTTGGTCACCCGCGAAGCCGAGCTCGACGCGCCGTGGTTTTATAAGAACACCATTGAATCGAGCGGCATCGAAACGCAGGTTTCCGGCTCGCACTCGGCCATGGATTGGATGATCAGCTACACGAATTCGGCCACCACGATGCGGAATCCATCCCTGAATAACGGCGAAGCGTTTGCAGCGGACTGGGACCGAACGCATTCCGGATCAGCGCATGTGTCGGTGAAGCCGGTCAGCCGGATGTCGATTCTGGCCGGCATCCATACCGCAAGTGGGAGTCCGAACACAGCCACGGAATTCGGTTCGGATGATGGTGGGAGATTGGATTCGTACCTCCGCGTGGATGCAGGCCTTCGCAGTACCGTTCCTGTGGGGAGCACTGTGGTTACGGGAACCATCAGCCTATTCAATGTATTGGATCGGAAGAACGTGTGGTATAGGAGTCCGGTGTTGGTATCCAACCGGGATGCGCGTCCACCAACGCTCGAATTCGAAAACCTGGATGTGTATGATCTCGGCCGATTGATGAGTTTTGATCTGAGTGTGAGGTTTTAGAGCAGGTACTCAGGGAATAACAGGTACTCAAGGGGTGTATTTCAGGATTCTCGCATTGGAATCAATGAAATAGAATTCGTTGTCATCGCTAACCACCATCATGCCGATAAAGGCTTCATTGGCCGGATCGGAGTACACGTAATGCTTGACCAATGTCCCGCTCATGTCATATACCAGGATGCGGGAATCCAACCCGTCGCCATTCTCGGCATGTTTCACATTGAACAGATAGATGCGGTGGTCTTTCACCCGCATCACATGGGCGTACCATAATGGACGAACAGTATGAGGATTTGCGAATTCTTTATTCTGTATGACGATATGTTGAAAAACCGGCTCCTTGATGGTTGAAGGGATTTCTTGGGAGAATAGAATCTCTCCTTCGTCGGAAACATGACG
This sequence comes from uncultured Chitinophagales bacterium, assembly GCA_964412365.1. Taxonomy (GTDB): domain Bacteria; phylum Bacteroidota; class Rhodothermia; order Balneolales; family HLUCCA01; genus CAMTWZ01. The sequence goes on along the minus strand of CAYPOI010000144.1, from coordinate 659 downwards.
GAGTTCACCCGTTGCTCTGAAAAATAGAATGGCTCCTTCATCGGTTTTGGCCACCAACACATCATTCAGAGCACGTGACGGGATTGTGCCGTTCGAATAGGAAACCCGCTCCTCCTCAAGAGATCGCGTCTCTACAAATTCCGATGCTGGAGTTCCATATTTTTGCAGAATCTTGCCCCCATCCTTCAGATCCAAGATGACGGCAAGAGCGCTATCCCGCCCATCGGTCGCAATCATTACGGTTTGATCCGGCAGTAGCGATTTGAAGCTAGAATTCAATTGTTTTTCGTATCGAGTTGACCGAATATGCTGGCCATTGGCGTCATACAGTTGAAATGAATAGGCCTCTCTATTGTAGATCAGGAATTGATTGTCACCAAAATTGAGGTCGGTTGCCCCAAAACTCTCACCCCATTCACCCGGACCGCGACCTGTTTTCCCAAATGCGTGTGTTCTATTTCCGTTAAGATCGAATAAGATGATTTGACTCAACCCTTGATCATAGACAGCGAACCCATTGCCGTTAAGCAAAGCGAGATCTCGTGGATCTGCGAGTAATTCTGATTCGGACGATACAACCACCTCGAAATCAGCGATTCTGAGGGTGTCGATGGCGAGGGCTTGATCGTCTGGGCAACCGGCCCCACGGGCGAGTTGCT
>CAYPOI010000143.1:0-2820 GCA_964412365.1 uncultured Chitinophagales bacterium | reverse complement strand
GGTTGATGGGAGACGAAATGTAGCCCGAGAACGGAGCGATGAGCGTGGTGTAGGTAAGCTCGAGCTGCGCGCGGTCGTGGGCGATGCGGGCCGCGGTATACCCTGTCTGTTGCTTGAGCAGGTCCTCATTGAAGTTTTCGGATGCGGTTCCTTGCTGGCGCAGCCTCGATTCAATTTTATAGGTTTCTTCAGCGATCCGGAAGGCGTGATTGGTTTCATCCGCCCGCAAGCGCCATTCTTCGTCCTGAAGTGTGAGCAAGGTATCGCCCTGCGACACGCTTTGTCCTTCCCGGATCCGGAATTCGTCGATGTACCCGCTCACGCGGGATGTGAGCACTACTTCGCGCCGGGCTTCCACGATCCCTTGGCTTTCCAGGAACGTGGATACCGACTCCCCGTCCGCAACAGCAAAGATGACGATAGGGCGGATGTCGACAGAACTTGGTGCGGTGGGTTTTTCTTGTTCCGGGGCTGAACAACCTAACAACATGAAAAGAAATAATGTTGAAGGTTGAATGTTGAAGGTTGAACTAAGAGGATTTTTGGGCATGTTTGACAATCGTTGTGATAATATTGATCAGCTCATGGTTTTCTGAAGTCGTTGCGCGTAGTGGCTCGATCGGAATGTTGAGTCGTTGGATGATTCGAAGCCAATACAAGGTTTCTCGAGCTTCTTTAGAGGCAATGGACATTTTATAGATGAAGTCGTTCTTTGAAAACGCAGCACTTGCTTCTTGCACATTCGCACCGATGCTGGTTCCGCTTCGCAAAAGTTGCCGTGCGATATCGTATTCATGATGAGATCGTAAGATCTTCGAAATGGCAATGATGTCGACTGCGAAATCGAATGTCCGATCTTGAATAGAGAAGGGTTTTGCCATAGATGTGGGGGTCTGGATCCTGAGTATTTGAATCTATGCCACGTCACCTTCAATAAACAATATTGACTCGATCTAATCATTCCTTAAAAAGTGTCTTTTTTTCAACATTCACTTCTGTCTTGCCTCTGTCTTATTTCAACATTCAACATTCAAACTTCAACATTCAAACTCCAACATTTAAAATTTTCAATTTAAAATTGATCGGTATTCAACATTCAAACTTCAACATTTTTATAGTTCACCACTCTGAACAAAGTAGGAATGATGAATAAAGTGAGGATGGTCGAAGTGATCAGTCCCCCAATCAACGCCAGCCCCAGCGCCAGTCTCGTTTCATATCCATCCCCAATCGGGATGATCATCGGCAATAGGCCGAGAATGGTGGTTACGGATGTCATCACAACCGGACGAAAGCGATGCTTGCTCGCCATCCGGATGGCCTGATCCAAATCTCCGGTGTCGGCCAAGTAGCGCCGCATGAAATCGACCTTCAGGATGGCATCATTCACCGCGATTCCGGTGAGGATGAGGATGCCCATGAACGACATCACGTTGAGTCCGGCACCTCCGATCCACAGGAAAACCAGCGATCCGACCCACGCGAACGGCACGGAAAGCAATATCAGCAGTGGATAACCGAGGCTTTCATACTGAATCGCCAAGATCAGATACATCAGAATCAGACTGATGCCGATGAGTACCGACATATCGTTGACCAATCGCTCCACGCTCAGTATCGCTCCGGCCAAGCGGACCTGTGTTCCGGTTTGGATGGCGGTTTCACGAGCCAAATCCCTCAATCGATCGGTTTGGTCCCAAGCATCACCGATGCTATAAGGTGTCGTGAACGTGAGGATGGGCGCCTGACCCGAGCGTTCCAGTTGTGCCGGTTCGTCTTCAATTCGGATGTCAGCCAGCTCGATGAGTGGGATTCTTCGACCACCCACAGGCACTCTGACATCATTCGGATCGAACGATGCTTCCGCGCCGGTATACAATCGCAACGCCACTTGCTCATCGTCGCGTTGCCATTCGGTGACGCGGTTTCCCTGCGCCAGGGTCTCCAAATATCGGATCACAGCCTGATCCTGAACGCCATATCGCAACAACACATCCGATTTCAGCTGGATGCGGTAGATGGAACGACGCTCGGGGTAGCGCTCGGCGAGTCCGGGAATGTGACGTTCCAAGGATTTGGCCACATCCTGGCTTTTCACCCGATCCTCGCCAACGATTTGCACCATGAGGGGAGGTTCGGATCCACCCAACAATTCCGAAAACACATCATCCCCGCTGACGGATTCAATCACCCATTCGGGATGCTGGCTTCGCAGCGAAGCCACGGATTCCATCACGCGGTCCGCATCTCCCTCACCTTGCAAGGGAATATCCATCCGGAACACATACAAGGCTTCGTTCGCGATGCTTCCCATGCTGGTCTGATCGGTATACCCGCCCATGATGAGCGTTCCGGGACGATCCAATGCCTGATTCAAACTGTTCGCTGCCAATCGCGCGGCACCTAATGATGTGTTCGGAGGCAGACTCACACGAAGTTCCAAGCGATCGGGATCGGCAAGGGGAAGGAGCGATTTTGGAAGTCCGTTCCATAACAGCACCGAGCCGGCAACCAAACCCACAAACACGACACCGACCAATATCGGATGTCCCAATACCCGCTGCACGGAGGCTTCATAGGTTTCGGTGAGTCGGTCGAACGATGACATCGACAAACTCAGTTGCTTCGGCCGTGCATACACCACTAAAACAGGTAACACAAACAAGGCAACCAACAAGGATGCCAGCAACGAAACCGATAAGGTGAAAGCCTGATCGCGGAATAGGGCACCTTCAAATCCGCTCAGAAATAACAATGGCGCGAATACGGAAATCGTTGTGAGGGTGGATGCCGTGGCCGCAAGGGCGATTTCCTTGGTGC
>CAYPOI010000142.1:0-2840 GCA_964412365.1 uncultured Chitinophagales bacterium | reverse complement strand
GGTCTTCATTCCAATCCATTTTCCAGATATGGTAGCGTTCGGGCCAATCGGGCATGTCGGCGAGCAATTCCGTGAGCGGGATTTTCGCCGAATCCCACAATACGCCGCCCTGCGGACCTACCCATGCGCCATTCGCCAAGATGGTGGCTTGGTTCCGGATACGGTAATATTCGAGGATGTCGATTTCGCCTTTGTCGGGCCAACGGCGCTCATCACCCAAGGTCCAGATGGCCGGCCAGGAACCCATGCTCGTATCGATGCGGGCACGCACTTCCATGATTCCGTACTTGAACGAAAAGATTCTTGGCGTTTTGATGCTGGCGGCAGTGTACTCGGCAGTGGGACGATTTTTGCGCCAGTCGGGACTTGTCGCATCGTAGTTGGGATTCGGGAAGGATTCGCGTCGCGCTTCAATCACCAATCGTCCGTCTTTGATCTGTGTGTTTCCGGATGCTTGATACCACTGTAATTCTTCATTGCGTGTGAATCCTTGCTCGTGGATCCATTTCGTCGTATCAGGAATGCCTTCCGTGTTGAATTCATCCGCCCAGACCAATTCATATCCTTTGGGGGCGACGGCAGGGTACGGATCCACCTCGAACGGGTTCACAAGCTTGTATCGGTCCGGATTCAGGCGGTTGTACTCGGCTTCCTGCAAGAGTCCGAGATAGCGCGGAGGCATGAGTCCGGCTTCCCACGCCTCAAGTTTTTCAATCATTGTCGAAAGATGGGGCACTGACTCGGGTGCGACCGGATTCGTCTCGCTGATGTCATCCGCCAGGTTGAACACCTGCATGGTCTCGTTGCGCTGGCGGATCACTTTCCAATCCCCATCCCGAATCACAGTGATTCCTCTATCCGGATTGCGCCAGAACAGGGTCGGATGTGGAATCGCATCGTTTTTTCCGGTCACAAACGGAATCAAATCCACGCCATCGAGATGTTTTTTCGGGGTGGCGCCGGCCAATGCCGCGGCGGTTGCGAAAATATCCATCGAGCTGACTGGCTTTTCATATCGCGTTCCGGCCGGAATCACTCCGTGAAGCATCATCGCATAAGGGACCCGGATTCCGCCTTCAAAAAAACTGCCTTTCACACCACGTAAAGGGGAGTTGTCCGACGCGTTGTCTGGTGTGGGTCCGCCGTTATTCGTCAAAAAGATGATAAGGGTGTTGTTCAGCTGACCTTGTTGTTCGAGAGCGTCCAGGATGCGACCAACGCCATCATCCACTGCGCTCACCATGGCGGCATAGGTGCGGCGTTTTTCATTTTCGATGTGGCTGAAGCGGGCCAGGTACTCGTCTGTGGCTTGCACTGGAGTATGAGGCGCATTGTACGAAACGAACAAAAAGAATGGCGTTTTGTTGGAATGACGGTTCACAAAAGACACGGCTTCGCGCGATAGGGCATCGGTCAAATACTCGGTTTCATCCACGCGACCGTTGTTGCGCATGAGGCGCGTGCGGTAGCCACCGTATTGGGTTCGCACCTCCGAATCGTCGCGAAAGATCCATTCTTCCGGAAAAAAATTATGTCCCCCTTCCAGAAAACCGAAGAATTCGTCAAAGCCGCGTTTGAGCGGATGTTGTGTGGGATGGGTTCCCAAATGCCATTTTCCGAGGATGCCGGTGGTGTAATCGGCGCGCTTCAAAGCATCGGCGATGGTTTCTTCAGATAGCGGGACACCTTGTGTGGAATCGTTCGGGGCGAAGAGGGGATTTCGGCTGGATCCGAACCGATCATGCTGCCGACCGGTGATGAGAGCGGCGCGGCTGGGTCCGCATACCGGAAAGGTGACATACCCTTGTGTGAACATCACGCCTTGAGCGGCGATCCGATCGATATTCGGGGTCGGAATCTCCATTGAGCCATGGTAACTGACATCCGCGTAGCCCTGGTCGTCGGTGAGAATGAGTACAACATTCGGCTTGGTGGGAGGTGTTGTTGCGGCAACCAGAATGGACGGCAAAAAGCTGATCATCCACGCAAGAAGCTTCAATCGTAACGAAGATTTGAGTGTCATGGCTCGCAAATGTTAAGGTTAACATTTCAAAGTAAACAGAATCGCTGAGTTTGCAAGAGCAACCTGAAAACAGTAAGATGATGTGTGGACCGTGGACCGTAGACCGTAAGCCGTGGGCCGAGGGACGAAGAGATGAAATGATGAAGTTATCTTGCCTCGCACCTCGCACCTCGCACATACAACGAACAACTAACCACCAACAAATGATTTTAGCCACAAAGAACAAGCACAAGCTCGAGGAAATGCGTCATGCCTTGGCGGGTTTGGGGGTGGAGTTGCGTTCGGCGTTTGAGTTCGTTGATTTGCCGGACATCGAAGAAGATCAAGACACGCTCGAGGGAAATGCATTGAAAAAAGCCCGTGAAACCTACGTGTTGACTGGGTTGATGAGTGTGGCCGATGACACGGGTTTAGAGGTAGTGGCGTTGGGTGGACGTCCGGGTGTATGGTCGGCGCGCTACGCGGGCCACGGGGCGAGCTACGATCAGAATGTGGACAAATTATTGGCTGAGATGGCCGCATACCCCGACTCGGCACAGCGGAAAGCCCGGTTCCGGACGGTGATCGCGGTGGCGGGGCCATCGGGAGAATGGCATGTGGAAGGTGTTTGTGCTGGGGAAATCTTAGGTGAGCGTCGCGGGGATGGGGGGTTTGGCTACGATCCGGTGTTTCGGCCGGAGGGGTACGAGCGCAGCTTCGCTGAGATGTCGATGGAGGAGAAGAATGAGGTGTCGCATCGGGGGCGGGCCTTGAAGGAGTTTGTTATTCAGCTCGGGGTTCGCTGACCCACCGCTGACCCACCCCTGTCCCCTCCCTG
>CAYPOI010000141.1:2096-2951 GCA_964412365.1 uncultured Chitinophagales bacterium | reverse complement strand
TCTTAGGTATCACTGCCGCGGTGATCTCCATCAAAGCCATCGTACTGTTTGCCATCGCAAGAATTTGGGGGTTTGCTGTCGATCAGCAGTGGATGTTCGTCCTATCTGTGGCACAAGTCGGTGAATTCGGATTCGTGTTGTTCGCCTACCTCAGCCAGATCGGTTTGCTTCCCGCATCCCTCATCGATCTGATGATGGCGGTCACAACTCTGTCCATGGTGGCGGCTCCGCTATTCCTACTGACCTATTTCAACCTCATCCATCCGCGGTTTCAGAACGCACCGAAGCAGGAAATACAAGCGGATGCGATCGATGAACGGAATTCGGTCATCATCGCCGGATTCGGGCATTTCGGCTCCACGATCGGGCGTTTTCTGCGTGCGAACCATGTGAATGCCACCATCTTAGACAACGATGCGGATCGGGTGGACATGCTTCGGAAACTCGGATTCAAAGTCTTTTATGGCGATGCGACCCGCCACGATCTGTTGGAAGCCGCAGGGGCCGCATCCGCCCGAATCATGATTGTCGCGTTCGATGATACCGAACTCAATCATAGATTGGTGAAAACCGTCAAAAAACATTACCCGAATCTCCAGTTGTATGTGCGCACGCAAAATCGATTTACGGCATATGAGTTGATGGATGAGGGCCTCAACCACATTTACCGCGAAACCTTGCATACCTCTGTCAAGCTTGGTTCTGATGTGTTGACGGCGCTGGGTCAGCGAGCGTACACGGTTTCTCGATCGGCGCAGAACTTCATCAATTATTACGAATCGGCTATGATTGACTTGGAGAAAGAGCGTGGCGATCAAAAAACCTATCTCGCGTCAGCTAATCGTAAAATCGAAA
>CAYPOI010000141.1:0-2080 GCA_964412365.1 uncultured Chitinophagales bacterium | reverse complement strand
CTGCTCAGTGACGACCGCAATTTTCTGATGAGTTCCGACGACCATGCCTGGGACTCGGAACCCATGGTCCGAAACGCGAGTAAAACGCCCCCATGAAACACACCTATACAGCCGCGATCTTCCTATTCGCCGCCATCCAACCTGTCCATTCACAAGAGTATGTCCGCATCGAACCCGGACAACTCCCTATCATCTTAAGCGCTCCGCATGGCGGATATCTGGTTCCAGACGATATCAAAGACCGCACATGCGCCGGGTGTACCACCATCTCCGACTCCTTCACGTTGGAATTGACCGATGAGATCTCCCGAGCCTTATTTGAGCTGACGGGAAAACGTCCCTATGTGGTGATCAATCTCCTTCATCGAATTAAACTCGATGCCAACCGTGACATCGCCGACGGAGCGGATGGTGACCCCAAAGCGGAAGCGGCATGGCATGTCTACCACGATGCGATGGCGGCCGCTCACACCAGTGTGACGAATGATTTCGAAAAAGGATTGGTGATGGACATCCACGGACATGGCCACGATATCCAGCGCCTTGAATTGGGTTATCTACCGGATGAGGATGAACTCCGCGTATCGGATGACGCCTTGAACACATCCCGTGGCCAACGGAACACCTTCAATTCCCTGGTGGCAACCAATCCGAACGGATACAGCTTCGCTGAGCTCATCCGTGGTCCCAATAGTCTTGGGCAACTCTATGAGAATCGTGGTTATCCATCCGTTCCAAGCGAGACGACTCCATTTCCGCTTGAAGGTGAGCCTTACTTCGCCGGAGGGTACATCACACAAGAGTACGGATCTAGACACGTCGGCACGATAGACGCTGTGCAGGTGGAAGCCAACCGTCACGGTGTGCGACATACCGCAGACCAGCGTCGTGCCTTTGCAGATTCCACCGCGGTGATACTTCTCGAATTTTTCGATCATCATTATAACATCGATCTGATGGCGATCGGAACATCCATCGATAAAGACGAATCTCAGCCGATGTCGCTTGAACTGACCCAAAACGTACCGAATCCGTTTAATCCTACTACGGTTATCGGTTTTCAGTTGTCAGTTGCCAGTCTGGTGAGCCTCAAGGTATTTGATATGCTCGGAAGAGAGATTGCCGTATTGGTCGATGGGTTTCAAACGGCAGGCGAGCATCAGGTACAGTTTGATGCCACCAACCTCTCTACAGGTGTATATCTGTACCGATTGGAGACCACATACGGCTCTATCACTAAAAAAATGCATCTTGTCAAATGATCCGATTGCCCGTATCTTTGCAGTCTCTTTGAAAACATGCGCCCGTAGCTCAATTGGATAGAGCATCTGACTACGAATCAGAAGGTTTGGGGTTCAAATCCCTACGGGCGTACAACATAACTACCAAGGCCTCGGGGATGATACTCCGGGGCTTTCTTGTTTTAGAGCGTGGAAATGTGAAAACATAAAAAAAGGCTCCGAGTCGTTAGACCCGGAGCCTTCTTTATTGGCTATCTTGAAAATCGATGCTTATTTCACGAGCAACATCTTACCAGTCAATGTTTTCGATCCGGATTGCAAGCGGTACAGATACACGCCTGAAGTCAGGTTCATCGCATCGAAGGTGACGTTGTATGAGCCGGCGGATTGATTCTGATTGACCAACACCGCGACTTCGCGTCCGAGCAGATCAAAGACCGACAAGCGAACATCACCAGCTGTTGCCAACTGATAGCTGATCACGGTTGTCGGGTTGAACGGATTCGGATAGTTCTGACTCAAAGCGATGCCACCTGGAATCTCTTCGGAGACACGCTCAACACCGACACCCTCCACATTGGTGATATCATCCACGTAGAAGGTGAAGTTGGTCGATCCATCACCAACGGTTCCCAATTCGAAAATCAACACGATTTTCTGGTAGACATGGGCCGCGTTGCCATGACTCATGTCAAAGCTGACTTCCGTCCATTGATTCGCAACACCAATGACCTTCTCCAACTCGACATTCTGTGCTCCGTCGGTATCGCCCTCCAGTTTGAACAGGAGCTTCGCATCGGCACGTGGCGACCAAACTTTGACTTTGAACGTCTTGTTTG
>CAYPOI010000140.1:0-2988 GCA_964412365.1 uncultured Chitinophagales bacterium | reverse complement strand
TGGATGTTCGTATCTTAAGCAAACATCAAAAACAGATATGGCTATCACAAAAGAACAGGTTCTGGATGCGTTGAGCAATGTCATCGACCCGGATTTGAACAAAGACATCGTTTCTCTCAACATGGTCGAAGAATTGTACATCGATGGGATGAATGTGCATTTCACGGTGAATCTCACGACCCCGGCATGTCCTATGAAAGAGCAGATTCAGCGCGCGGCGGAGAACGCCATCATCCATCTGGTGGATGAGAACGCGGTGCCACACGTCACCATGACAGCGAATGTGCGGCAAAACGCGCAACCGGTTGCGGCGCCGAATGAACCCGAGAACATGCTCGCCGGCGTCAAGAACATCATCGCGGTGGCTTCTGGCAAAGGCGGCGTGGGCAAATCCACCATTTCCGTGAATATCGCCGTGGCTTTGGCCAAAACCGGCGCGAAAGTGGGCTTGGTAGATACCGATATCTATGGTCCGAGCATCCCGACCATGTTCGCGACGACCGAGCGTCCAAACATCAATACTCAGCGCAAGCTCATCCCCATTGAGAAATATGGTGTGAAATTGCTGTCGATGGGCTTCTTGGTGGATCCGGATCAAGCCGTTGTATGGCGCGGACCGATGGTATCGTCCGCCGTGAAGCAATTCCTCACCGATTCGCAATGGGGCGAGCTCGATTACCTTGTGATGGATCTGCCACCCGGCACAGGCGACATCCAGTTGACCATCGTGCAAACCGTGCCATTGACGGGAGCCGTGATCGTGTCCACTCCTCAAGATGTGGCCTTGGATGATGCCCGCAAGGGTGTTGCCATGTTCAAAAAAGTGAATGTGCCGGTGCTGGGCATCGTCGAAAACATGGCTTACTTCACGCCACCGGATGCGCCCGACAAGAAATATCACATTTTCGGGAAGGATGGGGCGCGCAATTTGGCCACCCGTCTGGATGTTCCGTTCTTAGGCGAAGTGCCGCTCGAACAGATGGTGAGGGAAGGCGGCGACGAAGGACTCCCCGCCGTGCTCAAAGATGAAACCTCACCCGCGGCCATGGCCCTGACCGACATCGCCATCAAAGTGGCGCAGCAAGTCTCCATCCGGAACATGACGCAAGACGCGACGCAGAAGGTGGAGATACTCTTCAAGCCGTAGGCTTGAAGAATGATAAAAAGATGAAGAGATGAAATGATGAAGGTCAAGTTTTCGAGTTTTTCTTGACTACTTGCCAGTAGCGGTAGATTTTTATTGATAGTGTTTTTGCATGTTCAATAAGTGTATCTCCTTCTATTGGTTGAATGGCACCTGTTCGTTTGGCCGCATGGAGCAAGGATCTCACTTCGGCGCAGGAGCGCTTAGCGATAAGAAGGAATCAAAGGTATTCGGCATCATAGCCACTATCGTGACCTTCGGCAATATTGGCTGAAATAGACAGGGATGCGCGAAGAATCTGAGATTTCAGATCCCAATCGCGACTTTTGGCGAACTGTTTGTGAATCTCACAATACAGGTCGATGGCCTGATTCCAGATTTGTAAGTTTTCGAAATGCATAGTAGGCGAGTGGAGTTCTATATAAAGAGAGACTCCACGCTCGATTCTTACAAGATTCGCACAGATTTCACATAATTTGGGGCCGGAAACCCTTCATCATTTCATCATTTCGTCTTTTCATCGTTGTACTACCCCGAAATAAGAACCGATCGCGGAACCGTCGAGCTGTGGAATCCGGTGTTAAAACGCAGGTATTCCCCCCGCCCCGAAGAACGCGTCCGCCTCTGTTTCATCGACATGCTGCTCACGGAAAATCTGTTTCCGAGCACAAGGATCGGGTTCGAAGTGCCGGTGGATGCGATGCATGCTGATTCGGCTACCCGCGCGGACATCGTTCTATATGATGAGGACTTCAAGCCATGGATGTTGGTCGAATGCAAGGCCCCGGGTGTGCCGGTCACCGAAGCCACGGCCATCCAAGCGGCGCAGTACAACCGCCGCCTCGCCGCGCCTTGGGTGGTGCTCACGAACGGGGCGCAGGTTTTGGCCACGTTTGAAGGAAAGATTACGCCATTCCCATTTGGGCGCACGGGGCGCATCGGTGATGCGCCCATACATGATGCGCCCCTTTCGTACTGGCTCGATCGCGGCTTCCTCACCCCATCCACATCCACCGAAGAATGGGTGGCGCTGTGCAACCAGATCTATAAAGGCACCTATCCGGTTCGGTATTCCGAAACGCCCGTTCCGGGCTGGCAAGCCGCCGTTGGCGGATGGGGACTCTGCCTGAACGCCGGTCGGCTCGTAGCTTGGAATACGGAGCGAATGATCGAATTTGATGGTGGCGATCCGATTGCTTGGGTGCAAGGATTGTAAAATCCTTTTGCCGGCCTGCGGCCTTGCTCCCATTTCCCTATTATTGGGAAAACACCTTTCCCATGCATTCCACACATCGCGAGAAGCTTTTCTCACTGCTTACAGAGTCGCATAGCACCGATGCCGTGCTCATTTCCGGCGCTGCGGTCCAGTTCCGTTACGGCACCGATCATGAATATCCATTCCGTCAGGAATCGAATTTCCAATATTTAACCGGTGTTTGGGAACCCGATTTCAAGCTGTTGTTGGATGTAGCCACTCGCGAATATCATTTGTTCGCCCCGAAGCGCGACGCCCAATTCGCGGTCTGGCATGGCTTTGTGAAATCGCTAGATGAAATCCGCGACCAATACCAGCCCGATCATCTGCATTTCGTGGAAGACTTGCCCGCCGTACTGGCTCGCATCAAGCCGAAAACCGTGCATGTGCTTTGGCCCACCGACGCCGCGTTCGCATCCTGGCTGGGCTACACCCCAAGCGACGGATACTTGGCGGATATGCTTGCGAATTGCCGTGTCCTAAAATCCGACGGTGAGCTGGAGTTGCTGCGTCGCGCCAACGTCGTAGCCAGCGCCGCTCATGATGCCGTGAAGGCCGCTATCCGCCCGGGGATGTTCGAGTACGAAGT
>CAYPOI010000139.1:0-3045 GCA_964412365.1 uncultured Chitinophagales bacterium | reverse complement strand
GAAGTGATGAAAAGATGAAGCCTGCCTGCCGACAGGCAGGAGATGAAAGGATGAAGTGACTCGATGATGCAACGAAGGGAAAAGCCCTTCATCATTTCATCGTTTCATCCTTTCATCTCTTACAAGATATGCATACTTTTATTACTCACCCGTAGCACTTCCTGTGACTTACGTAGGCGAAGCCACGTCCTGAGCGAAGCGAAGGACCCCTTTCGGAGTAACGTCCCCCAGCTGAAGCTGGGGGACGTTACTCCGCGGCGCTACTCCCATCCCCCAGCTGAAGCTGGGGGTCATCGTTAAGACCCCGTGTCTTATTTCGACCGCCCCATCTTAACAATCACCCCCAGCTTTAGCTGGGGGACGTTACCACGCACCGAGCCTTGCTCGAATCCCTCATCCAATCCCGCACCCGCTTACGACTCCTCACCCGGTTCTTCCTGAACCCGGAGCAAGGCGGCTATCTCCGCGGACTGGAAAAAGAGCTCGGTGAAAACTCGAACGCCCTCCGCATCGAGCTGAACCGCTTCGAAGAAGCCGGACTCCTAAGCACAGAGTGGATCGGCCAGCGCAAATGGTTCCATGTGAACCGCAAATTCCCGATGTTCGCCGAACTGCACAGCATCATTTTCAAGCATTTCGGAATCGACCAAGTGGTGGATAAAGTGTTAAGTAAAATCGGTCCGGTGGATGCCGTCTACCTCGTTGGCGACCTCGCCGCCGGACTCGATTCCGACACCATTGACGTCCTCATCGTTGGGGATGGGATCCACCTCGACGGCCTCGAGCAACTCCGCCTCAAAGCCGAAACCCTGATCAGCCGCTCCATTCGATGCACCGTGCAGGCGACGGGTTCCGAGCTATCGATCGCAGTGCCGAATCTGAGGCTATTGTGATGACGAATCGGTATCTTTCCAGCTTGTAGAAATGTTAAAGTGTAGAATTGTAAAAGTGTAAGAGTCCATCCTACCATCCTACCAACTACCAATTACCAAATACCAATTACCATCCTACCAATTACCAATTACCAATTACCAACTACCATCTTGGTTACCGGGGGCGCCGGGTTCATCGGCAGCCATTTGTGTGACGCCCTGCTGGGACTGGGACACCGCGTGATCGCGTTCGACAACTTCGATCCGTTTTATGGTAGGGATGTGAAACTGCGGAACCTCGCGCAGGCGCTCGAGCATCCGAATTTCACGCTGGTTGAGGGAGATATCCGCGATGCGGATGCGGTTGGCGCGCTATCCCATGTCGGAATCAACGCCATCGTGCATTTGGCGGCATTGGCGGGTGTGCGTCCGTCGATCGAAGAGCCGGCCCGCTATTATGATGTGAATGTGATGGGGACCCAAGTGCTCCTCGATTTCGCGAAGACGAACGGCATTCAGCAATTCGTGTTCGCCTCATCGAGCAGCGTGTATGGCAACTGTCCGAACGTGCCCTGGACCGAAGACGAGCCGAATTTGCGGCCCATAAGTCCGTACGCGTCCACCAAACTGGCCGGCGAGCACATGGGACACGTGTACAGCCACTTGTACGGCATCCGATTCATCGGATTGCGCTTTTTCACGGTATTCGGTCCGCGGCAACGGCCCGATCTGGCCATCCACAAATTCTCGAAGATGATTCTGGCCGGCGAGACGATTCCCTTCTTCGGGGATGGGACCACCGGACGCGATTACACCTTCGTATCCGACACCGTGAGTGGCATCATCGGCGCGCTGAGCTACGACAAGACCGAGTACGAGATTTTCAACCTCGGCAACCACCGCGTGGTGACCCTCACGAACCTGGTGGGCGCCATCGAAACCGCCGTCGGCCGCAACGCCACCCTCAACCGCCTCCCCATGCAAGCCGGCGACGTCGACCAAACCTGCGCCAGCGTCGAAAAAGCGGGCAAACTACTGGGCTACGCCCCAGAAACGTCGTTCGAATCCGGACTCAACAAATTTAATCATTGGATGAGAGGTTGATACCATCGATTCCCATGTTTTTAGTATCTGACATTTCTTTTTCACATAGAAGCAATCATATGATTCGATCCTTGTTTGTGATGACGTTCGTGGCGATCAGCCTACTCAGCACTCCAGCAATGGCGCAATTTGGGGGGTTAAATCCGTCCACCATCGTTGTCGATAATCTGACAGATGACCAGATTCGTCAAATCTGGAGTCGCGCTCAACAGGAAAATCTGAGCGTAGATGATGTCATGACGATCGGCCAAGCGCAGGGTTTGCCTGCCGGCGAAGCGGCTAAACTTCGCTCCCGTCTGAATGAGGCAGCAGCTGGTCGGATCGGTGGATCTACCGCAACCACGGAACAAAGCACGGAAATCTCGGATATATCCATCCGAGATGAAGTGGATGCGATTCCAGTTCAAATCACATCGGTTACACGCACAATTGATGAACCCGACCCTGAACCCGAAATATCCATGGATCAGCTCGAGGACGAAACTCCTCGTCCCATCTATGGACATGCCATATTCACGGATCAAACCCTAGACATTTTCACCACCACGGATGCGGCCCGCGCCCCCGATACGTACATTCTTGGCACTGGCGACCAAATTCGTGTAACCATATTCGGAACCTCCCAAGCCGATCTGCTACTCGAAATCAACGACGATGGGTATGTGCAGCCGAGCGGTATGCCCCGAATCTTTGTGAAAGGTCTGAGTATGCGCGAAGCCCGCTTGGTTTTGCGCGAACGGCTGTCAGCGTTCTACCAATTTCGTAGAGATGAAATAGCCATTACCATCCGCACTGCCCGAACCATCACGGTTAACATCTTTGGCGAGACCCAAAGTCGCGGTGGCTTCACCATCTCGGCACTCAATACGGCCTTCAACGCCCTCACGGTTGCTGGCGGACCTACGGAAATCGGATCCGTGCGCGATATTCGGATCATTCGCGGGGAAGAACGACGTAGTCTTGATGTGTATCAGTTCATGCAGAATCCGACCGCTGGCATGGCCATGGATCTTCAGCACAACGATATCATTTTTGTGCCCGTTGCCGAGAAAATCGTGCGAATCTCCGG
>CAYPOI010000138.1:0-3115 GCA_964412365.1 uncultured Chitinophagales bacterium | reverse complement strand
TCCTTTGGGACAATTCCAACATCACCGAATCGTACAATGGCGTGGTCACGCCCCTAACGTTCAGCCATGTCTCGCGGTCGTATCGCCAAGTGTATTTGCAGTACTGCGAACTGATGGGTGTTCCGGCGGATGTAATCGCCGCGAATGATTCCACCTTCCGCAACATGCTCGGACTCATCCGCGGTCGCGTGTACTACAACTTGGGAAATTGGTACCGGATGGTGTTTCTGTTTCCGTTTGCCGGAACCTCAAAAGGCTTCATGGAAACCATGATGGGTGTGAAGCAAGATCTGAAACCGGAACTGGCGGCGTTGTTCGATTTCACAAAGAATCCGCCGCGATATTCATTTTTTGTAAAAGTGGGGATGTTCGCAAGCAATGCGTTTCGCTTGCTCAAGGTGCGTCGATTCATCAACGACTTCAAAGCCGACTTCGACCGCGCCTACACCCGCGAAATGGCCGCGGATTACGACACGCTCAGCATCCAGGCCCTGTTAAAGAAATACGACGACCTGAGCGTGGAACTGCTTCATAAATGGAAAGCACCCATCCTCAGCGACACCCGATGCATGATCTTTTTCGGACTGTTGAAATCGCTCGTTGAAAAGTGGATTCCCGATGGTGGTTCGCCTTCGCTCTACAATGATCTGCTCAGCGGACAGGGAGATTTGCCCAGCACCGAACCCACGCGCCTGCTCATGCGCATCGCCAAACAGGTGGATGAATCGGATGCGGAGATTCGTGCTTGGTTCATCACCGCGACGTCGAGCGACATCCGGAATGAACTCGAGTCCCGCGCACCATCCACCCATGCCGAATTGCGACGGTTCATCGACTTGTATGGATTTCGGTGCGTCAACGAGCTCAAGCTCGAAAGCATCGACCTGCACGATGACCCGAGTTTCGCCATCGAAGCCATCGCGCGGTTCGTGCGGATGAACAACACGTCCGTGGATGCCATCATCGAGCGCGAACATCAGACCTATCAAAGCGCGGTGGCGGTGGTGGACGCGCATCTATCCGGCCCGAAACGCCGGATGTTCAATTACGTGCTGCGTCAGGCCCGCACCGCCGTCAAAGACCGCGAAGACCTGCGCCTGTTGCGTACCAATATTTTCGGCATCATCAGGCGGATGTTCAAGGCGCTGGGCCGCAAGTTCCACGCGCTGGGACTCATCCATGAGCCGATGGACATCTTCTACCTGAGCATCGACGAAATCATCGCCTTCAACGAAGGACGCGGATTCGAATCCGGGTACAAAGACCTGACCACCCTCCGCAAAAAGCAGTTCGCTCAATACAATGCGTCTCCTGCGCCGCCGGATCGATTCTTCACGAAAGGCGCGGCCGGTGCGAATGCCATCTGGCCGTCGATTTTGTCCGACCAAGACTTACTCGCCGCGGACACACCTGTTTCCGACGACCCGAATGTGCTCTTGGGCACACCATGCTCACCCGGCGTGGTGGAAGGCGTGGTCCGCGTGGTTCGCGATATTAGCGATGCCGAATCTCTCAACGGCGAAATCATGGTGGCCGAACGCACGGATCCGGGCTGGGTGCCGCTGTTCCCATCCACATCCGGCCTGCTCATCGAGCGCGGAAGTCTGCTCTCTCATTCGGCGGTTGTAGCTAGGGAATTGGGTATACCAACCATCGTGGGTGTCCACGGCGGCTTGCTCAAACGCCTGAAAACCGGCATGCGCGTACGTATGGATGCCGGACGTGGCGAAATCCGCATCCTTGAGGACGAGCCATGAGCCGCTTCACCATCCAATGGGCGGCTTCTCCAACGGATGAGCGTTTCAACACCGCCTTCGCGGAATTTCCGACGTCGGTCCAGAAAGCCGAACAGACCCGAATGCTCATGCAGTGGGGATGGGCCCACGGCGCGGGTTTCGGATTGGTATCGGATGAAGCCGGTAAACATGTGATGCGGTTCGCGGCACGTCCCTCGCCCGTGCACATCGGTGTCGGAATGATCGGGTTCATCGAGATCGATTTGACCCATCCCCATCACGCCGAAGCACTCACCGTCGCATTGAACGGCGCCGAAGCCTGGCTGAAAGAACGGGATGTGAGCACGGTCGTGGCTCCGGTCGATTTTAACACGTGGTTTTCCTATCGGTTTTCCGTCCCGGGACCCAAATTCCTGCCTCGGTCCGGATGGGAACCCACATCCCCACCAGAATATGAAATGCTGTTCCGCGCCAACGGCTACGACACCCATTCCACGTACAATTCCGTGTTTTTCCCGCACATCCGGATCGGTTCGTTCGCACCCGGCACGGGCCATCTGAAAGCCGCATTTGAGCGGATGAAGGCCTTGGGATATGGGATGCGGCCGTTGGACATGTCCCGTTTCCAAGAGCATGAACTTCCCCTTTTGCACGACATCAGCCATGAAGCGTTCACCGGTGCGCCGTTGTTCGAACCCATCGACCTGCAGACCTTTTCCGTGCTGTATGCGGCAGGGAAAGCGGCGTACGACATCTCTCCATCGTCTATTTTGATCGCACCCGACGGCACCGAGGTCGGATTCCTATTCGCGTTCTTTGATGGGAAGAACTATGTGATCAAATCTCTGGCGGTGCGACAGAAACATCAGGGCAAAAACGTGGCCGGCGGATTGGTGTATGCCGGCCTGATGATGGCCTTCGAGCGCGGCATGAAAACCACCGTCTCGGCGTTGGTCCGAACCGGTATCGCATCGGACAAAATGAACCGGCGAAGCCGCAAATTCACGTGGCTGGCCTGGACCCACGACTACATCCTACTGAAAAAAGCACTGCCATGAGCGAACAATCCCTCACCCAGGAACAATCCTTCCAGAACCTGCTCTATGCCCAGTGTTGGGAAGATCCATTGCTCAACAAAGCCGCGTTCAACCTGAAAGGTGGTGAGACCGTGGCCGCCATCTGTTCCGCCGGCGACAATGTGTTCGCGCACTTGCTCGATAATCCAGCGCGAGTGCTGGCGGTGGATTTGAATCCGGTGCAGATCGCCACGGCGAAACTGAAATCGGTCGCCATCCAGGTCTTGTCGCGAGACGAATTATTGGGCTTTCTCGGCGTTCACGATCATCCCGACCGATGGGGGATGTACGCCCGCATCCAAC
>CAYPOI010000137.1:0-3130 GCA_964412365.1 uncultured Chitinophagales bacterium | reverse complement strand
TCTGATCGCGACTCCGATTCATGATTGGCTGATCGTGGTCGGAGACGACGTCGTTAGTGTGGATGCGGTGGATGTGAGCGGAATTGGATGGAGTTGGTACGTCGCCCTCGGCCTTCTAACGGTCGGTGTGATGATGACCTCCATCGTGGGATGGATGCGTCACATCGCCAATCACATCGCGCTTCAACTCTATCGCTCGAACAATTTGAAACCGGCGCTCGATTCGCTTCAATCGCTAGCCTCGGATGTCGCTTCTGAAATGGGAATCAAGCAGCCGTTCCGGCTGATGGTGGCTTCACGCGGCAAAGTCCCACACACATTTGGCTGGCGTCGCGCGGTGATCGTCCTACCGGAGGAGATGAGGGACGAGCTGGAAAGTCGCCTCATTCTGTCGCATGAGCTCACACATATCCGCCGTGGTGATTTCGCCGTTCAGTATGCGGAACAACTGGTCAAGGCCACGTTCAATTTCCATCCGATGGTGCATCGATTGGTGCGGGATCTTCATCGATATCGTGAGTTGTCGTGTGATGCGGATGTGATCGGGATGCGTCCGGATTTGGTCAAATCCTATGCGTCTTTGCTTCTCGATTTCGTCGGCACCCCGACTCAACCCAAGCCATCGGTCGTTTTATCGATGGCCACGTCATCCAAACACATTCACGAACGGATTCAAACCATGAAAACCACGTACCCTGAATCGACCCGTTTCTCGGCGATCACGCCCATCGCTCTGTTCATTCTCATCAGTGTCATTCTCACGTTGGGCCGCATCACGAGCAACCAACCGCCTCCACCGCCGCCTCCGCCAGTTGAGGAAAACGAGCCTGACGTGTTTATCGTCGTGGAGCAAATGCCAGAACCGATTGGAGGGATGAAAGCGATACATGATCGTATCGTGTATCCGGAGATCGCCAAGAAAGCCGGAATCGAGGGTCGAGTCGTGGTTGAATTCATTGTGGATGAACAAGGAAATGTCGTGGATCCGAAAGTGATTCGAGGCATCGGAGGTGGGTGCGATGAAGCGGCGGTCGAAGCCATACGTGGGGTGAAATTCACACCAGGAATGCAGCGCGGTCGTGCAGTAAAGGTGGAATTTCAAATTCCGATCGTGTTTCGACTTCCATCACAAGAGGGAAGCGGACTTGATGGTGCTCAAAATCCATCTGGAATCTCTGTCCAGCAACGCCGGATTCAGACCGACGCCGCACGTCCGTTCTTGCGCGGACAGATCGTCGATTCCCGCACCAATGATCCGCTGATCGGCGCGAACATCGGGATTCGGAAATCCGGCGATACCACTACACAGCTTGGGGCCGCAACGAACGGTGAGGGCAAATTCGTTGTGAATCTGTCAGAAGCCGGCAAATACACGGTTCGCGTGACCTATGTCGGTTACGCAACCACCGAATTCGAACTGGAAATCGGTGCGAAGGAGGGCTTCTCTGTGGATGTGGCGATGTCGAAAGTCGCTGTCCAGCTCGATGATGTAGAGAAGAATTGATAGGAGGATATGTCAACTTGCGGACAGTGTTACTTATTGCCCTATCAAATCGACGTAGTTACCTGATTCTAATCAACCTAAGAGCCGAAATCGTTACGTAATCTGGTACGATGAACGATTCAGAAACGCCCCATAACGGCGTTGTTAAGTGAGACTTGCGGACAGCGTCTACCTCTTCCTTCCCTCAAACGGCACCCTCAACAACCTCTTCACATCGTTCACGGTCTCGGGCTCCATATGGGTGTCTACGCCGTATGTGATGTTCCCGCGCTCGAGCGTCATGAAGGTGCCGAACAGCCGATCCCACACCGAAAAGATATTCCCATAATTCGAATCGGTGTAGGGCATCACATAGTGATGATGCACCTTATGCATATCTGGCGATACGATCACCCAACTCATCGCCCGATCCAGCCACAACGGCAGTGAGATGTTCGCATGGTTGAACTGACTCAGCACCACACTCAGACTCTGATACAGAAACACCATCCACATCGGCGCCCCTAATATCAGCACGGCCAAGGTTGTGAAGGCAAATCGGATGACGCTCTCGCCTGGATGATGACGATTCGCCGACGTCGTGTCCACCTCCTGATCCGTGTGATGGATGAGGTGCAAGCGCCACATCCATTTCGTCTTATGCTGGATCCAATGCGCGAACCAGGCGGAAATCAGATCCAAGAACATCAGTCCGGCCAACAAATACAACCAGAACGGAAGCTCGGGAATCAGAAAAAAGAGCCCGAATTGATTCCCCACGGCCCAATCTGCTGCCAACAATAGAATAAACGCCAGCGCGAAGTTCACCACGATGGTGGTGAAGGTGAAGAAGAAGTTGACCAGCGCATGCGACCATTTCCGATACTCGAACCGAACCAATGGTACCGCGCTTTCCATCACCCAGAAAAAGGTGATGCCCCCGACCAATATCGCCGCCCGATGTGCCGAAGAAATGGTGCTGAAGTAGTCGACGAGGAAGTCCATTTGATGAAAAGATGAAAGGATTAAACGATGAAGGCTCGTGCCAATTTAATAAACTTCATCGCTTCATCATTTCATCGATGCCGAAGGCATCTTTCATCATTCTTCGACGATCTCAATATCATCCACTTCCACTTCATTCGGATCCACTTTCGCATCGCGCTCAACCAAGATCGTAGCCTCGGTCACCATCAACGCGATGAAGGAAAT
Organism: uncultured Chitinophagales bacterium; assembly: GCA_964412365.1. Taxonomy (GTDB): domain Bacteria; phylum Bacteroidota; class Rhodothermia; order Balneolales; family HLUCCA01; genus CAMTWZ01. The sequence continues at coordinate 435 of CAYPOI010000137.1, read as the reverse complement.
GGCCGATAAGAACGGCGTGAGGATCATCATCCCGCCCAAACTCGCCGCTCCCATCGTGAGGGGCATTTCGAGCAGTTTGTCGCCTTTTTTATTCTTGATGATGAGTCGGCGCACATTCCCTTCTTTGATCAATTTCTTGATGCGCTTGAGAAGGTCTTTGCCGGTGACGTTGATTTCTTCGAAGAAGGTTTGTGCCATAATGTGACTCCTGTTTTAGTGTAATGTACTTCACCCCTACGTGCCAATCCATGTGAATGGTGCATTTTTTTAGGATAAAAAGTCGGGATGGGGATGTAAGATTTTCCGGTTTTCCGCCTCTGTATAGAATAACCCTATGAACAGAGGAGAATCCATGCTCAGTCAGATCACTTGCGCGTCGACCTATGGCGTTGACGCGCATATCATTCACGTCGAAACGAACATCGCGTTCGGACT
>CAYPOI010000136.1:0-3139 GCA_964412365.1 uncultured Chitinophagales bacterium | reverse complement strand
CCGCTCATGATGCCGTGAAGGCCGCTATCCGCCCGGGGATGTTCGAGTACGAAGTGAAAGCCCTCTATGAATATGAGTGCCAGAAGCGGGGCAGCGTGTTCACACCCTACAACGGCATCCACGGTTCAGGCACGGCTAGCGCCATACTTCATTACACCGAAAACCATAGGAAGTTGAAGGATGGGGACTTGTACCTGATCGATGCCGGCGCTGAAGTGCAAGGCTATGCGGCCGATCTGACCAGGACCTGGGCCATCAACGGCAAAGCCACCACCATCCAGAAAGAGATCTATGCCGCCGTTTTGCACATGCAAACCGCCGCGCTCGATGCCGCCAAACCTGGTGTGGCTATGGAAGACTTGCAATTGTTGAGCGCGCGTGTGTTGATGGATGATCTATCTGCCATCGGGTTGGTCCGCGGCGGCACCCATGCGCTGATGGAGCACAATATTTTCGCACTCTTCTTCCCGCACGGACTCGGACACTTCCTCGGACTCGACACCCACGATCCCGGCGGCTATCCGAAAGGCGTGCAACGCATCGATCGTCCCGGATTGCGTTACTTGCGGGCCCGCCGCACTCTGGAGACGGGCATGGTTGTCACCATCGAACCGGGTTGTTACGTCATTCCGGCCTTGCTCGAACCGGCGTTCGAGAATCCGGCCGTCGCCAAATTCCTGAATGTCGACAAGCTGAAATCCATGCTCGATTTCGGCGGTATCCGCATCGAAGACAACATCATCATCACCAAAACCGGCATCGAAAACATGACCACCGCCATCAAGTAATCATGAAAAACCTCTCTTCTCTTTTTGTCTCTTGTCTCTTAACCCTTGTCTCTAGCGAAGCGTCAGCGCAGAAGGGACTCGACACGCTGAGCCTGCGCAGTATTTTCCACGAGCCCTACCTGGCCGGCGTACGACCGTCCATGAACGCGTTTTCGTTGGATAACAAATCCATCGTCTACACGTGGAACGACTCCTCGTTTACAGCGGATGAGTTTTTCAGTGTGAATCTGGATGGAAGCGGGTTCAAGCAGATCAAAGAGCGTCCGCAACGCGGGACCGAATCGCCGGATGGAAAGCGCGCCATCTTCACAGAGCGCGGCACGTTGATGATCGGCAACCCGGACGGAAGTGCGAAACGAGTGCTTTTTTCGGCCCCGTCGCCGAGTTTCATGCCGGTCTGGAGTCAGGATAGCAAACTCGTGGCGTTTGTGAACGAAGGCGATGTGTGGATGGCGGATGTGGCCACGACATCGGTGCGTCGCGTGACCAATAAAAAAGCAACAGACCCGAACTTCCAAGTGCGTGGTTGGGCAACCAATAATTCACGACTCATCTTGAGCAGCGTCGATAATTCCGGACACAGGGACATCTTTTTTCCGGAATATGCAGGTCATTTTGTGACGTCAGGCGCATCGAAGCGTGGCTTCACTCGTCCCAAATTGCACCTCGTCGAGGTCGAGACCCGGAACATCCAAACGCTCATTGAAGGGGATATCCGCATGGTCGGTGTTCCCATCAGCGAATCGGGTCGGTATGTGGGTGTGGATCAGACCGATCATTATCAAAAAACCCGGGAAATCGGCGTGTATGATCTGAGTGATGCGTCTTACCATGTTCTATTCACCGATTCCACGCAGGGATGGATCACGAGCGGCTTCAACGATGTGCGTTTCGCGCCCGGGAAAGAGGTGTTGAGTTTCACATCCGAACAGTCGGGATACAATCATTTGTACACTGTGAATCCAGATGGAAGCGGACTGAAACAACTCACATCCGGCGATTGGCAGGTGACGTGGTATCAATGGTTGGATGCGAATCAGATCATTTATGTGTCGACCGAAGTGGATCCGGGCGAGCGTCATATTTATCTGATGGATGTGGCCCGCGGAACCACGCGTCAGTTGACATCCGAACCCGCGTTCCGGCAGGATTTCCGCGTAAGTGGCGACAATCAGACCATTGTCTATGGAAAAACCTATTTCAACACGCCGACGGACTTGTTTTCGCTGAATCTGCGTCGTCCGAATCGGGAAGTGCGCCTCACGAATTCCATCCCCGACCGATTCAAAGCCATTGAATGGCTGGAGCCGGAGTATGTGCGTTTCACCGGGCGTGATGGGGAAACCAAATTATCGATGGAAGTGATTCGTCCGCCGGTGATGGAGCCTGGCAAGAAACATCCTGTGATCGTGTTTGTGCATGGCGCCGGCTCGCTTCAGAACGTGTACAAAGGTTGGTCGCAGAATTATTACCGCGAATACATGTTCCACCACTGGCTGGCGATGAAAGGATATGTGGTGATCGAGGTGGATTACCGCCACAGTCTGAATTATGGGCGGAAATTCCGCGAAGATGTGACGGGATGGATGGGGAAATATGAGCTGGAAGACATCATCGACGGCATCGACCATGTGGCGAAAGAAGGCATCATTGATGTGAACCGCGTGGGATTGTATGGAGGCAGTTATGGCGGATTCATGGCGCTGTATGCCTTGCACCATGCACCGGACCGGTTCCATGTGGGCGCGGCGCTTCGGGCCGTGACGAATTGGGAGAATTATTTCTGGGCGAATCCGGGGTATACGGGTCCGCGATTGGGACATCCCGAAAAAGACAAGGAAAACTATCTGCGGAGCTCACCGCTGACGCATGCCGATTCGCTGAGTCGCCCGATGATCATGTTCCATGGCTTGATTGACGACAATGTCGGGTTTCAGGACGCGATGCAGTACATCGAACGGTTGATCCAGAGCGGAAATGAGAATTTCGAGCTGATGGTATACCCTACCGAGCGGCACTCCTTCGTGAAGCCCGCCGCCTGGTATGATGAATATCGCCGGATGGCGGAGTACTTTGATCGGTGGTTGAAGTAGTATTGTCAACCAAGCACTAACATTGATAGGTGCACAAAGCTTGATTTACCCAATGAACCGCCACTTTTGGGTAGGTGCTGATAGGCATTGTTATTCATCATGTTTATGATGATCCGAATTCTTGTAATGTTCTCTAATTAGATCCCTGCCGAAATCTCCGTCAAAATCTCTCCATACGGTATGAATGTGATTGGCCTTATTTTGGACATTATCAAACTCAATCAAAAACGATTTCCCTTGAATTCGGTAATAGTGACC
>CAYPOI010000135.1:0-3236 GCA_964412365.1 uncultured Chitinophagales bacterium | reverse complement strand
ATGTAACGCAACTGATCGAGCGTGGCGTCTTTGATAAGCGATTCGAGTCGGCCTTCATCATAATTCCGCAAGTTATTGGCCATGAGCGATTTAAGGTCGAGGCGCATCATGATATCGTACACGCTGTCGATGAGTCGTTTTTCGACATCGGCAAATTGGCTACTGACTTCATCCGGCAGGCTATCCAACCAATCATGCACTTTCACCAAATGAGGTTCCACGAGCTCCGGCAAGTTGAGCAGGGCTTTATCCACAATCCGATTCCAGTGCTCGGTACGGGTTTTCTTATACACGCTAAATGCCATGCGTTCCAGACTCGAATCGGAGACGGATTCTTCAACATGCTCCATCAGTCCGGTCGCGATATCTTTTCGAAAGTCCTCGTCCGCCACCACATCTCGGATTTGTTGAAGGATGAACTCGTTCAAGTCCATGCGAAACGCATCCTGCTGCACGATAGCACGGGTTTGCTCGGTAATGCGACCCAGATACTCGGCAAATACGCCTGAGGTCACCAACTTCGCACGAATGGCTTCCGGATTGATCAGATTCTGAACCACAGCTTGCGACAATTTCTCGACAATGCGTTCTTTCTGGGCCGGAATCAATCCGTGGCCAAGCAACGGACGCTTGTATCGTGGCCGAAACAACATGGTGATAGCCAACCAATTCGTTCCGAAGCCGATCAAGCCGCTGACAGACAGGATGCGGATCAGCGCCTCATGATCCCAAAAAAACGACAGCACGAAGGATGCGGCCAGAATCGGAGGAATCGTCTCCAACCAAGATTTCTTTGCGTGGGCCACAGGTGCCGGAGAGGCAACAGGAAGCGTGGGTTGCGGCGTGGCCGCAGGAGGGATATGCTTCCGAATGAGATCGAGAACAGAGCGGATCAATGGATCGTCTCGTTACCGCTTAAGGAGGTGCCTTTATCGAACAACACTTCAGTCACTATCGCCTTGATTTTTTCCAAGGGTGCGCGTTCCAACGACTGAAACATCACTTTTTCAATCACTTTTTCGAGTCCGAGTGCATCCAACACGCCCAAATTCACCAGATCGAGCAGATAACCATAAGCGGCAGGGGAGATCATCATCCGCTCGGCGAAATGAAGCACGCGAGGGGATGGGGACCCGGCGATTGTCGGGTACTTTTGCAGAATCCAGGAATAGGCCGCACTCAGTTGCGACGGGTTGTATCCGGATACGGATTCTTCCGGCAACGTAGTCAAGTCTTCGCCGATTTGGAGACGTTTGACTAACACCACGATCAGATCGATGATATGTTGTTGTGAACTAGCCAATGGAGCTGAGGTAGATGTCTTCTTTTTGGGTCATCAAGGCTTTGTCTGCAGGTGTGCCATCATCCAAACCACACACATGGAGCAAACCATGAATCAATACTCGGGAATATTCATGCAAGACGGGAACACCCAATTCTTGGGCTTGTTCTTCGATGCGCGATGCGCACATCACCAAGGAGCCTTCCAGATTTTCCTTCGCGCCCTCATCGTGGTAATGAAACGAGATGATATCCGTGACATAATCCCGCTTCAGATGATTCTTGTTCACATCCAGAATCTCGGTTTCGTCGACATACACGAGTTCGATCATGGAGAAGGAGACGCCTTCGCCCGAACTGACCGCTTCGATGCAGGCTAGGGCGATGGATTCGGTTACAGGAATGTCCTGACCCGAGTCGTTGATCAGGTCGAGTTCGGTTCCGGCTCCGGGATTAGTCGTCAAAAGTGAATCCTTCGAAATCTATGGTATCTGTGAGGGAAAGGGCCACGCTACTCATCATGAGCTCGGGCGCAATTTTGGTGAAATCACCACGTAAGATGGAATCTTCGACATTGGCATAAAGGCTGCAACCGGCTTGTTTCTCAACGATGAGCCCGCTTGTAAGGCCGTTCTGCTTGCCGAAGAAGGTGACTTGCTCGAGCAGGTCGCTGGTCAAAAACCCATTGCAATTGTGTAGTTGCAAAAACGCGCTTGCCGAATAAACGGAGACCATGTTCGTGAGGAGTCCGTCCACTTCGATATCCAAGTGGATTTCGAGAGCGAGTTTGCGGTTGGTTTCGGCATCCTTGATTTCGAAACGTACCATGTTGCCCGACGTCTTGGCTTCCACATTGAACAACGAGGTCAAATTTTCGATGATCGATTCGCGATTCAGTTCCTGTATCATGGTTCGAATATAGGCATGAAATGGGTGGTTTTAATCACCCATGATGCGTTGAACGTTGGCTTTGCTCTCTTCGGCAGATGTAGGGAACGGTATCCGTTGCCCAGTGATCGTCGCCACTTTGTCGGAGATCGCAAGGGCTTCATCCGTTAATCCCGCTTCAAAGAAGATGTGCTGCGCGATCATGAAACGGCTCGAATCGAAGGATATTTCCCGAACCAAGGTTTCGCGCTGGCTGTTCATGCTGCGGATTTGGTTCTGAATCGTGCGACGTTTCGACAGATCGTTCCGGTTCGCTTGCATGTCCTCTTCAAGTGCGAGCATGACGGCCTCCTGGCGATCGATCCGTTCCATATTGCGAATCATGGATTGCTCGATATCGCCCATCGCCTCTTTGGCCAAGCTGACGGACCGATCGGTTTCACCCAATTGAACATACCGATAGGCATAGGTCACCATTGATGTGAGATCGCCACGGATGGTGGTGAATGGAATCTGCTCTTCGCCCCATCGCAACCAGACCAAGGCGCTGTCGCGTTGTCCGGCTCGACCCCATTCCTGCGCTTGGCGTGTGATCACAGTGCGGTAGTTGTCCATCATCCGACGGATATTCTCATCGAAATAGGCATTCTCATTGTCGATTTCGCGGAAGCGGAACGAGCGGAGACGGTTTCCATGAATGATGGGGTCGACGACTCCGAACGGATCATCATGTTTGGCCGGAACGACGCGGAAGGCTTTCCCTTCAAGACGGAAATACGGCTGAAGATTGAGCTGTCCGTCCGACGAAACCGTAATCGCGAAATAGACCGGACGTTTCCATTCGTTCGTACGAAGGATATCCATCACCATGTCGTCTTGCACACGGGTGTAGTACATGCGAGTTGCTTGGGCGTCTTGACCCAAGAAATTGCCTTCGTAGAAGAATCGGAGCTCGTCGTCAAGCTGGTCCACCGTCGTGCCTTCGAACTCGTTGCTCAGCATCGATTTATTGACGGGGATGGTGACTTCACGTGGCGTCCAGAAATGATCCGGACGAGTGAACTGGA
>CAYPOI010000134.1:0-3253 GCA_964412365.1 uncultured Chitinophagales bacterium | reverse complement strand
AGTCTACAGTCGATGGTGCTTGATCAAGTAACCAAGCCCGACCTCGTGATCTGCGACACCATGAATTTTTGGATCGAAGGCTGGCCGGATGATCTCAAAAACACCCTCAAGCGTGTGGATGTGTTGATCATCAATGATTCGGAGGCGCGTCAGTTGTCTGGTTTGCCGAACCTCATCAAAGCGGCCAATGCCATTCGTGAGATGGGACCGAAAATCCTCATCATCAAAAAAGGCGAACACGGCGCGCTGTTATTCACAGACAAAAGCATATTCTCGGCTCCGGCATACCCGGTCATCGATATTTTCGATCCGACTGGTGCTGGCGACACGTTCTTGGGCGGCTTCGCCGGATGGTTGTCGAAAACCGGCGACTATGGCGATGCGAACTTGCGTCGCGCCGTGATCTACGGAAGTGTGATGGCGAGTTACTGCGTGGAGCAATTCGGTCCGGAACGGTTGTTCACTCTCACGGAAGAGGAGATCACGCGTCGATTTGATGCGTTCAAATCGCTGAGCATGATCCCCTAAACCAATCCGTTAGTATCCGTAACCGGGGTTTTCCACCATGTTGGGATTTTCTGATACCCGGTTCAATCCCAATGGCAAGTAATAGTGTCGTGGCAGGAAGATTCTCGGGCTTCCTTCCACGTTCTTGATCGTGATCACATAATTGCCGGTCGTCCAGTTTTTCACCCAATCAATTCCGATGGCACGGTACGCGTTTAATGTTTGCTCCGCGATTCTCCAGCGACGAAGATCCCAGTAGCGATGGTTCTCGAACGCGAGTTCGACTTGGCGTTCCTGACGGATGAAGTCTTCGGTGATCATCGTGCGGTTGGGCATGCCGGCACGGCTGCGGATGGCGTTGATGTGAGTGAGTGATTCGTTCGGCAAATTCAGGTAGAATGCCGCTTCGGCCGCGTTCAGATAGGCCTCACCAAGACGGAATGTGATGATGTCGTTATCGTCTGGATCGGTGCCGCTGGTCACGAAACGTTCATTGGACCGCTTGCGCAGGTGAAATCCAGAACGTGTCCTGTTTCGTGGAGGTCCTTGCGCCGGCCATACATTGTCGATCGTACCCGAGGTGCGACGTTGGCCGTTGACCAGCGTAGCGCTATGAAAATAAATCGTTTGATCGAAGAGTTCCATTTCTGGATAAAACACGCTGGCCAGGAAGCGGGGATCGCGGTCGAGTATGAATTCTTGAATGCTCCATTCTCGGCTTGTGAGTGTCGCACGTGGAATGGCGCCGGAGCTGCCGTCTTTGAAGTCGAATAATTCGACCATGTCGTACAGGACGTTGAAGTTCGAATTCCATACCAAGGCTGGACCCTGAGGCAACGATTGTTGCGAAAAACCATGATGTTTTTCGATGCCGTTGAATACCTCGCCCCAGATGGCTTCCGGTTGTGTCGTCATCGAACCCACATCAAATATGCGGCGGAAGTTCTCGACTTTGTCTGGAATCTGATTGAATAGTACGAAGGGCCCTTCTTGAATCAATCGGGTTGACGCATCATACGCAGCTTGCCAGTATGCGGTCTCGTCGGCCATTGGAATACCGAGCAATCCGTTCATTTGAATGGTTCCGAAACGAGCGATACTTGCCGCGTAGAGAGCGGCACGGCTTTTCAGCAACAGTACGGCGCCACGATTGGCTCGGCCCGCTTGACTCTTCCATGGGAGATCCTCCGAGATCGCATCCATTTCAGTGATGATGAAATCATAGATCTCTTTCTCGGAGTTCCGTGGACGCATGATTTCGGTGCTGTCGGCATCGATGCCTTGGGCTTCTGTGATGAGCGGTACGCCACCATAGCGTTTGACAAGGCGGAAGTACATGAATGCGCGCAAGAATCTCACTTCGGCACTGCGACTGGTTTTGAAGGTGGACGTAAGGTCGGACGCTTCAAGCTGAGAGAGAATGGTATTGGCACGGCGGATATTCCCCCAGCGCCAATGGGCGAAGAGCCCTGGAACAGGGAAATCGACGCCATTCAAGTTCGGTTGCGAAAGCTGACCAAGAGGACCCTGCCATGCGGCGAAGAGCGTATGCTCAGCACCGATCACATTGGCTCCAGTTTGCCACATCGCATTATAGGCTTCACCCGCTGGAAACACATTGTTTCCAACCTCGGTGTTGGCATACACATCGGTGATGTAGGCATCCACCAGAACCGGATCGGCCCAAACGGCCGCGTCGTTGATGTTGCTTCGTGGGCTCTTGTTCACAATGTCCTCACATCCCGTGAAGACCATCAATAGGCTCAATGCCAAAAGCGACAGAGTGGTTTTTTGTTTCATTATCGTGGTGGTGTTGTGTTGCTTTCTCATGGCGTGATCCTCAGATTTGTACATCAATACCGAAGGTGACCGTGCGAACGTTCGGGTAACCGCCCGCGCTGGTTGTCGGAATTTCAGGATCGAACGATCCGCTGAAGATCCCCAAGCGATCCCATGTCACCAAGTTGCTACCAGCCACATAGAATTTCAAGTTGCTCAGTCCCGCACGCTTGACCATTTGATTCGGCAGCGTGTACGAGAAGTTCAAACTCTTCAAGCGTAGGTAGGTGCCATCACGCAACCAAAAATCAGAGGTCAAACTGTTGTTGACATTGCTTCCGATACCAGGGATTTCAATGGCCGGAAGTTTTGCATTTTTGTTGATGTTCACGTCCGGATTGTTCGGATCGGGCGTCCAACGATATTTATACTGATACAGGTGTGGGATGCCGTCGTTATCGAAGGGTCCTCTGGCACGACCCACCATGTTCAAATTGAACTTCGATGCACCTTGGAACAAGGCATTGATGTTGAATCCACCATAGCTCAGGTCAACCGTGAAGCCGTACGACATGTCTGGGAACGCGCCACGGCCGATATCGGTCTGATCACGAAAGTCAATGACTCCATCTCCGTTCAAGTCCCGATAGCGGATATCGCCCGGACGAAGAGTCACGTTGCCTTGTCCATCCTGATCGACTTCATGGTTATCGATGGCGGTTTGGGTCATGAACATGCCGCTGGATTTATATCCAATAAAGCGGTTTACGTAATTGCCTTGAAGTTTGTACAAACGGGCTTCGTCCGGATCATCATAGGTAGGTTCGGCCCAACGCACGTACTTCTCACGCGAGTGCGACATGTTGGCCGAAACCAAATAACGCAGTTTGCCGACCTTGCTGTTGTAGGTCATTTCAACTTCATATCCTCTGTCTTCACGTGCGTTGATGTTCAAGGGAGGAAGCAC
>CAYPOI010000133.1:0-3286 GCA_964412365.1 uncultured Chitinophagales bacterium | reverse complement strand
ACGCGATGGACTTTACGGTATCGAAAGCTGTGCCCGCGGCGACGGGGTTGTTTGTGTTGATGAGACGCGGTACGGATGACGGTTGACGTAGGTCTTTCGCCGCTGCGCCTGCCTGCCGGCAGGCAGGCGGCTCAGGATGAGGAACGCGAAATAATCATCTAGCCGAGGGCTTAAGCCCTCGGCTAGTGTTCAAAACGCCCTCGGCTATGATAAAAAGCTCATAATTCCGCAACAATCCTCCCAACCAACTCGCTCAGTTGGGAACGCACCCGCAATGAAGCCGGATCAGTTGGTTTCGACGCCACATCCAGCAGGCATGCCTCAATGGATTTAATGCTCAACGGGTCGAACGTAGCCGTCGGCTCGATCAATTCGAACACGTAAGGGCGGTTTGCGGCAATCACAGGAAGTCCGGCCTGTGCGCTCTCAATCAGACCGATACCCAACGATTCGGTAAGCGATGCAAAGACTTGGCAATCCATCGAAGCATAGAGACGGATCAGCTCTGGGTGCGACACGAATCCATGATCCACGATCTTCACCCCTCTTGAATTCAGGGTCTGTATCATCACCTTCAACGTTTGGAATTCATCGCTGATCGTCACATGCAACACGATGTCCGGATGAATCGTTGAGGCCTGCTCGAATGCCTCGAACAGACGCAGATGGTTCTTATGCGGGTATCCCTCGGACGTGTACAAAAAATGAAAGCCAGAACGAGGTATCCGTTCCGGAACCGGAAACGGATCCTTGAAGAAAGGTAGCACCGCCACATCCGTCGGTTTCAATTTGAAGAACCGGGCTGCGATGTGGCGCATGTGTTCGGTTTGAACGACCCATCCGTCCACATGTCCACCGAACAACCGCATGTAAAGTTGTCGAAGTGCCAATTTCAGAGCGGCAGAATGCCTCCATCCCGGGTGATCGATCAACAGCGTGTTTTGGAGGTAGACCAAGCATTCTCCGTCCGTTTTCACCGTAGGTGGAATCCCGGAAAAGCAAAACATCCGAGCATACCGATGTTGGTTTGACCGGTAGAACCGGTGCCGATTCATCAACGTCGCGGGCAGATAAGTCAGGTGTTTCAGTCCGGCACCGTCGAACTTGCCCTTGAGCCGGTCGTCAAGCAGAAAATGGATGGATTCTTGGTGCGGAAGCAAGCCCTCGATAAGCACATCGAGCAGGACTTCGCCACCGCTACGGTTCACGTGCAGAGCGTCGAAAAGGATCATGGGGGTGTGGGGGTAGGAAGGGGGAAGATACGGCAGGCGTGTGCATAGAGCATAGAGCTTAGAGCTTAGAGCACTATGCTCTGGGCTCTATGCACATCTTCCCGTCATCCCAAAAACTCCGCCACCCTCACCATCCACCCCTTCGCGAAGACGGCTTGTTTGGGATCTTTGGTGATCAGCTCCCCGAGGAAGACGATGCGCTTGGATAGGAGCTGCATCCTGAGCGACGCGAAGGCTCTCAACGTGCGGTTGTTGGTTTTGGAGATGGTCATCGGTCCGATGATTCCATCCGCCTTCACTCCAACGGCTTCCTGAAGCCAGATGGCGGCGCGTCGCGGACCGTGGTGCACCGCGCAATCCAGCAATAGATCGCGCAGTTTGGCGTTTCGGATCTGGGAAAATCCGGGGTCTTTCAGATAGCTCTTGGTGTAGATGGCTCGGGCTTCGCGCTCGGTGAGGGCGTTCACCTCCTCGCGTGAGGCAGGGCGGCCGAGGCCGCGCCATTCGCCCAGGGTGGCGGCGGTGATACCGTATTTGGTGGGTCCGCCACGGTCGGCAGGGTGGTCGACGAAGCCGCCTTCGCGGCGCAGGATGTTGGTTAGGGACATGGGGGTGGCGCTTGGTGATCCCCCACCTTAAGGTGGGGGTAATCGTTAAGATACACTATACGAAATGCCAGCTAAACATCGACGCCTCTTAACATTGACCCCCAGCTTCAGCTGGGGGATATGAAAACGCTGCTTCATCTAGCCGAGGGCTTGAGCCCTCGGCTAGATTCAATTGAGGGCGCGCTCGACTATTGAGGGCGCGTGCGACGCGCCCCTACGACCCCATAAATTCTTATCTTTCCCATTCAACCTTCAACCTTCAACATTGCCTCTTCGCATGCGCATTCTCCTCACCGGCGGCGCCGGGTTCATCGGCTTCAATTTTGTTTCCTACTGGCTGGCCAACGATCCTTTGGTTCAATTTGCCAACGTCGACAAGCTGACCTACGCCGGAAATCCCGCATCCCTGGAGCGCCTCGCGTCTTATGGCGATCGCCACACGCATCACAAGATCGATATCGGCGACGGTCCCGCGCTTCGCAACCTGTTCGCATCCTTTGCGCCCGATGCGGTGATCCATTTCGCGGCGGAAAGCCATGTGGATCGGTCCATCGACGGTCCCGGCGAGTTCATCCAAACGAACATCAACGGGACCTTTACGCTGCTTCAAGAAAGCATGCGTCATTACGAATCGCTCGATGCGGCGGGCAAGGCTCGCTTCCGGTTTCATCATGTGTCCACCGACGAAGTGTTTGGCTCCTTAGGCGACACCGGCTATTTTTCGGAAACCACGCCTTACGATCCACGGAGTCCGTATTCGTCGTCGAAAGCCGCATCGGATCATCTCGTCCGTGCCTGGTTTCATACCTACGGCCTCCCGGTTGTGATCACGAATTGCTCGAACAACTATGGTCCGTTCCATTTCCCGGAAAAGCTCATCCCGTTGATGATCCTCAAGTTGCATAACGGCAAACCGCTACCGGTCTACGGCGACGGATTGAACGTTCGTGATTGGCTTTATGTCGAAGATCATGTGCGCGCACTGATGACCGTGCTTCGCGGCGGGCGTTCCGGCGAGACCTATTGCGTGGGCGGCGGTGCCGAGATGAAGAACATTGACGTTGTGAACACTCTCATCAAGGTGATGGATGAGGCCTATCCGCATCCAAACCCGGCCCTGAAGGACCGGGCTAGTTTGATAACCTATGTGGAAGACCGCAAAGGTCACGACCGCCGCTACGCCATCGATGCCAGCAAACTCCAAACCGAACTCGGCTGGTCACCCCAAGAAAGCTTTGAATCGGGGATCCGGAAGACCGTTTCTTGGTACATGGAAAATCGTGCTTGGTGGGAACCCTTACTTGGGAAAGGTTGAATGTTGACTAAAACAATGTTGAATGTTGAAGGTTGAATGTTGAATTATTAAGATTAAAGCTCATAGTGTTGACCGTGAGAGTGTTTCAAAAAGTGTGTCAAAGGCGTTACGTTCACCTAAATGTAACCAGC
>CAYPOI010000132.1:0-3397 GCA_964412365.1 uncultured Chitinophagales bacterium | reverse complement strand
AAAAAAGGGACCGACGTTTTCACATCAGTCCCTGAATCTGCTCCCCGGGCTGGACCTGCCTGCCGGCAGGCAGGCTCGAACCAGCATCCCGACTGCGTCGGGATAACAGCCGCGGTTAGCAAATCGAGTGATGTGTAACAAAAAAGGGACCGACGTTTTCACATCAGTCCCTGAATCTGCTCCCCGGGCTGGACCTGCCTGCCGGCAGGCAGGCTCGAACCAGCATCCCGACTGCGTCGGGATAACAGCCGCGGTTAGCAAATCGAGTGATGTGTAACAAAAAAGGGACCGACGTTTTCACATCAGTCCCTGAATCTGCTCCCCGGGCTGGACTCGAACCAGCAACCCTGCGGTTAACAGCCGCATGCTCTGCCATTGAGCTACCGAGGAATAGAGCCACAAATATACGGTTTAAGAGCCACATCAGTCAAACCAGAATCGACATTTTGTTTCACAATCTGAAAAGCCTTGGAGGTTGGGACCATGTTAAGAAACCATTATCTTTTCAGGTCATCCTACGTCAATTATCGGCACCTATTCCCATCCATGTCAGACACCTCGCTCCAACGTCAACGATTCGAATACAAGTATCTGACATCGGAGCATACGGCATTACAGATCCGGCAATTCGTGGAATCCTATTTGGATGTGGACCGTTTCGGCGCTACCCAGCCTAACCTATCTTACGCTGTTCATAGCATCTATCTCGACTCGCCCGACCTCGACACCTATCGCGACACCATTAACGGCAACCGGAATCGATACAAACTGCGCATCCGGTATTACGACAATGGGGAAGGGAAGCCGGTTTATTTGGAAGTGAAACGTCGCCACGACAAAGTCATCACCAAGCGCCGAGCGATTGTGCATCGCGAAGCGGTTGATGAATTGATTGCCGGACAGACCCCGATTTTATCACACTTGTTCAAGCAGACGACGGAGCAACTTTCCGCACTTCAGTATTTTTGCCATTTACGAAACGAGCTCGATGCCACGCCCCGCACCCATGTCTCCTATATGAGGGAGGCGTATCAGAGTGACTTGGGAAACAGCATCCGGGTCACCTTCGACCGACACGTGACCTCCGCCATCCAACACGACATCCGGTACTCCGTCAAACATCTTGAACCTGTTCTGGTTTTCGGTAACCTGGTGATTTTGGAACTGAAGTTCACCGATCGATATCCCAATTGGTTTCAAGACATCGTGCAGACGTTCCACTTGCATCCCGAATCGGCCGCGAAATACGCAGCTGGACTGGTGATGCTTCATTATCCACAGAACGTTACAATTGGGAATTACGGATGAACGATTGGTTTCGATTTGGCGACACCGCGCCGATCCCCACCGACCTGCCCACGCTGGTCATGGCCTTGCTGCTCGCATTTCTGTGCGGACAACTCCTGGCTTGGATCTACATGTACACCCATTCGGGATTGTCCTATTCACGATCGTTCGTGAGTTCGCTCATCATCATTCCCATCACCGTATCGATGGTGATGATGGTGCTCGACAACAACATCGTCACCGCGTTCAGCTTGCTCGCGGTCTTCGCGATCGTCCGCTTTCGGAATATCCTGCGAGACACCTTGGATACCGTTTACATCCTCACGCTCATTGTGATCGGGCTCGCATCCGGAACTCAGAAGTTCACGACGGCGATTGTGGGGACGCTCACGATGTCCACCGCCTTCATTTATATATGGTTCACGAATTTCGGATCACGCCAACGCTTCGACCTGATTTTGAATCTTCAATATGATGAACCCAAAGATCAGGACTGGACGCTCGTGCCACTGCTGCATCGCCACAGTATCAAATGGGTGAAGGTGACCGAGCGCGTGCGTGAGGGCACGGATGGGGTTTTTTTGTCGTATCGGTTGAGGCTGCGGGACCCATCCAAAATTGACATCCTCGTCAATGAAATGAAATCTGTTCGTGGCGTGCATTCCGTCAGTTCGATGCTCACCGAAGATGAGTCCGAAGTATGAGCATGTTGCAACCCATTCAAACCCCCTTCCGCCAAAAACTTCGGGAATTCAGAACCCGGTTCGTGCCGGTCATCACCTTTTTCGTGGTTTTGGTGATCGTCGTATCGCTATGGGGAAGCAAGACGCAGCAATCGTCTTTCGTTGGGAAAGTGGTGGCCGACACCGCCTATGTGAGCGCACCATTCATCGGTCAAGTGCAAGGATTTTCGCTTCAAGAATTTGACGTGGTGGAAGTGGGGGATGTGATCGCCACGGTTGCCGTGGCCGACAGCGCGATGTTACAGGCCAAGCTGGATGTGTTTCGCACGCAGATCGAGCTGATGAAGGCTACGCAAGAACCGATTTCGGACGTGCAACGGAACCGCATCGATCTGATTTCGCTTCAGTTGGATGTGATCAATGAAACCATCGAGTTCGAATCGTTGAACATCCGTCGCATCCAACTGCTCCGCACGACCGAGCGCATGACGGAATTGTTTGATAAAAATCTGATCTCCGCGCAGGAGTTGGAAGATGCGACCTTGGAATTGTCACTCGTCACCAGCGCCTACGAAGCGAAGAAATCACTCATCACCGATATGGAACGCGAGATGGCACGATTGATTACCTACGAGAATGGAACGGCGTCATCCGCAAGCGACCCCGTTACACTAGGTATTTCCGCATTGGAAGCGGAGATGGAAGAAGCCTATCAGGAGTTCAAGCCAACGGTATTGACGGCACCAATCAGCGGAACGGTCGCAAAATTGTTTGTCCAGAATGGCGCGTACTTGAATGGGGGAGACCCGCTGGTATTGATCGCATCCCCCACACCGACCCACATCATCGGCTACATCCGCCAGCCGATCTCCATCAAACCGCATATCGGGATGACGGTGCAGATCCGCACCCGGACCTATCCGAAGCAGATCGCTGAAGCCGTGATCGATCGGACCGGAGCGCAGATCACCATCTATGATGCGAACCTTCAACGCGGATCAGGCTTCATCGAAAGCGGAATTCCGGTGAGAATCAGCTTGGATGGATTGGGTCACTTGGATCTCATCCCAGGGGAGATTCTCGACATATTGGTCGGGAATCAATGACCCATCGCTTTCTCGATCCGGTTCAACAATACTTTAGCTAGCGGATGTGTAGCATCCATCTTCTCGATCCAGATTTCATCACATCCCGCTTCATCGGCTTTTCGGAATTCAGCATATAAGCGAGTGGCTAAATCTTCGAGATCCCCATTGTGCGAAATCTTATACGTTTTCCTCCCATCCTCCGGTCCTCCTGTGAAATCATTCCACTTGACCTTCGCCTTCGGCGCATAGTGGTTGTACCGCGTCCCAGGCGATGCCTTCATCCGTTCATCCCCCTTCATCGCTTCATCAACAGAAATTCCGCAAACCTCTTTAATGATG
>CAYPOI010000131.1:0-3704 GCA_964412365.1 uncultured Chitinophagales bacterium | reverse complement strand
GGTCGGATGGTGCGGGTGCAGAATGCCTTTGTGTCGACCGAGGAAGTGGAGAAAATCAACGCCTTCATCGGAAACCAACTCGGGTACAACGCTCCCTACTATCTGCCGAAGATCGAGGATCCGGATGCGAACGAAACCACGACATACGATGCCTCCGACCGGGACGACCTGTTCGAGGAAGCGGCCAAAGTGGTGGTATTGCATCAACAGGGCTCGGTTTCGCTGATCCAGCGCAAACTGAAACTCGGATATAACCGGGCCGGACGATTGATCGACCAACTGTATGCCGCCGGCATCGTGGGTCCGTATCAAGGTAGCACGGCGCGGGACGTCCTCATCCCTGATGAAGAAACCCTCTATGAACATCTCCGCACGCTTGATGAACCGTAATCTCCTGCTTCCTGTACTCTTTGCTGGGATGATGGTGGCCTTCATGGCATCCGATGCCTTGAAAGGGCTCCAATCCCGCTTCCAAGCCGGCGGAATCTACCGCGCGGAAATGGAACATTCCTATGTTGATGCTTTCACTGGCGATTCCACGGTTACATTTGGCAGCATCTGGCTTGCCAAAGACGGATACAAAGTGGAAACCTCCGATCAGACCATCGTGGTGCATAATGGCGTGTCGAATGTGTTGAACCGCTCCAGGAATCAGTGGATCATCAGCACCTATCGCCCGGAAGAAGATGATTTCGCGCCATCACGGTTTTTTGAAGCTGGCTCGGAGCGTTTTACCGCCTCTGATGGCAAAAACGGCGATCGGACCACCATCCGTATTGAATTCACAGACGATTTCGATCTGCTTCGCAACGCGAACATCACTCTGAACGCATCCGGCTTACCTGTATCCATCACCGCGGTGGACCAAGCCGACAATCGCATGAACACCACGTTCCGATTCGGTCGGTTTGTGGCGGATAGCTCCGGTGTGTTCCGAATCCAAGCTCCTGCAGGTGTTGAAATCATCGATCTGAGAGAAAATTGACGCATGAAGTCTGCCCTTAAGCTCCTTTTGGGCATCGGCGTAGCCGCTGTGTTCCTATGGCTGAGTCTTCGGCAAGTGGAATGGAATGAACTTGGCGCATTGCTCGGCACCCTACGCTGGGGTTGGTTCGTTCCATTCGCCATACTCGCGTTGATGAGCCATTTTGCGCGGGCCTACCGTTGGAAGTTGTTGCTCGAAGCCGAAGAGGGCAAACCGGTTCACGGACTCACCCTCTTCACCGGACTCATGTACGGCTATGTGGCCAACATTGCCATTCCGCGCCTCGGCGAAGTGATGCGTTCGGTGTATGTGACCCGCCGCGAGGATGTCCACCTCCCTAAAGTGATCGGAACGGTGGTCGTCGAGCGTTTGCTGGATGTGGTGTTTCTGCTCATTTCATTAGCCATTTTCTTCTTTTTGATGCTCAGTGATCGTGCGGTATTGGCCACGATTGTGGGCGATGAGGGCGTCGCTCGACTCGAATTCATGTTCTTTTGGGTGTTCTGGGTGATCGTGGCCGGCGCGAGTGTGGTCGTTTTTTACGCCATCCGTCATGCCTATCGAATCCTTGCCTCCCGCGAGTATCCGGAAGGGGGCTGGAAGTACCGATTCTCGGCCATCGCGCATCAGTTCGCATCGGGTTTGGTGTCCATCCGGCGCACGGGTCGACCGGTGTTATTTTGGAGTTTGTCGGCTGTGATGTGGGGTGGTTACACCTTTATGAGCTTGGTTCCGTTCTGGGCGTTTCCAGAGGTGGTTCGTCCCGACAACCTGTTCGAAGCCGCGTTCGTGATCGCTGTGGTCGGATCATTGGGTTTCGCATTGCCCTCACCTAGCGGACTCGGAACCTATCATTATGTGGTTTCACAGACTCTCATCGCACTTTATGCGTTTAATCTGAATGATGCCTTGGCTTATGCCTTGTTGAATCACACAGCGAATTTGATCGTCATGCTCCTTGCCGCACCTGTGCTGTTGGTTTGGAACCGCATGCGAATTGGTTAACTTTAGACTTTCCAGGGGTTGTTTTGAATCGATTTGTCTTCATCCTTTTCAGTTTTTTGGTAACCGTCCGACTGACGGCTCAAGATGCCGGTGCCACGTTATTGCCCGACATCGATCCACAAGACATCGAAATCCGTGGTGATTTCACGGCTCGCTTCGCGGGCATCACCCGCCAGCCGATTCTCGGTTTTTCCCCAACACCCCGTGTGTTCAGGATCGATGCGAACCGGATGCCGTTTCTGGAAAGTCAGGAGCAGGTGGTCGCATCCCTTCCCATCAGCGAAATCGACCGTCCATTGGGACCTGAGTACAAATCTCGCCCGTTTCCGGAACGCCACCGTGTGCTGACCAACGCCGCGTTCGGTAATCATTGGACGCCCGAAGCCGCGGTATATGCCGAAATCCCGGTATCGGATCGCACTCTATTGCTAGCCAGAACGAATTTCCAATCGTCGGATGGGTACCCGACATCCCAACCCACCTCCTTTCGGATGCATGATGCGGATGTGGCCATCGTTCGAAACACATCTAAACGCAGCCGCTGGACGATGGGCGCCTTCGGTCGCTCCGATTTCAGCTATTTCAACGCGGTTACCGGATTTGCGGCTACGATGAACGATCAGAATGAAGCGGGAGGCTACCTGCAATGGCGCCATCATCGCAATGCCTATTCCCAAACCGAGTTCAACGTTCGGTCGGGATATACGGCACTTCCCACATCCAATAGCGAAACGAAATTGGATGCCTCCATCGATCATTCCTTCACGCTTGGCACACCCGGACAGTGGATGTCGGCCACGCTTGCCACGACCAATGGATTGACGGATTGGGGTGTGAACAATGCCCGGTTGGCCTACAATGCGCGCATCGGCTCCACCATCCACACCCGAATTGGCGCGAACACCTACTATGGATTTGATGCTGTCAACGGCGGAGCCGTGTTCGTCGCGCCCGACATCCAGGTTCAGTTCAAGCATCCATCCGGCGTAACGATCGTGGGTGAAGTAAACGGATACATGGAAAACGAAGGCTTGGCGAACTCCACGCGCCTGAATCGCTTTTACAACCAGTACACCGATTCCGAGAACGAAACGGGTTATCGAGTCCGTGGCTTGGCGCAATATGCGTATCGAACGGGTATCCGGTTCGAAGCCGGCGCCGAAATCGGTGTCCACTCGAATTACGGGTATTACAACGTATCGGCATCGAACCTGACTAGGAACTACGCCGACGCCCGCATCCTGAAAATCCACGGCGCGGCTTCGGTCGACATCGTGCCCGAAACCTTTACCGCGTTCGGAACCATTTATCTCCAGAATGCCGCATTTGATGGTGGAATCGCCATCCCGTTTCATGACGTGTTTGGAGGTTATGTGGGATTGAGCGCACGTCCGGCATCCAGAATCTTGACAAAAGCGTGGGTCGATTTCTCCGGACCGAGAAAGACTGACCTCCTAGGAACCCAAGAATGGGGATATGCGCTCATCAACGCGCAGTTTGATTACCGATTCAACCGTACATTCGGTCTATACATCAAAGGCACGAACTTGCTGAACAAAGCCTACAACCCTTGGATCGGCTATCCGATGTTGCCCATACAGGCGTTTGGCGGGTTCACATTATTATTTTAAGCACCACCGTCCTATGACCTCCACCATCGAAGACGCCATCACCGCCTACGTGCGGGAGAAGCTCTTGAAAAAAGAGCATGCCG
>CAYPOI010000130.1:0-3732 GCA_964412365.1 uncultured Chitinophagales bacterium | reverse complement strand
AAGCTCGACATCCGGTGTCCATCATCACGAAAAATCATTTGGTCACGCGCGACATTGATCTGCTGTCGGAACTAGCATCCTTCAATTGTGTGGCGGTGTTCATGAGCATCACGACCTTGGATGCGGACCTGACCGGCATCTTGGAGCCGCGGACAAGTCGACCCGCACGACGGTTGGATGCGATCACGAAACTAACCCTAGCCGGAATTCCGGCAGGAGTGATGGTGGCGCCGGTCATTCCAGCCATCAACGATCATGAAATCCCTGCGATTCTGAGTGCCGCGGCCAAAGCAGGAGCTACCGTTGCGGGATATACTTTATTGCGGCTTCCATACTCCCTGAAAGGCATTTTCGAGGAATGGCTGCGCACTCACATGCCGGATAGGGCGGATAAAGTATTGAACCGGGTCAGGATGTATCGGGATGGGGACTTGAATAAGTCTGAGTTCGGAGAGCGGTTCAAGGGAACGGGTCCGATCGCGCAGCAGGTGAGGGATCAGTTCCGAATCCACACCAATCGAAATGGACTAAACCGTGCCTCGTTCGAGCTCACCTCCGAGCATTTTCGTCGGCCGGAGGCGGGCGGGCAGGGGAATCTGTTTTCGTAGGGAAGCAACCTCTATATTGGGAGTTGAACCAAATCATATCCGTTTGATGAAAAAGCTCTTATTCTTGCTTCTATTGGCTACTTGCGCCAAGCCCGAAGCCCCTTTCACATTAAATGAAACCGTTATCGCTGATGGTTTCCGATTCACGGAAGGACCTGTTTGGCACCCCGACGGATACTTGTTATTCAGCGACATCCCGGCGAATGTGGTGTACCGTTGGAGCGAAGAATCGGGCGTGGATACATTCCTGGCCCCATCCGGAAATTCTAATGGACTCGCATTCGATCCGAATGGACGGCTTGTCCTTGCGCAACATGCCGGCCGGGTCAGTGTCCTTGGCGCCGACGGACAATTGACCGCATTGGCTTCGGATGTGGACGGAAACAGGCTCAACAGTCCGAACGATCTTGTCTATCACAAAAGTGGTGTTCTTTTTTTCACGGATCCCTATTTCGGAGTGAAAGCGGAAGACCGGAAACTCGATTACAGTGGCGTATACCGCCTTGCAACGGACGGTACATTATCCGTTGTGTACGATGAATTCGACCTTCCCAACGGCGTCGCGTTCTCCCCAGACCAGAGTGTTCTATACGTCTGCGATTCCGCCACTGGAAACATCATGAAGTTTGATGTGGATGCGGTTGGAAACGTAAGTAATCCCGGTTTGTTCGCTGTGATTGGCGAAATGACCAGCAATGGTGGCGCCGACGGAATGAAAACGGATCAAGCTGGCCGATTATACACGACGGGTCCGAACGGATTGATCGTATTCAACCCCGATGGAACCGAATTTTATCGGAAGACCTTCGACCAGCAGATCACCAACCTTGCGTGGGGCGGACCGGCCGGAACGGATCTGTTTCTGACATCGAGGGACAAAGTGTATCGATTGCGTGAAAATCAATGAGGGATTTCAGATTCATCAAAATCAAAGAATTATGAGCAAATTCCGTCTTTGCTGATTCACTCTTGATATGTTTTGTTCATGACGACCCATCATTCCGACCAGATTCTGCAGACACTGCTCCAATCGGAGTCGAAGTATTTGTGTCGGACGGATCTTGAAGGGCGAATCACCTTCACAAATGATTTCTTCAACAAACGATTCGGATTCGATCCGAAAACGATCATCGGTCGCCATTCGCTCGAAACCATAGTTGTAGACGATCATCCGGCCTGCGTCGAAACCGTGACCAAATGCCTGGAAAATCCTGGGCGGGTATATCGCGTCTTGCTTCGCAAGCCGGATGGAAAGAATGGATATTTGTGGACGGATTGGGACTTTTTCGCCCTCGTGGATTCGGATGGCACACCTGAGGCGATTCAGTGCATCGGTGTAGATGTGACCGCCTTGCATATTCTGAACTCAGATCATGACAAGGCGCTTAACTTGTTGGAAGAGATCGGGTTCATCAATAATGTAGGTGGATGGATTTTTGATCCGGCAACCGAACGATTGACTTGGACCAGTGTGACCTACGACATCTTCGGAGTCGATAAATCCGTCAAGCCCGATCCCTATCAGAATCTGGAATACATTCATCCCGAACAGCGGGAGATGCTGATCAACGCGTTTGTCCATTGCCTAAAAACGGGAGAGCCGTATGATTTCGATCTGCAGATCCTCAGGGGCAATTCCGAACCAGTGTGGGTGGCGGCATCCGGCCGATCGGTGTTCAAAAATGGTCGCTCCGAATACATGTATGGGTCGTTTCAGGACATTAACGAGCGAAAGAATACCGAAATCGCTCTAATCGAAAGCGAATCGAGGTATCGGTCTATTTTCGACAACATTCAGGATGTGTATTTCCTATCGGACAAAAACGGACTTGTGAAGGAGATCACTCCATCCATTTATGCTCATTCGGGTTACCCAAGGGAAGAAATCATCGGAAACCCGGTGTCCAATTTTTACTACTTCGAGGAGGATTATCGAAAACTGAACCGTCAGTTGTTGAAAGACGGACGCGTAAATGATTTTGAGATCCGACTGAAAACAGAAGACGGAAAAGAGGTCTACACCTCGGTGAACGCATCGATCATCTTCGACGAGAATGGGAAGATGAATGGCATCGAGGGGATATTGCGAAATGTGAACGAGCGCATTCTCAATGAGAAACTTATGGGTGAACGGGAGCGCAAGTTCCGAGCCACGTTCAATTCGTCGTTTCAGATGGCTGCCATCCTGGATTTGGATGGAAACATGATGGATATTAACAACACGGCGCTGCGGTTTGGCAATCTAGAGAAGAGCGAGTTCATCGGGAAGCCTATTTGGGAAGCGGGATATTGGGGCACGAATGCGTCGGTACGCCGGCAAATCAAAGACGCGGTGAAAAAGGCCAAATCCGGCATATTTGTCAGGATGGAGACTCTTATCTCCGGCAATGCACGCGAAATCAATATCGATTTCACACTCAATCCTGTGGTCAATGATCTAAATCAGGTTGAGTTCATCGTAGCCGAAGGTAGGGACGTCACGGAGCGCACCCGCCTCATCAAGCAGACGAATTATCTGAACTCCATGTACAATCTGGTGGTCGATATTTCAGGACGCCTTATCGGTTGCCGTGTGGAAGATGTCGAACAACGGGTTTCCGAGGCTCTCGAAAAGCTCGGAACGTCGATGTTGGTGGATAGGGTCTACACATTCGAAATCGATCCGATTAAGGATGAAATGTCCAACACCTATGAATGGTGTGAAGGGGGTGTGAATCCGGAGATTGAGAATCTTCAGAACATTCCGTTTTCAGTCATCAGCCGGTGGAAAGAAGCGTTCAGTTTCAATGAACCGGTTCATATTCCATTGGTCAGCGCCATTCCGGATGAGTATGCCAATGAACGCGAACTCCTCGAACAACAGAACATTCAATCCTTGGTGGCTGTTCCGATGCGGTTCGGAACCGAGTTGGTGGGTTTTTTGGGCTTCGATTCGGTCAACAGCACCAAAGTCTGGGAACCACAGGTCATCTCGTTGCTCAAGGTGACAGCCGACATCATCGCAGGTAGTTTGAAACGTCGATCCTATGCCTATGAGCTGATGGATGCGCGTCAACGCGCCGAGGAAGCGAACCGGGCGAAGAGCGAATTTCTGGCGAATATGAGTCACGAAATTCGCACCCCG
>CAYPOI010000129.1:0-3927 GCA_964412365.1 uncultured Chitinophagales bacterium | reverse complement strand
ATTCACATGGGTTTCGACACCCGATCGGGGCTGTATCGCATCCGCAGGTAATGCGAAATCACGTGTGGCACGTGCCGGAATATCAAGATGGGTCAGGGCGCCGGTACGGACCACCACGCCATTTTCGACCACTTCCCAACGTCCGTCGAGCTGACTGTCGAGCGACACGAAATCAAACCGGTTCTTAATTTGGAACTGGCCTTTGGCCACGTCCACAGCCGTCACGCTCACATATTGATGATAGTATTTAAGCACCTTCAGGCCTGGACGCGCCGTCATATCCGCCGCCATCACGCCATTCATATTGAAATTACCATCGTGCTGGATGCCATGCTTGTCTTCGAACCATCCACCATACGCCGTGAATTGATCTTGGCCGGATGTGGCTTTGAACCGCTCCGGAACATCCTGAGTGATACCCTGATCCACCCAATCCCAGACAAACGCGCCTTGGAAGTTGTTATCGGCATGTATCAGATCCCAGTAGGATTTCAGATTGCCGTTGCTGTTTCCCATCGCATGCGTGTATTCGCACAAAATGAGCGGCACATCGGGTTTCTCATCGATGAACCGTCGCACTCGCTCAGGCGTGGCGTACATGAACGATCCGATGTCGGCATTGAACGAGCCACCATCCATCGTCGATCCTTCATAGTGATAGGGGCGGGATGGGTCAGTGGCTTTCACAAACTCATAGACCGCGGTCATGTTCGGTCCGTCGCCCGATTCATTGCCCAAAGACCAAATCACGACCGATGGATGATTTCTGTCGCGGTAGATCATGCGTCGTACGCGCGAAATATGGGCTTCTTTCCAAGCCGGATCGTTCGCGAGGTGGTTGTCGTTCGTCGTGCCGAATTCATGCGTTTCGATGTTCCCCTCATCAATGACATACAATCCGTATTGATCGGCCAATTCATAAAATAGGGGATGATTCGGATAGTGGGACGTCCGCACCGCATTCACATTGTAGCGTTTCATCATCACGATGTCGCGCATCATGTCCTCTCGGGTCACATGATGACCTGTTTTTGGCGAATGCTCATGCCGGTTCACGCCGCGGAAGCGCACATCCACGCCATTCACAAGAAGTCGGCCGTTTTGGATGTCGACTCGACGAAAACCGACTTTTTTCGGGATGACGGCCAACACGCTTCCATCCTCCGCCATCACGGTGATGGATAAATCGTACAGATAGGGCTGCTCGGCGTTCCAGGTGTTCACATTGGGGATGGATTGGTTCGGTACACTGAAGCTGGCTCCCGTCGCCGGTACCGAAACAGGTGTGTTGCTCAAATAGACTTCCGCGCCACTCGCATCCGAAAGGCTCAGCTCAACCGATATGCTTGTCGCGCGACCCTTGGTAAACCGCTTGAATTCACCCGAAAAGGAAAATTCACCGGTTTTGTAGGTGTCGTCGAGGGTGGATGTGATCAGAAAATCACGAAGGTGCACGTTCGGAGCGCTCCACAGGTACACATCCCGATAAATACCGGCCATACGCCAGTAATCCTGGTCTTCGAGGTACGATCCGTCGCTCCATTTGTACACTTCAACGGCGAGTTCGTTCGTGCCGCGCTGTAAATGCGGCGTGATGTCGAATTCAGCCAAGGTGCGGCCTTCCTGGCTGTAGCCCACGCGCTGGCCGTTCACCCAGATGTAGAATGCGGATGCGACGCCATCAAATGCGATGAAGGTGCGGCGACCGTTCCACGAATCCGGAACCGTGAAGGTGCGGCGGTACGAGCCGACTGGATTCACGTCTTTTGGTGCTCGTTTCTCTTCGATGGCGAATGGGTAACGGATGTTGGTGTAGATCGGAACGCCGTGCCCGTGCATCTCCCAGTTCGCTGGAACCGGAATATCGCCCCAGGACGAATCATCGAATCCTTTGCGATAAAACTGCACAGGACGCGACGCCGGATTCGGCGACCATGCGAATTTCCATGTTCCATTGAGAGATTGCTGCAATGGCATGGTCATGGTGGTGCGTGGCTCCTCTCGATTGACGTGAAGCACCTTTACATTGTCCCATTCCGGACGTGGTTGGGCATCGGATGGAGACGACAGAAGGGCGAGTCCGGTCGTGGCCAAAGCGATGCATAGAAGGATGTCGCGTGTGTTCATGTTATTTAAAGCGGTAAATCGTTGTGCTACGGTAGGTATTGTCTGGATCAAGACGGATGCTTGGAAACAGCTCTTGGTTCGGCGCATCGGGGTAGTGCTGGGTTTCCAAGCAGAACGCGGTGCGAGGTGTGTATGGAACGCCTTGACGGCCCACATCCTGCCCCGATAGGGCATTGGCCGTGTAGAATTGTATGCCGGGTTCGGTGGTTTCCACCTCTAAAATGCGGCCGGTGGTGGGATCTTCGACACGTGCGGCCAGTTCGGGCTTCGATCCGCCCTGTTTGCGCAGAACGAAATTATGGTCGTAACCGCCGGCGATCTGGATTTGAGAATCCATCGAGTTCCATTGTTGGTCCATCGGTGTGGGCACCCTCAAGTCGAACGGGGTTCCATCCACCGGAAGAATCTCACCCGTCGGAATCATGATTTCCGTGACAGGTGTGAACGCATCGGCATAAATGGTGATCTTGTGTTTGGCCACCGTGCCGTTTCCTGCTCCTGAAAGATTGAAATAGGCATGATTGGTGAGGTTTACGATGGTGGGTTTGTCGGTCGTGGCCGTGTATTCCATCTTCAGTTCATTGGCCTCGTTGAGGCTGTAGCGGATGTCGACGGTCAGGTTTCCGGGGTAGCCATCGATCGCTTCCAAGGCAGTATGCCGGTAAGTGATGGACTGGCTGTCCGATTCAACGACATCCCAAACCACATCCTGAAACCCATGCCCGCCACCATGCAGATGGTTGGGCGGATGATTGCATGTGAGTTGGTGTGTGATACCGTCGAGCTTGAACCGACCGTTGGCGATTCGGTTGCCCACGCGACCGATTGTCGCTCCGTAATATCTCTCTTTCGAATCGATATATCCTTGGATGGAGCCGTAGCCCAGAACCACATCGTCGATTCGTCCGGACGAATCCGGCACCAGCCATCTGACGATGCGGGCACCATAGTTGGTCAGATGGACCGTCAAGTTCTTGCCATTCTTGAGCACATGCGATTGGACGGACTTTCCATCGCGCTGTATGATAACATGTTCGGCAGATGGGTCTGCCTGAGGTTCTGTGAGTATCGGACTATCGGACATCAATGAAGAATTTTGATCATGGACGCTGTGATTCTATGGTAATGTTAACGATACCATTCATTCAAACCAATAGTCTACAGCTAAAAAAAGCGCTTCGAAGCGATATTGTGCGGAAGGGATAATTTGATTAAAATGTTAGCGTTAACAAAATTGATTTGAGTATGAAACGCTTTTCCACTCTTCGCTCGACCTGCTTGGCCGCTGCGATGTTTGTCTTTCTGATCGTCGAATGCGCACCAGACCCGGACGCGAAACCGACGACAAGACCCAACATTCTGATCATCCTCACCGACGACCAGGGATTTGAAGATGCCGGCTTCCAAGGGTCACCGGATATCCTCACCCCGAATCTGGACAATTTGGCCCGCAACGGAGTCGTCTTTACGGATGCGCATGTGACGGCCACGGTCTGCAGTCCGTCGAGGGCTGGCATCATGACCGGTCGATATCAGCAGCAATTCGGCCATGAAGCGAATGTTCCGCCACCGACCACCGGGATGGATACCACGCAGGTCACCATCGCCGATGTGATGTTGGCCAATGGTTATAGAACCTCACTCAATGGAAAATGGCATCTGGGTTCGACTCCGGCTCATCATCCGAACAGTCGTGGCTTTGAGCATTTCTTCGGAATTTTGGGTGGACATCGGACCTATTTCGCCGACTCCTATCCCGCCACATCCCCGCAAGCCGCGTCTTGGAATCGGACTCGCGGG
>CAYPOI010000128.1:0-3946 GCA_964412365.1 uncultured Chitinophagales bacterium | reverse complement strand
GTAATCGGTAATCGGTAATCGGTAATCGGTAATCGGTAATCGGTAATCGGTAATCTGAGCCGAGATTTAAATCATGTCAAGCCCATCTTGCCTCGCACACCGCACATCGCACTCCAACATGCTATCTACCCATTCATTAAAACACCGCCCCCATACCGACGCTGAGGCTGTGGATGCGGTGCGGATCGCGCTAAAGAACCTCGTTCTAAGCGGGAAACGGGTGCTGTTGGTGATTCATGGATATGGCGCGTCGGGCGTGGGTGGGTCGAACCGCGAGGCTGTGCGGGCATTCTTGGCCTCAGAAGTCGGCGCGGGACGAGTGAAACGGACCATCCCCGGCGAACGGCTCACCCGAGGCGACATCAACGATTGGAAACGTCGCTTCAACGGACATTCCGCGGCGTTCGAGGCGCTGAACAGCCATGTGGGGAATGAAGGGGTGACCATTTTAGAATGTTGAATGTTGAATTGAAGTCAATTTTAAACCTGCCTGCCGGCAGGCAGGTTTGAAATTTTAAATGTTGAATGAGTTCGGTGTAATTTATTCCGATTCAATAGCATTGCGTACATTCCTAAGTTAAATACAAACGGCCCCGCGTCAACGGAGCCGTTGTTACTTGTCGTGTTGTTAACTTTTTGCTGTGTGTGAACGGCAAAGTACCTACCCTTTTCATCCGCCTGTCGACCTCTGACAGAACCTGACACACCTATTGTCCATGAACGTCCACGCTCGCATTTCACGCGTCTTGCGCTTGCTTCACACGCTGCGATCCGGCCCCCCGAAAAGCATTCTCACGCTATGTCGGCAGCTTCATGTGAGCGAACGCTCGGTGTATCGCTACCTCAACACGCTCAAAGAGCTGGGTTACCCGGTGGAAAGCGACCAACATGGCCGTTTCTACCTTCCCGATCTTCCGAATCCGCATATCGACGCCGATGAACACGGCTCGTCGCTCGTCCGAACGCTCGAGCAAAGCATTCTCGCATCCACCCGGGTTCGATTGATTCGGTATCATTCGGTCAGCTCGGCGACGGTGAGCGACCGGATGGTTGAACCCATCGGCTTCACGCATCGCAACCGCTGCCTTGTGGCTTGGGAACCGGCCAACCTGCGCAACAACTACTACCGGCTCGACCGCATCGAGGGCGTCGAGCCAACCGATGAGCGATTCGAGCCGACGCATCGCCACCGCATCCATCCGCCGGATCTGTTCGGGTTCAATTTCAACGGACAATTGATTGATGTGAAAGTGACCCTCACCCTGCGCGGAAAACTGCTGCTCGAAGAGCAATATCCGAGCGTGATCGGGTTGATTCAGGGTCCGGATGAGAGCCAAGCCTACAGCTTGACCACCATCGTGCATGATGAGAGTCCGCTGATGCGGTTCGCGAGCGGCCTACCGGGGGATGTGAGTGTGAGTTGGTAGGATGGTAAATCTAGCACCTCGGATCCATGATTCGGAACCACAGCGGCGGGACGAGCGCCACGAGGATCATCCCCGGGTAGCCGGTGGGCAGTTGCGGACCTTTTTCCAAGGACCGCAATATCGGATACGGCCGACTCGCATGCGCATGATGATCGGCATGCCGCGTGAGCTCGAACAACAACGCGCGACTCACCACATGATCGCTGTTCCAGGAATGATGTTCATCGACGCGTTCATAGCGTCCGGACGCGTCGCGCTCGCGCTCCAATCCGTAATGCTCGATGTAATTCACGATTTCCAGCAGACTGAACGACAAAAACGCTGTGAGGATGTAGATCGGCAGGAATCCCATCCCGAAAACGGCGGTCAGCGCAAGCAGCCAGAGGGTCTGGATGAGGGCGAATTGAAGCATTTCGTTGCGGATGTCCCACGTACCGCGCGACAGCTTCGCCATGCGGCGCGCTTCCAGATGCCAGGCCGAGACGAGCTGTCCGACGATGCTCGGAAGCAGGAATCCGTACACGCTCTCCCCTTTCCGGGCGGTGGCGGGGTCTTCCTCGGTGGCGACGAGCGCATGGTGCCCGCGCACGTGTTCGATCGCGAAATGCATGTATAACACCGTCATCAGAATGCCCTTGCCGACCCACTGCTCCACCACTGAGCGGCGATGCACCAATTCATGCGCCACCGTGATGCCGATGCCGCCCGTGCTCAGTGCGACGGACAAAATCCATCCCAACTGCTCAAAAAGGGATGCGTCCGCCTGCGTGATGCGAATGCCGAGAGCGAACATCAGAGCGATGGAAATCGGCAGATACGCGAAGAGGATCCAGGTGTAGAGGCGCTTCGATTTGGCACGGGCTTCGGAGGCGGGATCAAGATTTCGATCGTCGCGCCCGATCCAGGCATCCAGGGCCGGCACCAGCACGAACACGACGACGGGCGTGAGCCATGCGAAGGGTCCGCCGAGCCAAAGGCCAGCCGCGGCGCAGAGAGGGATGGAAAAGGACCAGAGGTAAGGCACGGTGAGGAAATGTTGAAGGTTGAAGGTTGAAGGTTGAATTGAAGAAATTTTAAATTGAAAATTTTAAATGTGGGAAAGATCGGGCGGTGTTCGCAAGCTAAGTCATTTAAAATTGAATTGTTTGCGAACTAGAACAGCGGAAATCGCTCCATGTCCATTGCTTCTGCGGGGGTGATGATTCGAACGGTGTCGACCTTTTTCAGAACAAGAAGATCCAGATCCCCCGTCACCAACCATTTCGCATTGGATGCGATGGCGGCATGAACAAACATGTCATCCGATGGATCTCGGGAATAGGCCTTTTTTCAGTCTTCATCCCTCAATAGGTCTTCGATTCCTTCCTCTGTGAGTCCGAGTGAAGACGCTTTATCGGAAACCGCATCCATGGTTTTCATCAACCGGTCGGCATACCACAGGCGCATGGTTTCATAATCGCGAGGGTTGACCATCACGCCCACAACGCGATCATGGCGAAGGACCCGAACCGGCTCCCGCTGCGCGGAGTCGATGAATTCGCCAAAACGAGTCTTGGCTTCGTTGGCTGTCATGGATATCATATAGACCAAATTAAACGAATCGAGCGATTTGGGCAAATGAGGTAATGATCAATTTTTAGAGTGTTCAATAGTATTGAACGATGGGGAAATTGAACAACGCTGATGCCGGTCTTGCGAGGAATGAAGACCCTTCGCAATTCGTTATATTCATTCATGAGCTATTTAACTCTGCCCACAGTCATCCATCACATCCTTCACAATGCTCCGGATGTGACTCCAATGAAGCTTCAAAAGCTTTTGTACTATTCCTATGCGTGGAGTTTGGTGGCTGAACAGAAGCTGTTCGACGCTAAGTTTGAAAAATGGGAGTTCGGACCTGTTGTGAAGTCCGTCTATCAGAGGTACAAATCGTGGGGAAATCAACCCATCAAGCCTGAAGGTCCGGCGCCGGACCTCACAATTTCTCAAGCGGAGCTTTTGAATTTCATCGTGAAGAGTTACGGCCATTTCTCCGCTTCAGAGCTATCCAACACAACTCATATCGAGGCGCCTTGGAAAAAGACAGCTCCTAGTGAAGTGATTTCTGACGACCTGATGGTTGACTACTACAAGACCCACCCGTTCGCCAAGAACTTCCCTTTGGGAACCAGTAAAGTGTATTATCCACCAAAAACCGCGGCGCATTACGGCTTCGTGTTTGATATGAAAAAGGATATCATCCCAACCTATCCTTCGCAGAAAGACTATTTGGACGCTATGGCTGCGTCAAAAATGCGGGCGATGGGTCTAGTTCGTCAGATCATTTAGACCATGGCGATTCCACCGGAGGAGCAGGCAACGGCCGATGATCTCCTTCGCGATTTCGCGATGACATCGAAGATTAGTTCGGCTATCCTCTATCGACGCAGTTGGGAGAATTACGCCATACTTGAGGATGTTATACTGTAACCTCCCCTAAAAATCAGTCAGTTGTAAACTGGAGGTTTGTGTGATGGTTT
>CAYPOI010000127.1:0-3962 GCA_964412365.1 uncultured Chitinophagales bacterium | reverse complement strand
GATTGATGGCTTTATCGGTCAAGCTATAGATGTGCCATACTTTAGTCTTAATACCATCCTGGTATGATTGATGGAGCGTAGTCGCTCGCTGAAGTATCTCACTTCCTGAGCTAGATTGCAAGGTTGACTCACCTTTATCTCACATCGCCCTCTGTCGCAAAATCATCTTCTTAACATTGCCCCAACGAACTCAATGCTTTCCAATGGCTTAACGCAATTATTGAATAATACCCTCGACAGACGCCTATCGAGTTCCTTTCCGCTTTTCCGAAATCGTCAATCTTCGACAACACTTAGTTGTCCATCCTCGACAGACGAACCATCTACCGAATGATGCACGGGGAGTTTTTTTCCTATCCAATTCAAAAACGAAACCGCTTTTTCTTCTCGGTCTTCCGCTTTTCAATGTTCATCTCCGCCCTTTTTTTCTTTTGGAGTTCCGGATTCACAACCATCGCCGTGATCCGACTGACCTTTGCCGCAGCGGTCATCCATTCGCTGATCTGGTCAGCACGGTTCGTCTGAAAGATGATGACAGAATCGTAACTCGGCTTGATCAACTTCGCCAATCCATGCTCCATCGCACGCAATTGCATGGTCGACAAATACCCCGAAAACACAGAACGTTGCCGGTGCTCCAGCCAACAACGAAGGTGCTTCATCACTTTCGCACACCGTTTCGCATCCACATCATAGGTCACAATCACAAACATATCTTCACCACCAAGTTCTAAATGCGTCATACGTCTTTCCTTCTATCAATGTGTTGACCAGTTTGTACCCTTCAAGACGAATCAGCCGGCGATAACTCACAGATCGGTTCAAACTTCGATGTTGGATGGTGGTCCGCATTCGGTTTTCAAACGCAGTCGCTACCTTAACCCTTCCCTCGGGTGTCAGATAGCATCCGTTGAGTGACGATTCGAAATCTTCTTTTTTTACCATTTTTTTGCGGATCAGGCTCACAAGCAAGGAGTCGCTCAAAATGGGTTTGAACAACTCTGCCAAATCGTAGGCCAGCGGATGCGCATGCCTCGATGGGGCGTGCACCAATCCGATGGTGGATGTCAACTGAGTTCGATACAATTCCCCAATCACCGAGGTATAGACAAGTCCATTCAAAAATGAGAGTAAGGCGTTGACGGGGTTCATAGGCGGGTGATATTCACGTATTCCTAACTGAAAGTCGAACCGAAGAATCGAATCCATAAACTGATACCACAAACGCCGACAGGCCCCCTCCACTCCTCGAATGGAATCCAAATCCAAACAATGCGCCATCGACTCGCGTTGACGTTCGAACGCATCAGCGATCTGTTCATCCCCTTCCCCTCTGCGCCGGTAGTATTGAATCACCGTGTGCAAGTTGAACAAAGCCGCATCCATCATTTCCCGAGCAATCTTCACTCGCCGCGGCATATCCTCATGCAAAGACCATTGCGCCAATTGGATTTTACCGTTTGGAAAAGGAGTTCGCCCCAGGAAACTCCCGCTGTAGTATCCGTACCGGTTGTACACATGCAACGGAATTTCCATGGTGGACAAGAACTGCAAAAGACTGCTATTCATATCCGTGTCTGAATACAAATGGAGTGAATCGACCCGCTCAATGGGCAAGTAACGTGGCCTGCCTTCACCAAATTCCTGCAGATCAGAACGAACCTGCTCCCACTCTTCCAAGCCGATTTCTTGGCCGACTGTCTCTTGATTTGGGCGCTCCGAATACTCCATGTGAATGGTGTTGTCTTTGCGCTTGAGCCGGACGGGTTCGAATAGGTAGATGGCTGTTTTCATATGTGGCAGATGTCGTGATATGTGCAATGGGAACACTGTTTGGAAAGCATTCCGTAAGGTGCAGGTGGGGTGGATCCGTCCATCAGCCCGACATCCAAACGAAGCTGGGCCAATACGTCCAAATGAGTGGACTCAGGTTCATCGACACGTAGTGCGATCATGCCCGGCGCCACTTGTGCAGTTCCATATTCGTGCTTCGCAGCCAGGACTCGAGCCTCTTTGGCATAACGTGATGAGTACCATATTTGGAAAGAGAACCCCGACACGCCGGCCATCCAAAGCTCTTCATATAGCGCGATTACTTGGATCAAATCCGCTTCATCAGGAACTCCTGCTTTGAATTCGATGGCTAACCCCTCTTCCGGAATCCAAGCATCGAGCCGCGAACCCGAAGGTAGTTCCACTTCATAAAGAGCCTCATCGCCGATCAGGTCGCGCGAGTCGTACCAACGCGACCGTGCACGGTCAAGACCGTCTCTTATGCGGTTTGTTTGAAGCCAAGCACGTCGCTTGCAGTGCGTGTACGCAGCCAGTAGCGATGGCGTACTCATAAGTTGGTCCCCCAAGATTCAAGCACGGTGTTGCTCGAGCCCAGGTACCCCTCCCAGAACTGTTTCAACCGGTTAGTCAGCTCGGGCGACATAGCGGTGCCTTGAGCGGTAGCTGGCAGAATCACCCGTACGGTGAACGAGGATAGATCAGCCGGTTCGATGGAGCCGACATAGGACATCGGATCGTTTCGTTCAAAATTCGCCGCTCGACTGCTGTTCGTCATGTCGCTGAAGACCAAAATCCGACCCGTTCCCGTCTTCCATTCCGTCATTCGCCCGAAAAACGAAAACAGGTCTGTTCCATGCGCCGCTCTACCATACTTCAGGCGCATCAATGAATCTGCGAGTGCGATCACACTCGACCGAAGCGCCTTGATTTCAATCTCTCCTCTGCGTCCTTGATGCGGGGAGGTCAGAATCACGTTAACGGTTCCGGCGGTTGATGTGGCGGCATGAATTGGAACCAATATGATCCGGTCGCCGGGCATCACATTCTTCCTGTCCTCACGCAGGTATCCCATGAGTTCCACAAGCGTCTGATTGCGTTGTGAATCGCTGATCGAACCACTCACATCCAGACCGATCACGTGAACGTTTGGTTCGGACCGCTGACAAGCGATCAAGGAGGATAATAGAATCAGAATGGAAGCGAGGGCTGGTTTCATGGGTTCAATTGAGAGAATATTGTGGAATATGCGGTTGCTCGACCGCTTGGACCAAGTGATGCTCAAGAATGCGCTCGACTTGCGCGTAAGTGCCCTCCACTCCCTCGAATCGACGAAGGTCGGGCTTGATAACTACATCAGGTTCAATAGAAGGAACAGCAGCCAACCCTTGTGCGAAGCGGAGGTCCATTTCAGCGATCCAAATCTCGACAGATTCCTGTTGAGATTCAGATTCGAAAAGTTGACGACGATCTTCAAGCCGTTCCTGTAGCTGAAAGACCAAACGGGTACGTTCTTTAGCGGCCATCCATGCCTCCACATAGTCCATGGAGGTTGAAATCAATAAGGAAGCCGCGACCAGATACGCCAACGTGAGTGCCACCATCAATCCAGTTACCCAAATCGGATCCGAAGCGATAATCGATCGGATGTCTTCGGTGTCTCCGAGTCCGAGAAACGCGCTTCGGAACCAACCCAGATAGGTGAACGCCACAAGCATCAAAAGTGCAGCGACAGGCATGATCCGGTGCTTCAAACCAACCGGTGGTTTGACCGCGAACAAAGCGGAAACGATACCTGTGGCCACCAACCAACCCTCCCATCCGCCCAAGTTCAGTCCCACAGAAAGCGTATCGTAGGTGAACACCACTTCCGCCACGATAGACACCGCGCTGGCGATGAGCAACGTCAACATGATGAATGTCCTCGGCATCGTTGACCCGATTCTGGAAGTCACAAGCGCGATTCGGTGTTGAACCGATTCAATCGCATGGTCAGCAACCTCGACACGACGCTCCCTTCTCTCCAGTTCCATTGAACGCTCAATATCATGATTGCGGACTACGGCGGCCTTCAACGCCTCATATCCATGACGGGATGAATCAGTGTCGGATCGTCCAAATTCAAAAGCAATATCAAGCAAGCGAGTATTCATATCAGATGGAATCAAATA
>CAYPOI010000126.1:0-4021 GCA_964412365.1 uncultured Chitinophagales bacterium | reverse complement strand
GATTCGGACGGATGCGTCGGTAGGGTGGTCTGAACTCATGGCCCCATTCCGATATGCAATGCGCTTCGTCGATGGCCACCAGAGAGATATTGAGGGCTGGGGCGTTGCGGATGAAGAGCGGCGTTTCCAGTCGCTCGGGCGCGCAATACAGCAATTTGTACATGCCGTTGCGGGCGTTGATCAGCCTCTGCTCCACTTCGCGCTGTGAAAGCGTGGAATTGATGAAGGTCGCCGATATGCCCATGCGGATGAGGCCGTCGACCTGGTCCTGCATCAGTGCGACCAACGGGGATATCACAAGAGTCAGCCCGGGTAAAACCGTGGCTGGAACCTGAAAACAGAGGGACTTCCCGCCACCGGTTGGAAAAAGGACAAGAACTTCCTTCCCGTCCAGCACCGCTTTCACGACGTCGTCCTGACCCGGCCTGAAGGCATCGAAGCCCCAATGGCGTTTCAGGGACTCGAGAGCGGCGGCAAACGGCATCAGACCGCCTTAGAACACCGCTTTCAAGTACTCACGACGCATTTCCGCGATGGATTGGATCGAAATTTCTTTCGGACAAACCGCTTCGCATTCTCCATGGTTGGAGCAATCTCCGAATCCTTCTTTCTCCATTTGTTCGACCATGCGAACCACGCGGCGTTCGCGTTCAGGAGCGCCTTGCGGCAGATGAGCGAATTGCGCGATCCGTGCGGCAGTGAACAACGATGCCGATGCATTCGGGCACGCAGCCACACAGGCGCCACAACCGATGCAAGAGGCATAATCGAAGGCCAAATCCGCATGTTCTTTTTGGATGGGGATGGCATTCGCATCGGGCGCAGAATTCGTGTTTACGGAAATATATCCGCCGGCGGCTTGGATGCGGTCGAACGCACTGCGGTCTACGACCAAATCTTTGATGATCGGGAATGCGGTGGCACGCCAGGGCTCCACAACGATGGTGTCGCCACTGTTGAATTTGCGCATATGCAATTGGCACGTGGCAGTTCCCTTTTCAGGACCATGCGCCATGCCGTTGATCACCATGTTGCACGACCCACAGATTCCTTCACGGCAATCGTGGTCGAATTCGATCGGCTCTTCGCCTTTCTTCATCAATTTCTCGTTCAGATGGTCGAACATTTCGAGGAACGACATATGATCGCTCACCCCATCCACCGTGTAATCGACGATGGATCCAGGGGTTGAGGCGTTTTTCTGACGCCAGACTTTCAAATGAATGGTCATGTTTTCCATAAACAGCTCTTACTTGTAACTCCGTTGGGTGAGGCCGACTTCGGCGAATTCGAGGACTTCCTTATGCAGGGTTTCAGGCTTGTTATCGCCATTGTATTCCCATGCCGACACATACGCGTACTCGTCGTCGTTGCGCAAGGCTTCCCCTTCGGGTGTTTGATATTCTTCGCGGAAATGTCCGCCGCAGGATTCTTCCCGTTTCAAGGCATCATAGGCCATCAGTTCGCCCAGTTCAAAGAAATCGGCGATGCGAAGGGCATATTCCAGATACTTGTTGTAGGTGGACGGCTCACCCGGAACAAACACATTGTTCCAAAAATCTTCTTTCAAGGCTTTGATTTCGGCGATGGCTTTGTTCAGCCCCTTCTCGTTGCGCGCCATGCCCACTTCATCCCACATGATCTTGCCCAATTCACGATGGTAATCGAGAACGGTCTTGGTCCCTTTCACGGATAGCAATTTGTGGATGCGGCTCACGGCCTCATGTTCCGCCGCGGCAAAGGCTTCGTGCTTTGTGTCTACTTTCGCAGGTGGATGATTCACCAAATAATCGCCCAAAGTATATGGGATGATGAAATATCCATCCGCCAGCCCTTGCATGAGCGCGCTCGCGCCGAGGCGGTTGGCACCATGATCCGAGAAATTGGCTTCGCCCAGTACGAACAAGCCTGGAACCGTGCTCATCAGATTGTAATCGACCCAGAGTCCGCCCATGGTGTAATGCACAGCGGGATAAATCATCATCGGGGTCTTGTATGGATTATCAGCGGTGATTTTCTCATACATGTCGAACAAGTTGCCATAGCGCTCACGAATCTTCTCTTCGCTGTCGCGTTTGATGGCATCACGGAAATCGAGGTACACGGCGAGTCCGGTCGGACCTACGCCCTGTCCCGCATCACACACTTGCTTCGCATTGCGCGAAGCCACATCACGAGGCACGAGGTTTCCGAAACTCGGATAGCGTTCTTCCAAGAAATAATAGCGTTCGGATTCTGGGATGTCGTTCGCAGAACGTTTGTCGCCTTTGGCACGAGGCACCCATACACGTCCGTCGTTTCGAAGCGACTCGGACATCAATGTGAGTTTAGACTGGTAATCGCCAGAAACTGGAATACAGGTCGGATGGATTTGCGTGAAGCAGGGGTTTCCGAAAAAGGCACCCCGTTTGTGTGCGCGCCATGCAGCGGTCACGTTCGAATTCTTTGCGTTGGTGGAGAGATAAAACACGTTTCCGTATCCGCCGGTCGCCAAGAGGACCGCATCCGCGGCATGACGCTCGATTTCACCTGTAACAAGATTGCGGGCGATGACGCCACGAGCAACCCCATCCACAACCACCAAATCCAGCATTTCATGGCGGGTGAGCATTTCGACTTTGCCCGCATCCACCATTTTCATCATCGCGGAATACGCGCCAAGAAGCAATTGCTGACCGGTTTGGCCACGCGCATAGAAGGTTCTCGACAATTGGGCGCCACCGAAGGACCGGTTGTCCAACAATCCGCCATACTCACGGGCGAAAGGAACCCCTTGCGCCACGCATTGGTCGATAATGAGATTGCTCACTTCCGCCAGACGGTAGACATTCGCTTCGCGGGCGCGATAATCGCCGCCTTTCACTGTGTCGTAGAACAGACGGTAGACACTGTCGCCATCATTCTTATAGTTTTTTGCGGCGTTGATGCCACCCTGTGCGGCGATCGAGTGCGCGCGACGTGCCGAATCCTGAATGCACATCGCTTTGACATTGTAGCCAAGCTCAGCGAGCGATGCCGCGGCTGATGCACCGGCCAGACCCGTGCCCACAATGATGATATTGAACTTCCGCTTGTTGTTCGGATTCACAAGCTTGATGTGATCCTTATGGAAAGCCCATTTCTGTTGGATGGGTCCAGGCGGGACAGCGCTGTTCAGTTTCGAAGAAGAAGTCTTAGACGTAGCCATAAATCCTCAATAGACGATGTAAATCCAAATGGGTAGGACGAAAAATCCGAGTGCGATCGCGATGCCGATCACGCCAGCAATGGTATAGAGAAGCGGAGTCAGCTTTTTATTCATCGCCCCGAGTGACTGAAGCGCGCTCCACACGCCATGGCGCAGGTGGAAGCCAAGCATCAGCATCACGCCGCTGTAGATGACCACATAGAGCAGATCATCCTGAAATACTTCAATGACGAGTTTCGACAAGTCCCGCATCGGTTTTCCATCATCGACCGTGGTGTAATAGGCCACATCGGCGGTGTCCCAACCCGGACCGAATTTCATGGTTTTCAGGTGCATGAACGTGAACAGAAACAGGATGGTGCCGCTGATAATCATTGTGCGGGAGCTAAACGTCTGGCGGCTCGGTGTGCCGCGGCTGGCGCTGAGCGCATAGGCTTCGGGTCTGGCTTTGCGCTTTCCCCACCAAATCGAGACGCCGATATAGGCATGGATCAGGAAGATGGCGGCCAAGCCGAATTCGACGATGTAGAGCAGGAAGCCAAGATCGTGCAGGAACAACGCGTATCGGTTAAAGGCGTTGTCGGGCTGGGATGGATCCACCGCAAAAAGGGTGAGATTGGCAGACAGGTGGGCGATGAGAAACAGGACGAGTGCGATTCCTGTGACACCGGTCAGGATTTTGCGTCCAACCGAATTTTGGAACGCAGTCAATAGGGTAAGCATGCTGGCGAGATGACCAAGAGTGAACGTTTTTACTACCTGAATATAGCGGTAAAACGGCACTTATTGGAACATCGTTCCTGTATTCAGACAGTTCGACAACTGTCGATAAGC
>CAYPOI010000125.1:0-4094 GCA_964412365.1 uncultured Chitinophagales bacterium | reverse complement strand
GAACATCCATTCGGAGTCGGGGAATTCCGTAACTTTGTGAACAAGGAAGAACAGGTACTCAAGTTCTCAAGTACTCAAGTCCTTTGCTTACATCACTCTTCCTTGAGTACTTGAGTACTTGTCTATATCAAAGCTTTTTATCGTCACCGAACAACATCTTTCCCTTGAAAACCACCCCATTCATTCAATCCCATCGCGAATCTGGCGCGAAGCTCATCGATTTCGGCGGCTACGAGATGCCCGTGAATTATCCGGCCGGCATCGTGAAAGAACATATGGCCGTCAGAGAGCGGGCCGGCCTATTCGATGTGTCGCATATGGGAGAAATCGACGTGAAAGGTGCCCAAGCGTTGGATTTGGTTCAGTTTGTGACGACTAACGACGCGTCGGTACTGTTTCCGGGACGAGTGCAGTATTCCGCCATGTGTTATGAGGATGGGGGAATTGTGGATGATCTTTTGGTCTACATGATCGCCGAAAACCATTACTTGCTGGTGGTGAACGCCTCGAACAAAGACAAAGACTTCGAGTGGATCGTCAAAAACAACACATTTGATGCCACAGTTACCGATATCAGCGAAGAAACCTGCCTATTAGCGGTTCAAGGTCCCGAAGCCGTCGCCAAGCTACAGTCATTTACGGATGTGGACCTCAGCGCCATCCCGTACTATCATTTCAAGATCGGATCGTTCATGGGGATGGAGGATGTGATTTTGTCCGCCACGGGATACACAGGCGAGGCGGGACTCGAGATCTACTTCCCCACCAGTGCCACCGACCCCTACAGTGTATGGCGCAGCCTCCTCGACGCCGGGATCGAGCCCTGCGGCCTCGGATCGCGAGATTCTCTGCGTTTGGAGATGGGCTATGCGCTTTATGGCAACGACATCACCGCGTCCACTACGCCGCTGGAGGCGGGTTTGGGATGGGTGACGAAACTAAGCAAGGGACGCTTTTTAGGTTCGGATGCCTTGACGGCACAGAAGTCTGTGGGCATACAAAAGAAATTGGTCGGATTTGTGGTATCGGTGCCACGCGCCATCCCGAGAAGTCATTATCGCTTGGCCGATGCCACGGGAGCGACTATCGGGGAGGTGAGCAGCGGGGGGCAGTCGATTGTCAAGGGGATTGGCATCGGAATGGGCTACGTAGATGTGGCTCATGCGTCGGAAGGAACCAAGATATTCGTCGATATTCGCAATCAGTTGGTTGAGGCCGTCGTCACGCGCCCACCATTCATCAAGAAGGGATAATTAATCGAAATGGATGTTTATTCAACCGCCTGGTCGTTCCAGGAAGAAGAGGCTCGCGGAAAAACCGTTGTCGTGATTGATGTGCTTCGTGCCAGTTCCACCATCGT
The DNA here is from genome assembly GCA_964412365.1 of uncultured Chitinophagales bacterium. GTDB lineage: Bacteria > Bacteroidota > Rhodothermia > Balneolales > HLUCCA01 > CAMTWZ01. Next base: position 2,734 of record CAYPOI010000125.1, on the reverse strand, counting down.
TACGGCGTTGGCGAACGGCGCAAAAGGCATCATCCCTGTAGAGGATATGGGCAAAGCGGGCACCATCGCCCAGCAACTGGACCCGAAAACGTACATCCTTTGCGGCGAACGCGATGGAAAACGAATCGACGGCTATGCGCTCGGCAATTCCCCGCTGGAATACTCGCGGGATGTGATCGAGAACAAAACCCTCATCCTCACCACCACGAACGGTACCGTGGCGATTGCCAGAAGTCTGGATGCCGAGGACATCCTGATCGGATCGTTCCTGAATGCCTCCGCTGTGGCCAAAGCCGTGAAAGAAGCTCAAAACGAGGTCAAATTCGTATGCGCGGGCTGGAAAACACGCCTTTCCATGGAAGATTTGCTCTGCGCCGGCATGATCATCGACATCGTATACGAAGGATCGCTTCCGGAATCGGCACTCGATGGCGCGAAAGTCGCCCACGGACTCTATACCAAATTCTCCCGCTCTCTGAAAAAAACCATCCGCGGCACAAACCACGCCATCCGCTTGTCGGAGCTTGGTTCTGAGGCGGATATCCCCTATTGTAGCACGATTGATCTTTACGATCTCGTTCCCCGACTTCAAGACGGAATCCTGCGCTAACCTATGGCGAAACCGAAGAACGACAACCCTGCTCGCAAACATGAGATCCTCGGCCTGATGCTCATGACGGCGATGGTTCTCATCCTATTGAGCATCGTCTCCTACAGCGCCGATGATAACGCCATCCTCAGCGATCCTTCCACCTCATTCGGCGACCTGTTGGATCCCGCGAACGGCGCTGCGGCCCGCATCCAGAATTTCCTCGGATTCGTGGGCGCATACATCGCCCAATTCTTCGTGTACATCCTGTTCGGGTATTTCAGCGTCGCATTGCCGCTGCTTGGTTTCCGCTACGGTTGGTCGCTCTTCCGTCATCAATCCCTTCGTGAATTGGGTTGGTACACCGGTTATGGTATCGGTTTGATGATCTTGCTGGCCACATTCATCGGTTGGTTCGGACAAACCTTGGAAGCGGACCTGTATAACTTCAGCGGAATGGTCGGTTTTGCCATCGCGAAAGTGATGATGAATCTGACAGGAAGCATTGGAAGCTTCATCATCTTGTTTGTGATGCTGGCGGTGATGGGTCTCTTGGTCGTGGATCGGGATATCCAGGCAACCGTGGATCGGGTCAGAGACTGGCTCGCCCTGATGAGAGACAAGGTGAAAGAGACAAGGGACAAAAGAAGAGACAAGGCTGAAGAGACAAGAGACAAGGAAGAGGGGCCTAAGCCGCTGATCGTGGTGCACAAGCCTGCGAAAGCAGAGGCCGCAGGTGCAGGCTCGGCTATACTAACAGGTACTGCATCTCGTGCAGACGCCGCTACCCCGCCAGAGCCTCCAGTAAGGGCAGTTCACGACCTGCCCAAGGATCTGCCCAAAATGCACCCCGATCTCGAGCCAGACCCCGAGCCTGATGCCATCGAAAATGACGACGATCTGGACATCGCGGTCTACAAAGGCGAAGAGGAAGAGCAAGCCGGTGATCGCGATCTTGAAAAAGAGCAACGCATGCAGAACATGCCGCTCATCAAATATCGCTTCCCGACGATTGAGCTGCTCGACACGCCTCCCCTTGAAGGCAACGACGTGGACATGTCCGAGATCAAGCACAACAAGGAAATCATCCTCGATAAACTGGGTCGCCACGGAATCGAGATTGTGGGAATCGAGGCGATCGTAGGTCCCACCGTGACCTTGTATGAGCTTCAGCCGGCGCCCGATGTGAAGATTTCCAAGATCGAAAGCTATGCCAACGACCTGAAAATGGCCATGGCCGCGCACGGAATCCGAATCATCGCGCCGATTCCGGGCAAATCGGCTGTGGGGATTGAAGTGCCGAACCGGAAACGCGAAACCGTCTACATCAAGCAGCTCATCAACACGAAGAAATTCGTGGAGACGAAGTTCCATTTGCCGGTGGCGTTCGGAAAAACGATTGAGAATGAAGTGTTCATGGTCGATCTCACCCAGCTTCCTCACTTGCTCATCGCTGGTGCGACGGGATCGGGGAAATCCGTGGGTATCAACACCATCATCACGTGCCTGTTGTACAAGTGCCATCCGGAGAATCTGAAATTCGTCCTCATCGATCCGAAAAAGATTGAATTGTCACTTTATCGGCAGTTGCAACGACACTTTTTGGCCACCTTACCGGATGCGGATGAACCGATCATCACCGACACATCCAAAGTGATGGAAACGCTCTCGAGCGTCTGTAAAGAAATGGATACCCGCTACGATTTGCTGAAAATGGCGATGGTGCGGGATGTTCGGGCGTACAACGACAAGTTCAAGACCGGTGTGCTGGATGTGGAATTGGGACATCGCCACCTTCCCTATATCGTCGTTGTGATCGATGAATTGGCGGATTTGATGTTGACGGCAGGCAAAGCCATCGAAGAACCCATCGCACGGATCGCGCAATTGGCGCGGGCCGTTGGGATCCATGCGGTTGTGGCCACACAGCGCCCATCGGTAAACGTCATCACAGGCACCATCAAGGCCAACTTCCCGGTTCGGATCGCCTACCAAGTGGCATCCAAAATCGATTCACGCACCATCTTGGATACGAGCGGGGCCGACCAACTCGTTGGTAGAGGAGACATGCTGGTATCTAGCGGCGGTCGGATGGTGCGGGTGCAGAATGCCTTTGTGTCGACCGAGGAAGTGGAGAAACTCACC
>CAYPOI010000124.1:0-4355 GCA_964412365.1 uncultured Chitinophagales bacterium | reverse complement strand
GCTGATGTACCTTAAACCCATACCCGATTTGGCTTCGAAAACCGGGAGTAGCACAATTATCCAGTACCGCGACCCCACTCCTGCCTAAGGCCTCCGATTTCGGACTGAAGGTGCGATTGAAATAGATCGCATCAAACGAGCCATCGTACTGCGCTGTCGCTGTGGGCAAAATGGGCGACAAATGAGCGATGATAGCGGACACCGCAACCCAAACCAGTTTCTTCGATCTCATGAATTCCTCGTCTAATAGATGTTGCCTTAATATACCTCAACTTCCCTTCTCTTTCTTATTCAACATTCAACCTTCAACATTCAACATTACTCCCCAATCCCATTTCCTAAATCCATCCACAACTGCTACTTTGAGTGCAAATAACGGACTACTACCATCATGGAAGGGAATTTTTCGAATCGCGTTCGGGATGTCATTCAATTCAGCCGAGAAGAGGCTCTGCGCCTCGGACACGATTACATCGGCACGGAGCATCTCATCCTCGGAATCATCCGATTGGGAGATGGCATTGCGGTCCGCATCCTCAAGAATCTGAAATGCGATCTTCAGAAGCTTAAGAAAAGCATTGAAGACACGGTGCGCGGTACAGGCGGAACGGTGACGGTGGGCAACATCCCGCTGACCAAACAAGCCGAGAAAGTGCTTCGCATCACGTATCTGGAAGCCAAACTATATAAGAGCGACACCATCGGAACGGAGCATTTATTGCTGTCGTTGCTCCGAGACGACGAGAACATCGCCGCCCAAATTCTTCAACAATTCGCGGTTACGTACGACTTGGTTCGGGAAGAACTGGACCTCATTTTATCTGGACGTCCGTCCAAAGAGGATGAAGCCCCCGAAATCCCGGAAACCAGTGTTGAGTCGAGCGAACCCGCATCCAAACCCGCATCCGCAACCGCACGAGAACGCAAGATGGAAAAGACCAAAACCCCGGTACTCGACAATTTCGGCCGCGATTTGACCAAACTGGCCGAAGAAGGCAAACTTGATCCGATCGTGGGTCGTGAGAAGGAAATCGAGCGCGTGGCTCAGGTGCTGAGTCGCCGCAAGAAGAACAATCCGGTGCTGATCGGTGAGCCTGGCGTTGGCAAAACGGCCATCGCCGAGGGCTTGGCCCTTCGCATCGTGAAACGTAAGGTGAGTCGCATCCTGTTCGACAAACGCGTGGTGGCATTGGATCTGGCGGCGCTCGTGGCTGGCACGAAATACCGCGGACAATTCGAAGAGCGTATGAAGGCCGTGATGAACGAGCTCGAAAAAACGCCGAATGTGATTCTATTCATCGATGAGCTTCATACCATCGTCGGTGCCGGCGGAGCCAGTGGCTCGTTGGATGCCTCCAACATGCTCAAACCCGCTCTCGCGCGGGGCGATGTTCAAGCCATCGGCGCCACCACCTTGAACGAATACCGCCAATACATCGAGAAGGATGGAGCCCTGGAACGCCGCTTCCAGAAAATCATGGTGGATCCGACATCCCCCGAAGAGACTCTCGAAATCCTGACCAAAATCAAAGCCAAGTACGAGAAGCATCACAGCGTTCAGTATTCCGATGATGCGATCTTGGCCTGCGTGAAACTCACCGACCGCTACATCACGGACCGCTTCCTTCCAGATAAAGCGATTGATGCCTTGGACGAATCCGGTGCCCGCGTTCACTTGAGCAACATCACCGTTCCGCCTGGCTTGCTTCAGTTGGAAGACGATATCGAGAAAACGAGTCAGGAAAAAAATTCGATGGTCAAGAAGCAGCGTTTCGAAGACGCCGCCCGCCTGCGCGACAAAGAGAAGCGTCTGATGGAAGACCTCGAAAACGCTCAGAACGAGTGGGAAAAAAGCGCTGAAGATCTAGTCTATGATGTGACCGAAGACGACGTCGCCCGTGTGGTCGCTATGATGACCGGCATCCCGGTGAACAAGATCGCCCAAAGCGAAGGCTTGAAGCTCCTCAAGATGAAAGACGAGCTGGCCGGGAAGGTGATTGGTCAGGAAGAAGCCATCCTCAAATTATCCAAAGCCATTCAGCGCACGCGGGCCGGACTCAAAGATCCCGCACGTCCGATTGGGTCGTTTATTTTCTTGGGTCCGACCGGCGTCGGCAAAACCGAGCTGGCCAAAGTATTGGCAAAATATTTGTTCGACACCGAAGATGCGCTCATCCGCATCGACATGTCCGAATACATGGAAAAATTCAGCGTCTCGCGCCTTGTGGGAGCGCCTCCTGGGTATGTGGGCTATGAAGAAGGCGGCATCCTCACAGAGAAAGTACGTCGCAAACCGTACAGTGTGGTCTTGCTCGATGAGATCGAGAAAGCGCATCCCGATGTGTTCAACCTGATGTTGCAAGTGCTGGATGACGGCATTCTGACGGACAGCCTCGGACGCAAAGTGGACTTCCGCAATACGGTTATCATCATGACCTCGAATATCGGCGCGCGCGACATCCGAAACATGGGCAACGGCATCGGGTTCGCGCCAAGCGACGCGGCATTCGACTATGGCAAAATGAAAACCGTGATCCAGGAAGCCTTGCGCAAAGTCTTCAATCCGGAATTCCTGAACCGCATCGACGATGTGATCGTGTTCAAGCCGCTGGACAAAGCCGACATCCACAAGATCATCGCGAACATGGCCGATTACCTGTTCAAGCGGATCCGTGACCTCGGTTATGAGATTTCCTTGACGGATGGAGCTCGTGATTTCTTGGTCGACAAAGGCTACGATCCGAAGTTCGGGGCACGTCCGTTGCGCCGCGCCATTCAGAAATACGTGGAAGATCCCTTGGCCGAAGAATTGCTCGGCGCCACGCATAAAGAAGGCGCGACCATCCGGATCAAGCTGAACAAAGTGAAAGATGGGTTGGCGTTTGATTGGAAGGAAGCGAAGCAAGCGGTAAGTGGTGAGTCGTGAGTGGGATTTAGTGTATGGTGTATGGTGTATGGTGTATGGGAATCAGAAATCAGAAATCTGAAATCAGAAATCGGGTCCCCTTCATCATTTCATCTCTTCATCTCTTCATCCAATTACCCCTTACCCTTTACCCACTTCCCCAATCTTTACGCTATCTTGAGGGGTGATCTCATTTCTCAGCGTTTTTCCACCCTTTCGAGGCGGGATTTCCCGCTTCAGCCATCACCTCTACGAGGCGCTCCGGCAGCGCCATACTACAAGAGCGTTCAATTTTTCGCATCTGTATCCGCCGATTCTGTTTCCGGGTACGAGTCAGGTCGAAGCTTCCGCTGACGAACCCTACGCACGTGCGGAGTTGCACTCCTATCAGCCGTTCAACTGGCGGAAAACGGGGTACACGATTCTCAAGGCGCGTCCGCAGATCCTCATTTATTCGTATTGGCATCCGTTTTTCGCGCCATCGATGGCAGGCGTGATTTCGGCCATGAAAGACCGCCGACCCGGACTCGATGTCATCGGCGTGCTTCACAATGTGCGCGCGCATGAGTACTTCCCAGCACAACAGATGCTATTCCGACGCTTGATGCGGTTGACCGATCATCCTGTGGTCCTATCCTCGCAGACCGAAGGCGAATACCGTGAATGGATGCGGGGAAGCGGTCCGGAGCGCCTATTTCACCCGGTGTATGAGCAACCGCTGCCAGAAACTCCGATCGAGGAATTGCGCCGCAAGCATGGATTTCGCCCAGAAGACAAAATCCTGCTCTTTTTCGGGTTTATCCGCCAATACAAAGGCTTGGATGTGCTCATCGATGCCTTGAACCTGCTGGATTTGCAGGCCCTGAACATCCGTCCTCTGATCGTCGGGGAGTTTTACATGGACAAGGCGTCGTTCATCAGCCGCATCCGGCCCGACCACCTTCCCTATTATGAAATCATCGACAAATATGTGAGTCACGATCAGGCTGGAGAATTCCTGGCCATGAGTGATGCGATGATGTTGCCGTATCGGTCGGCCAGTCAGAGCGGAATCATGAGCAATGCCGTGAATTTCAATCTTCCGGTGATTTGCTCTGATTTACCGGGCTTGACCGATCATGTATCGGATGGATTGAACGGGATGATCCACCGCAGAGAAGACGCCATCGATTTGGCGAGGGTGATCAAACGGTTTGTGGAGGCAGGAGACGTAGACGCGATGCGTCAGGAAATGCAACGACTGAAGACGGGATTGGGCTGGGATGCGTTCGCTTCGAGGTTGCTCGCTCTTTCGGGGATAAGCTAGATGCTAAATGCGGGATGCGGGATGCAAGACGACAGATGCTAGAAGCGTAAAGCATCATGCTTAAAGCATCCAGCATCCGGCTTCTTCATCGTACCGCGTACGGGATTCGAACCCGTGCTACCTCCGTGAAAGGGAGGCGTCCTA
>CAYPOI010000123.1:904-4426 GCA_964412365.1 uncultured Chitinophagales bacterium | reverse complement strand
TCCAGCAGCTCAGCGAAGAAGGCGTGGTGCATGTGTTCGAAGTGCCGAATGGCGTCGGGAATGAGCTTTTATTAGGTACCGTCGGAGCGCTTCAGTTTGATGTGGTGAAGCATCGGATGATGGCGGAATACAATGTGGAGATCACGATGTCGCCCGTGCCCTATCATACCGCTCGCTGGCTGCCGAAAGACGATGCCGTGATCGGGCGCCTCTCGAAAAGTTATTCCACGGCCGTGACCTACGATCTGGACAAGAACCCCATCGTGCTCTTCGACAGCGCCTATGCGTTGAACCAGGCCACGGAAGCCGTGGGGGCGCAAAATCTGTATAAATATAAATCTGGATGATGCACACACGACTCGCCGACTACCACAACCCGACCGATCTCGATCTCGTGATCTCGCTGCTCGACGTCTATGCCCAGGATCCGATGGGCACGGGCAAGCCATTGAGCGAGGACATCAAAACCAAGCTCCGCAAGGATCTTCCTACCGTGCCCGGTGCCTTTTCGATGTTGGTGGAAGACGGGGATGCGGCCCTTGGTGTGGCCATTTGTTTCATGGGATACTCGACCTTCGGCGCGAAGCCACTGGTGAATATTCATGATTTGAGTGTGAATCCCGATGCGCGGGGACGAGGCGCCGGCAAGGCCTTGCTTGAAGCTGTGGCGCGACATGCGCGCACCCTCGGATGCGGGAAAGTGACCTTGGAAGTGCGCGACGACAACCCCGCCGCGCGCCTCTACCGCCGCGAAGGCTTCACCGACGGCGACGCTCCCATGCGCTTTCTAACGAAAACGCTTTGACTTGGGTGGGCGAGGCATCGTGATGATACTTCAAGTAGTCGTACAAGGCTTTTTCGTCGCGTAGACCAAAGCGGATCGCCACCTCGTAATGCTTAGCATGCGGGTGCTGCGCCAGATAGACCATGATGGAATCCACCCTGACACGGTGGAACATCATCTTCGGCGACATGTCATGGGTTTTCTTGAAATACCGGGAAAACTCGATCCGGTTATATCCCATAATTTTTGCCCACTTCGTGATTCCGGTGATGTGGTTCAAGTGCGACATCAAGATGGTTTTGGCTTTGTAGATATCTAAGCGTCTCATAGGGGTGTTTCCTGACAGGTTAAGGGTGACTAAGATTATTGGCTCTTCCTGTATAGAGGTGGAAACTCGTCAAATCTTACATTAAGCTTTTCTAATGTTTTGACATATAAGTAAGGGGTCGCGCTAAGCTCTTGAAAAATATGCACAGATTTAGGAACGAAACTTCTTGATTTGAGAGGAAAGTATCGTTAGTCTTGCGGCAGGGCATCTGCAAAACACCCATTAACCCTCATATCAAAACAAAGGAATCCTATCATATGAAAACGCTCAAAAAGTGGGTCGCGACGCTTGCCCTGGCGCTGATGATCATCCCGATTCTCCCGACCTCATCCGCTCAAGCAGAGGGGTATGTACCGGGAGTCGTTGAAACCTACATGAACTGCGTGAACTATTGCGTAAACAACTACGAGCCGTGGACGCTTCGCCGATCCGCATGCGGCTTCGATTGTTATCTCTCCTTTTATGGCAATGTGGTCGGGGCTCTGCTTGGCCCGGCACTGTCGGCGAACTGAGTGAAAGTCCGGGCATCTGCGACTTTACCCATCATTCATAGCCCAAAACCAACGTGAAACCCTTAAAAAAACTCCTGTCAATCCTCATGATCTCCGCCATCCTTCTCCCCACAATCGGGGTGACAAGCGCCTTTGCGGAGGACACTGCCTTGAAAAAATTAAATGAATGCATAAGTACCTGCCATGCAACAACGTCTGCCTGGACGATTCAACGGGTTGGTTGCGTCTTTTACTGTTACGTGCAACTTGCTGTTGATGCATTTATACCAGATTTGGAGCCAGCCACTGCAACCTGATCTATCGCCATGGAGGTCCCCCATGGCGAATATCAAATCTCAAAAGCCATGACCCCCCATTCTTTTCTAATTACAATTCTATTACTTGCGACTTCATGTCAAAGTGAGACTGTCACCAAGATGCCCGTGGAGCTTTCGTTGAATTTGGTAGACTCCGTCAATGCATTTGATTTTGATGTGAATCATGTGGGCGACATGATGAGAACCGAAACGAGTTGGTTCTTTTTAGATAGGGCCTCTGGAGTACTTGTTAAAGCGGACTCCCAATTTCGACAAGTTCAAAAGTACACCGCTAAGGGGCGTGGGCCTCACGAACTAGCAAAGCCCCAATCCTTTTCACTATCCAACCGATTTCTCTTTCTTCTTGACGCTCAACACAAGATCGTACAGTTCGACTTCGAACTAAATCCCATTGATGAGCTCTTAATTAATGAACCCTCATTCAGCATTCTTGCGCTGAATGACTCTATTCTTTGGTTGGGTGCCCTAAACATGGCTTATGAGGATGTGCATCAAATCAACACCATTACCGATGAAATTGAACGAATTGGTAAATCACGTAAAGTGAACCTCCCTCTAGAAAGCGTTGTCTTTCATGCATCAAATCATACTGGCCACATTGCACGTTATCGTGTCTTTGGTAATGGTGTTGATTTATATCATAACAGTAATCTTCGGAAATCATTCAAGAATGTCAGTCAACCAGACTTTCCATTAGTGAATCATGAAAGTCCCGTTCCCATATATAAAACCAAAACACACAACATCGCCTTCCTCACCGAATCACTTGCCTGCTTTTTAAGCGGGGATATCGGTCCGCGCAGGCAGCCGATTCAATGCTTTGATTTCGACGGGAATTTGGTTTCGAGATATGTGATACCGACACCATCCCCCTTCGCGACCTACCACGATTCTCTCTTATACACCTACTCCCCCGAAACGAATCATATTTATGTCTATGACCTTGGATTTTGATACGGTCCGAAAGTCCTTCGGACGATTATTGGCACTCAGCGATGCCACATTTTCCCTATCGCCTGGAACGGTGGTGGGGCTGATCGGTCCGAACGGATCCGGAAAAAGCACGACGCTGAAACTCCTATCTGGAGCCTTGCGGCTCGATTCGGGCACCATTCACATCCCGAAAGAATTCCTGCGGATGGGGGTTCAAACCGAGACATTCACGGTCCCCATCCGAACCACGGGATCGGGTTGGCTCACATTCCAACGACGCTTGGAAGGCTCAACACCAACCGCGTTTGAATCGGATATGGTGCGGCGCTTGGGCATGGCGGACCATCTACATAAAGGAGTGAGGGGCTATTCGAAGGGTATGTTCAAGAAGCTCGCTATCCTGGCCGCGTTCACAGGAACCCCGCCCGTTGTATTGCTTGATGAGCCTTTCGAAGGGCTGGATCCGATCGACCGACACGAATTCATGCTGCTGGTCCGAGATTATGCCTCACTCGGAAACCTTGTGGTGATTTCATCCCACTTGCTCTATGAGCTCGACGACGCCTGCGATCGCATCCTCATTCTGAAACGCGGAGAGCTGATTCATGATCTCGGCTCCGACCGTGATCGTCAAAACCTCAATTCCTT
>CAYPOI010000123.1:405-894 GCA_964412365.1 uncultured Chitinophagales bacterium | reverse complement strand
CGGGAGACCCGATGATTCAGATTCTTCGATATCAAATGATCCTGCATCTGCGCATGATCTCAAGCGGAATCCTTCTCTTGTTCATTCTGCTTAGCGCTTGGTTCGTTTCCGTTTCGTTCACCCCGGAAATGGTAACGATGATGTTCATGAGCACCATCCAATCTTTCCTCTTGTTCATCAGCCTCCTGCTGATCTTTCAGTTATCCAACGTGCACCAGGTTTTTTATAGTCCGGAAGCGATTCAATTTCGATTGGCTCGCGTTCGAACCCGCTCGGTTTTGATCGGAGCGACACTCATTCAAATCACCATCGTTGCGATCGCTGCCACCATCCCCTATGCGATCTTTTTCATCTATTACATTCCTGAAAACGGGATCATGGCAACCGCAAACATCCTGCTATATCATGTGTTCCTGGCTCATGCGGCGTTCCTCATCATGAGAATGATTGGAGGTGGCTCGATCGGCACTCTATTTGTTTTTGCGATTC
>CAYPOI010000123.1:0-395 GCA_964412365.1 uncultured Chitinophagales bacterium | reverse complement strand
CCGTGATTTTCAGTTCCATTGAGACCTTCTTTCAGTCCACCCCATTCTATGGATTGGTGACGTTCATTCAAGAGTGGTCCACAAGCCACCTCAACCTCACCACCAATCCGATGATGCTGAATATCCGAGGCATTCAAGACACCGACGCCATCATTCGAATTCTGATCCTAACCCCCATCCTTATTATTACTAATTATGTCCTTTTCCTCCACAAGGACCACCATTGATGTCCGCCTAGCCCTTCTTTTGCTCGTCGTTTCGTGCGACACACATCAGGCCCCAGAGATCTACCGAACGCCAGACAAGGCCAAAGAGTGGAGCGCCTTGCTCTATGAGCTCGACGCCCCGCTCGATCCCGTTCTGCCTACTGTTTTACTTGTGGCGCCGCCCACACA
>CAYPOI010000122.1:0-4699 GCA_964412365.1 uncultured Chitinophagales bacterium | reverse complement strand
GTTCATCTGACCGAACACCAATGTGGCTTGCGAGGTTTTGAGAGCCTCAGGATCCACTTTGCTCAGATCCCATTCGCCGGTCTCTTCATAGGCGTGTTTGAACTCGTCGCCGTAGTTGATAACGCCTGATTCGATGAATTCACGAAGCAAGTCGTTTCCTTCACGGGTACGCTCACCAACTCCTGCAAATACGGAAAGTCCACCGTGCTGCTTGGCGATGTTGTTGATCAATTCCTGGATCAATACGGTTTTTCCTACACCGGCACCACCGAACAAACCGATTTTTCCACCTTTAGCGTACGGACATAGAAGGTCGATAACCTTGATGCCTGTTTCAAACATTTCCGTGGCGGAAGACAATTCGGTGAAGGCAGGAGCGGGGCGGTGGATCGGGTAGCGACGGTCGCCTTTGGGTTCTTTGATCCCATCGATCGCATCGCCAACGATGTTGAACAAACGTCCACGAACATCATCCCCGACGGGCATGGAGATCGGAGAACCGGCATCGGTCACTTCCATGCCGCGCACCAGACCATCGGTGGAATCCATGGCGATGGTGCGAACGCGACCTTCGCCCAAGTGCTGTGCAACTTCAAGAATGAGTTTCGAACCGTCTTCTTTGTTCAGAAAGAGGGCATTTAGAATAGCAGGTAGGTTGGAGTCGGGAAAATCGACGTCCACTACGGGACCGATTACCTGGGCTACGGTTCCTTTGTTCATGTATGGATGCTTTACGTGTTGGCTTGGGTTAAATAGCTTCCAAAATTAGGCAGAAAAACCGCCAAAAGCAATGCAGATGGCACGGGTTTTCTCCGTACTTTTCCTGACTGCTTAAGAACCTTTAGAACCTTACTTCATTTTGGAAACTCATCCTACCGCAAGACTGGCATCCATCCAGATGTTATCCCGTTTCGACGACAAAGCCTATCTGGATTTCTCATTGCTTGACGAATTGCCGAATCAAGACCGTCAGCAAGCTCAGGAATACGTTCAGGGTATCTTGCGTCGCCGCAGCTACCTCGATTTCCTGATCGAGCATTACAGCACGGTAGGCATCGCTGAAATGGAAGGGTTCTTTAAGAATATCCTTCGCTTAGGCTTGTACGATCTTTTGTTCATGGACGGAACGCCGGATTACGCGGCCGTCAATGAATCCGTTGAAATCGCCAAAACACGCATCAGCGGAAAATCGGGTGATGTGGTCAATGCCATCCTCCGTCGCGTTCAACGCGAACTCGCGACACTTCCGAAGCCGGCGCACGAAGACCGCACCAAACTCATCGCCACCACATTTTCCCATCCCGAATGGATGGTTGCCCGCTGGGTTGCCCGCATGGGTGAGCGTGATGCGTTTCTGTTGATGCAGGCCAATAACCGTCGCCCGGATTATTACCTGAAAGTGAACACCTTGAAGACCGCATCCCCCAACTTCCGTCTACGCATGGAAAAAAGCGGTGTCGAGTTCGAAGAAAGCGATTGGTTGCCAGATTATTTCAAAGTGACCACATTGGCGGATGTGCGTTCCAAAGGCTGGTTCGAGAAAGGACTTTGCCAAGTACAAGACATCGCCGCGGGTTTCGCTCCGGCTATCCTCAATCCGCAACCCGGTGAAATGGTATATGATATCTGCGCCGCGCCTGGAACCAAGACGATTGTGATGAGCGGCATGATGAAAAACGAAGGCACCATTTTGGCCATCGACATCAATGGCGAGCGCATCACCAAAATCGCGGAAAATGCCGAGCACTATGGTGCTGAGAATGTGAAAATTCGTCGTGCCGATGCCCGCGAAGAGCGGTTCAAATTGGCGGATGCGGTCCTGATCGACGCTCCATGCACCGGAACCGGTGTTCTGAGCAAGCGTGCCGACCTCCGTTGGAGACGCAAGCCCGAGGACCTCGACCAGATCGTGAAAACGCAAGCCGAATTGTTGGATGCGGCCGCGAACATGGTTTCGAAAGGCGGACGTCTGGTCTACACCACCTGCTCGCTCGAGCCGGAAGAGAACATGCAGCAGATCGAGAACTTCCTGAAGGAATACAACAACTTTGAACTGCAGCACCTGGGTGATTTCCTGCCGGAAGAAGTCCTTTCCGAGGACGGACTCTCCTACCAGACCTCGCCACACAAACACAATTGCGACGGACACTTCGGCGTATTGCTCAAACGGGTGGTTTAAGTGCTGAACGTGTCGGACATCCCTAAGAAGTTCGAGCCCGGATCGGTCGAAGCCCGCTGGTACGCCTATTGGGAACAGAACGGGTTCTTCCATTCCACGCCCGATGATCGCGAGCCGTTTACGATCCTCATCCCGCCACCGAACGTGACGGGCGTGCTTCACATGGGGCACATGCTCAACAACACGCTTCAGGATGTGTTGATTCGTCGCGCCCGCATGCTGGGCAAAAACGCATGCTGGATACCCGGAACCGATCATGCCTCCATCGCCACCGAAGCGAAAGTGGTTCAGAAATTGCGGAAAGATGGCATCAAGAAAGGCGATTTGTCGCGGGATGAGTTTCTAAAACATGCTTGGGAATGGACCGACACCCATGGTGGCATCATCCTCAAACAATTGCGGACCCTCGGCGCCTCCTGTGATTGGGAACGCACCCGTTTCACGATGGAGCCGGACTTGTATGATGCGGTGATAGACTGCTTCATCGAATTGTACGAACGCGGACATATTTACCGCGGCGTGCGGATGATCAACTGGGATCCGGAAGCCAAAACCGCATTGTCGGATGAAGAAGTGCTGTTCAAGGAAGTCCGCGCGAAGATGGTCCACATCCGGTATGCTTGCACGGACGGATCGGGTGATGTTGTCATTGCGACGCAACGTCCCGAAACCATCATGGCTGATGTGGCCGTTGCCATCCATCCGGATAATCCGAAAACAGCGCATCTAAAAGGCAAGACCGTCCGCATCCCCCTCATCAACCGAGAGATCCCCATCATCGAAGACGATTATGTGGATCCCGAGTTCGGAACCGGCGCCTTGAAAGTGACTCCTGCGCACGACCGGAATGATTATGAGATCGGAAAGCGGCACAACCTCGAGGTCATTGATATTCTGAATGCGGATGGAAGTCTGAATGAAACCGCGCAGATTTTGGTCGGCATGGATCGCTTCAAAGCGCGCACCGCTATTAATGCCTTATTGGAAGAAGGTGGTTTCATCGCCGGTGTGGAAGAATACACCACGAACATCAGCGTATCGGAACGGACCGATGCCGTGGTTGAGCCACGCCTCTCGCTTCAGTGGTTCCTCGACACAAAAGAATTAGCCAAACCCGCTTTGGAAGCGGTGATGAGTGATGAAATCCGCTTTCATCCCCCGAAATTCAAAAATACCTACCGCCATTGGATGGAAAACATCCAAGATTGGTGCATTTCGCGTCAATTGTGGTGGGGACAGCGTATTCCCGCTTGGTTCTATGGCGAAGGCGAGCAGGATTACGTGATTTGTCGGACGGCCGAAGAGGCCTTGGACAAAGCCCGAGTGAAATCCGGCAACCGAAGTTTGACTGCGTCCGACATCCGACAAGAAGACGACGTGCTCGATACCTGGTTTTCGTCCTGGTTATGGCCGATCAGCGTGTTTGATGGATTCAAGGACAAAGACAACGCCGACATCAAGTACTATTATCCAACCAATGATCTGGTGACGGCGCCGGAGATCATGTTTTTCTGGGTCGCGAGAATGGTCATGGCCGGTTACGCCTTCCGAGGCGGCGTGCCATTCAAGAATGTGTATTACACCGGCATCGTGCGCGACAAACAGCGCCGGAAAATGTCGAAATCTCTTGGAAATTCGCCGGATCCGCTCGATCTCATCGCCCAGTACGGCGCCGATGGAACACGGGCCGGAATGCTGTTCTCCTCCCCTGCCGGAAACGATTTGTTGTTTGATGAAGCCTTGGTCGAACAAGGACGCAATTTCGCGAACAAGATCTGGAACGCGTTCCGGTTCATCACGATGCAAATGGAAGAGGGTAAAACCTATGTCCCAACGCTCGATTTCGACGAATCGAACCTCTCCGACATGTGGATGCGTTCGCGGATCATGCGAACCCTGAAAGAGGTAAATCAGCATTTCGAGGATTACCGCATTTCCGACGCCCTGCAATCCCTTTATTCCCTAGTTTGGGATGATTTCTGCGATTGGTACATCGAAATCAACAAACCGGATGTGAATGTGGAGCGTGCGCTCGGCATTTTCGAAGTGTTGATGAAGATGCTGCATCCGATGATGCCGTTCATCACGGAAGACATCTGGCAACGCATCCGCAAACGGTCGACCTCCGAATCGCTCATGATTTCGGCATGGCCGGAACTGCGTGAGGATTGGATATCAGACGACGCCGAGGCGCGGTTGGTCCTTCAAAAAGAACTCATCTCGGCGCTACGGAATGTGCGTGCCGGGAAAAACCTATCTCCCGTGGCCCCACTGGCGATCGGACTGAGCGTTGAATCCGACGCCCAAACCACCGATCTCGAACGCGACCTCTGGATTTTCCGCAAGCTGCAGAAAACCTCGGACCTGCGCGTCGGCACCTCGCTTGAGAAGCCGAAAGGCAGCGTGTCGGTCGTGGTGCGTAACGTGGAACTGATGGTTTCCCTCGATGGATTGATCGACACCGAAGCGGAGAAAACCCGCATCAATGGTGAGATCCAACGCCTCGAAGGATTCCTGAAA
>CAYPOI010000121.1:0-4884 GCA_964412365.1 uncultured Chitinophagales bacterium | reverse complement strand
GTTTTTCAGGATGCGTTTCGGGCCAACTTCCAGCCCATCCTCCAGGTGATGGGCACGGACCTCCCCCTCGAGGAAAAAGTCACCACATTTGTGGGCAGATACATCGACACCATCCTCTCGCATCCTTATATCCCCGGATTCGTGATCCATGAGCTCAACCGTAATCCACAGCGCATGGTCAACTTGGCCGTTTCGATGAATCGTGGTTCGATTAACGTTTTCCTCGACCAAATCCGCCAGGGCATCGCATCGGGCCGATATCGGCAAATGGATCCGCGCCAAGCCTTCGTCTCCCTCATGTCAATCACCCTGTTCCCGTTCATCGCTGCGCCCCTGCTCAAAGGCGTCTTCACGTTCGACGACCCCACCTACCACGCGTTCATCCTCGAGCGAAAGGAGGAAGTCCCTCGCATGTTTTTCGCTCTCCTCAAACATTGACCGCCATGATGTACTCCCTTCTACTCCTCATCCTTTTCCAACCGACCGACTCCCTTCGGCTCGAAGTCCTTCAAGCCTCCGCGGCAAGAACCTGGCCCCTTGCCAAGCAAGCCGACATCGCCCATCAGATCGCCGCCCTGAACCTGGAATCGATCGCTTCCGCATGGTTGCCGGAATTATCACTTAGTGCGACGGCGCAGTATCAGAGCGATGTAACCGAAATATCGTTGCCAATACCCGGCTCTAATGCGCCAAAACAACCGAAAGACCGATATGCCGTCACATTGGATGTTCGGCAACTGATATGGGATGGTGGCATGGCATCAACGCGTCGTGAGATGGAAGAATGGTCGCGTCAAGCCGAAACCACCGCGGTCGAGGTGGAATTGTACAAGCTTACGCACCAATTGAATGATGCGTTTTTCTCCGCCCTCATTCTGAGCGAACAGCAAACGTCATTGGAATTGTTTTTGGCGGATGTGGATGGACGATTGGCTCAAATGGATGTGGCCGTGTCGGCGGGCACCGCTCTTTCGGTGCAAGCGGACCTCTTAAGGGTGGAGGCTCTCAGGATTCAGCAACGCCTGACCGACGTCCGTCGCCATATCGGCCGAGCCTATGAACTCATGTCGATTTTGAGCGGCATGCCGTTGACCGGCTCCGAGCCCTTAGCGGTGCCTCGTGTCATGCAAGGCTCCGGCCGCCCCGAAACCACCTATTTCCACGCCCGCCGCGCCCAACTCGACGCCGCGAAAGCGCTGTCCCGAACCTCACGGCTACCCGTGGTTGCCGCGTTCGGCCAAGGCGCTTATGCCAAACCCGGACTCGATATCTTCTCCGATTCCTTCGGACCTTATTACGTCGTGGGGGTTACCGCCAAGTGGAGCATCTGGGACCGCGGTCTGTCCCGACGCCACATTTCCACCCTTACACTGCAACAGCAATCCCTCGCCGCGCAAGAGGAAGCTCTGAGCAAGCAATGGGCGCTTCAGTCGGCACAACACCTCGCGGAAATCGACCGACTCGACCAAGCCTTGCAACGTGATGCCGAAATCTTGGAGCTTCGCCAGCGCATCGTCGACACCTATGCCATGCAATTGGAACAAGGCACCATCACGGCCACCGATTATCTCACCGAGCGAAACGCCGCCCACCAAGCCGAGGTGCAGAACCGCATCAACCGCTTGCTGCAATTGCAAGCCAAACTCGCATTCACGTTAATCAATGGGAAAGATTATGAATAGGCTAAATGTCTTACCTCGCATATCGCGCCTCGCGCTTTTAACAATCGTTTTGGCCTCGTGTGCGGATGATGCTTCTAAACCCGACGCTTACGGCCACATTGAGGCCACGGAAATCACGATCTCGGCGGAAACGACGGGTCCGGTGGTGTGGGTCGGGGTTGACGATGGGGCAACGGCCGAAGCGGGGCAAATTTTGGCTGTGGTGGACACCACGAGTCTGGCCTTGCGCCACGTGCAACTGACGGCGCAACGTGCGGCCGCGGCGAGTCGGCGCGCCCAGATCGATGCACAAGAAGCGGTGTATCGCGAACAAGCCGGGGTGTTGAATGTGGAACGGGAGCGGCTGACGTCGTTGATCGAGGGTGGCGCGGCGACCGGGAAGCAACGCGATGATGTGGAGGGACAGTGGCGCATCTTGCAAAAGCAGATCGAGAGTCTGGATCCGCAACGCGCATCCCTTCGTTCCGAAATTTCGGTGATCGATGCACAGATTTCACAGAACGATGATCTCATCGCACGATCCTCCGTCCGCTCCCCCATCACCGGACATGTGATCACCCGCTTCATCGAACCCGGAGAATTTGTCACAACCGGAAAACCTCTGTTCACCCTCGCGAAGCTCGACACCGTGATCATGAAAGCCTATGTGAGCGGTGATCAACTGCCGACGTTGCAATTGAATCAATCCGTGACCGTCGTTTCGGATGGCGGCGCAGGTAGCTACAAGGAATTCCCTGGCACGATTTATTCCATTGCGTCACGTGCTGAATTCGCGCCTCGCAACCTGCAAACCCGCGAAGACCGTGTGAATTTCGTCTATTCGATCGAGATTCGAGTTCCGAACGACGGAACCCTGAAAATCGGCATGCCCGTGGATGTGAGATTCTAAAAAATATGACTCCAAAAACCGCCATATGTGTCGATACGATCTCGAAATCCTATGGGGATGTGGCCGCGTTGCAGTCCATTTCCTTGGAGGTGGCGGATGGAAGCTTATTCGGACTCATCGGTCCAGACGGCGCTGGAAAAACATCCCTCATCCGAATTCTCACAAGTCTTCTTCTTCCGGATTCTGGAACAGCGACCGTCCTCGGATTGGATGTGGTTCGCGACTACAAAGAACTTCGCAAACGGTTCGGCTATATGCCCGGCCGTTTTTCCTTGTATCAGGATCTGAGCATCCAAGAAAACATCGAGTTTTTCGGAGCGGTGTTCGGAAGTGATATGAGCACGGCCTATGAGTTGATTCGCGACGTGTATGTGCAGATCGAACCGTTCAAAGATCGCAAAGCGGGTCAGCTAAGCGGCGGCATGAAGCAAAAACTGGCCTTGTGCTGCGCGCTCATCCATCAACCAGAGATTCTCTTTCTCGATGAGCCCACAACCGGCGTGGATGCCGTTTCCAGAACCGAATTCTGGGACATGCTCACGCGATACAAGAATAACGGACTCACCATATTGGTTTCCACGCCTTATATGGATGAAGCCTTGCGATGCGACACCATCGCGTTCATGAAATCGGGGTCGATACTCGCGATCGATCAGCCCGGAAACATGAAAAAACATTTCCCGAAACCATTATGGTCGGTGAAATCGGCGAATCGCCATGCGTTGCTGAAATCATTAAACGGGATGGAAGGTGTTCATAGCGCGTGGCCGTTCGGTGAAACGGTGCATGTGGCGATGGAAGAAGGAGTTGATTTAGTCGGGCTTCCATCCGACGCCATCATTCTTCGGATCGAGCCCGGAATCGAGGATGTCTTTATGGAGCTGAGCCGATGAATGTGATGGATGTCAAAGGTCTGAGCAAGCATTTCGGGTCGTTCAAAGCGGTGGACGACATCACCTTTGATGTGAAAAAAGGCGAGATTTTCGGTTTCCTCGGGGCGAATGGTGCCGGAAAAACCACGGCCATGCGCATGCTCACAGGTTTATTGGTGGCCACATCCGGCAGCGCAATGGTTGCCGGATACGATGTGAACCGCGAGCCCGAGCGCGTGAAGGCCCGCATCGGGTATATGAGTCAGAAGTTTTCCTTGTATGAGGATTTGACCGTGGCCGAAAATGTCACTCTTTTTGGCGGGATTTATGGTTTGAGCGATAAGCAGATCCGCGAAAAATTGAATGAGATGGATGCGGCACATCTGAATTCGATGGTCGGTTCGCTTCCGCTCGGGTGGAAGCAGAAAGTGAGTTTCGCAACGGCCATGCTTCATGATCCAGCGATTGTGTTTTTGGATGAACCCACAGGTGGTGTGGATCCCATCACGCGTCGGCAATTCTGGAATCGGTTGTATGAGGAAGCGGACCGTGGCGTAACGCTTTTCGTGACGACGCATTACATGGACGAAGCCGAGTATTGCGACCGCATCGCGATGATGGTGGATGGGCGCATCGCCGCCCTCGGAACGCCGGCCGAACTCAAATCCAACTTGAATGCCGCATCGATGGATGAGGTATTCGTGAAACTGGCCCGTGGAGGCGTGCGATCATGAGAGCGTTCTGGGGATTCATGCACAAGGAATTCATTCACATTTTCCGTGACAAACGCACGTTGGCGATCCTGTTTGGCATGCCGGTGATTCAACTATTGCTGTTCGGATATGCCATCCGCAACGAACTCACATCCGCCGATCTGGCGGTTTGGGATCAATCGAATGATGTGGTGACACGCGAATTGACCGGGAAACTGTTCGCATCGGGAACCTTCAAGCTGGCGGCCGTCATCCATTCTGAAGACGAGATCAAAGACCTTTTTCGGAGGGGAATCGCCCGGCAAGTCGTCGTGTTCGGACCCGATTTCGCGAATCGCCGCGCCCGCGGAACCGCGGAAATCCTGATGATCACCGACGCATCCGACCCGAACATGGCTCAGGTGTTGCAGGGTGCCACGCAAAGTATTTTGAGCGATGCGCGTCCGACCATGAACGTGAGCGTGCGGATGTTGTACAACCCTCAACTCAGTAGCGCGAACTTGTTTGTGCCGGGGCTCATCGCGCTGATTCTGATGTTGGTTTCCGCGCTTATGACATCCATATCTATCACCCGGGAAAAAGAACTCGGAACGATGGAAACGTTGCTGGCATCGCCGTTGTCGCCGGTCGACATCATATTGGGAAAAGTCATTCCCTATCTGATTCTGTCCCTAGTGAATGTGTGTTCGGTATTGTTCATCGCCACGTTCGTGTTCGAGGTGCCCTTC
>CAYPOI010000120.1:0-5024 GCA_964412365.1 uncultured Chitinophagales bacterium | reverse complement strand
TAAAATTTTAAATGTTGTGGCTTAAGCCAAGCAAAGATAATGCAGCACGTGAATCAACTGCCAGAGGGAGAAGCTCAAGATTCGTAGGTCGAATGAAGCCTTTTTGGGAGGCATGCTTCACAAAAGAGATCAGCCCGTCATAAAATCCATTCGTGTTGACAAGGACCAAGGGCTTGGAATGGATGCGGATCTGAGTCCATGTCACCATTTCAAAGACTTCTTCGAAAGTTCCAAATCCACCCGGAAGAGCGATGAAGCCATGCGACATGTTGGCCATGATGGATTTCCGGGTGTGCATATCTTCGACCACGAGCAGTTTTGTGAGTCCGGCATGAGCCACTTCCTTGCGCATGAGCGTGCGTGGGATGACGCCGGTCACATCCCCTCCGGCTTCGAGGCAGGCATTCGCCAAGGTTCCCATCACGCCGATTCCGGCGCCGCCGTAAACGAGTCCGATGTTGCGTTCTGCCAGAAGCTTTCCAAGTTCTTTGGCTTCGGCTAAGATATCCGGATCATTTCCTTCCGCCGATCCGCAAAACACGCTCACCCGCTTCATGCTTGGACCGTCTTGAGCATATGATGCACCACTTTGTCCATGGTTCGGATGGTGTGATCGATGTCTTCAACGGTATTGTGTTTTCCGATACTGAAACGCAGGCTGGATTTCGCGGTAGGAGTGACCATCCCCAAGGCCAACAACACATGGGAGGGTTCCACGGCGCCGGAGCTGCAGGCTGAGCCATTGCTGCAACAGATGCCTTCGATGTCCAGATTCAGTAGCAGCATTTCCCCATCCAGCGATTTTTCCTCGTCCAACGGGAAGGAACAGTTCACGATGTTGTAGATGCCATTCTCCACATCGCCGTTGAACGCGATGAGTCCGTTAAATTTGTCGCGCAATCCGGCTAACAATCTGGTTTTGAGCGCGAAAATGTGGGCTTTATTCTGTTCCATCTCCACATCCGCCAATTCCAAGGCTTTCGCCATACCCACGATTCCAGCCACGTTCAATGTTCCGCCACGACGACGGCGTTCTTGCGAGCCACCTTCCATCCAAGCTGAAAAGGGTGCGCCGGCGCGGGCATATAATAATCCGACGCCCTTTGGACCATATACTTTGTGCGCAGAAATGGACAGGAAGTCGAGTCCGAGTTCGTCCACCTTCAATGGAAGTTTTCCGGCGCTTTGAACCGTATCCGAGTGAAAAGCCACACCTTTTCTCTTGCAGACTTCTGATATCTCACGAATCGGGTTGATGGAGCCGATTTCGTTGTTGGCATGCATGAGGGTGACCAGAGCGGTTTCGTCGGTGATGGCGGCGTCCACTTTTTCGGCGGTCACAAACCCGAGCGGTTTCACATCCAGAAAGGTGGTTTTGATTCCCTCTTTGCGACCGTACTGAAGCGGATGAAGGATGGCATGATGTTCCACTTTCGAGGTGACCACATGCGATTTCCCGGTGGCTTTGATCACGCCTTTGATCACGGCGTTGTCGCTTTCGGTTCCACCACTAGTGAAAATGATTTCGGCGGGCTGGGCGCCCAGAAGATGGGCGATCTTTTCGCGGCTTTCTTCAACGGCCACATTGGATTGGCGTCCCATGGAATGGATGGACGCGGCATTGCCGAAGAATTCGGTCAGGTAAGGCCGCATCGCCTCTAAGACCCGAGGGTCCAGAGGCGTTGTGGCGGCATTGTCTAGATAAACGGTGCGCATGCCCAAATGTAAGGGCATTTGCGGAGAATCACTTCACCAAGGTCATCCGGCGGGTCTCGACCATCGATCCGGATTGCAAACGGTACAGATACACGCCTGAGCTCAATCCGCTGGCATCGAAGCTCACACGATGCTCACCGGCCGGCATCACTCCATCCACCAGAACCGCGACCTCACGCCCTAAAAGATCATACACGCTGAGGCGGGTTTGTACGGACGCAAGATTTTGCGTCCCCACTGTGAAACCGATCACTGTGGATGGATTAAACGGATTCGGATAATTCTGATTCAACGTGATCGAAGCAGGCGATTCATCGCGATTGACCGGTTTTTCGATGGAGGTCGGGGTTATATCCACGATTTCACCCGTTTGAGCATTCACAAGTGCAAAAAACACAGCGTCTACGTCCTCATTATTCAATACGTAAGAACTTGAGAATCTGATGAACCAATACGGAGCCACGGGGGCAACCTGCTCATATCCGAATTCCATGGGGTTAAAGCCGGCTGAATAGGAGACAAACGTCAATGTTCCAGATGGCAGAGCGCTTAAATAACTGGAACCACCGGATGCCAAAGCCACATTCACCGCTTGACGCGAACTGATCATGTCTGTCGGAAGAGAAGGCAGCGCACCGCTTCCATTGTTTTCAACCTCTTGGACATTGATTATGTTTCCACTGCTTACCGCAGATGCCATCTTATCGATAATTGGATCATGCCACATGGATATCCATATTGATGATGATCCATCTGGCATGGATCCGTCCATCACGAACTGAAACCCAACCATAGATTTCAAACCCGCATTGGGAAACGAATTTGTCACAACGTTGCGGAGCTCATGCAATTTCGCATGAGAATGATAAAATGGAATGAAGTTATAGATGGATTGCATCTGAACATTCACATTCTGGACGTTGGTATCGGTAACTGGAATCGGTGAGTCGTTTGTGCCGAAATACAACTCCGCATTTTCCTCATCCGATGGATCGGATGTGATCAGCGCGTAGGCAGTATACGTGCCAGGACGAACACCAGTGATTGTGAAATCACCGTTTTCGCCAATTGTCGCGATTCCGGAATACCGAGGAATATCTTCCCAAAATGAGAGGGATGCATCGGTTGACAGAAAAACATATCCATATGCGAATCCAGATGAAGTGGCGTTTTCAGGAAGATTGAGGCTTCCCGACACGCTGGCTGCTCCGAAGGCATTCGCCGTGGTGTAGCTCAACAAGTGGAATCGGTCGATGGGATGCGGGCCTGTAACGGTCCAGTTGTAATCGACATCCGCCTTATGTGTCACATTGTATCCTATGGTCCGGCGGTCGGCGGAAAAGGTGATATCATGGATTTGGATGTCGGCTCTCGGACTCACATCGATGTAATCGTCAAGGTCTTCGGTAGTCAGGTGTACCGGAATCGCTTGATCGAATGTGAAGGTCACATTCGCATTGAGATCCACATTCGTCGCCTTCGACGTAGGGAAGGTGCTGGTAACGGAAAATGGCGTTTGAGCCATGGTTATAGTAGAGACGGCCAATACTATGGCGGCCGTCATAAGGTGTTTTTTCATGAGAAGATTAATGAGATTAGGTTCTGGGAACACCCCCTTATACGTGGATAACCTAAACTCAGGATTCACGGATTTGGTATCTTAACATTCACATAATCATGTTAGACTCTCAAGGTATCTATGGCTAAGAAAACAATCTCCGATTTGGATGTGAAGGGCAAGCGCGTGGTCATGCGCGTCGATTTCAATGTGCCGATGGAAAACGGCGTCATCACAGACGATAACCGCATCACTGAAGCCCTTCCAAGCATCAACTACGTTCTCGACAATGGTGGAACTCTGATTCTATTGAGCCATTTCGGGCGTCCGAAATCCTCCGCCGACACCGAATATTCGCTCAAACCTGTCGCCGATTATTTGGCGACGAAAGTGTCCGCAAAAGTCCATTTCGCGACCGATTGCGTCGGGGATGTGGCCAAAGCCGCCGTTTCCGCCGCCAAACCCGGCGAAATCGTCGTGATGGAGAATGTCCGCTTCTACTCCGAAGAGACCAAAAACAACCCGGATTTCTCGAAAAAGCTCGCTGAATTGGGTGATATGTTTGTGAACGACGCGTTTGGATCGTCTCACCGCGCCCATAGTTCCGTCGCCGGCATCACCGACTTCCTTCAACCAGCAGCAGCTGGATTCTTGCTGGAAAAAGAGATCCGCTATTTGAGCGACTCCATCCACAGTCCGAAACGTCCTTTTGTGGCCATTTTGGGTGGCGCGAAAGTATCGGACAAGATTCCGGTGATTGAGAATCTTATCGACAAAGTGGATACCATCATCGTCGGTGGCGGCATGACCTACACGTTCTATAAAGCCCTTGGACTTCCAATTGGAAAATCCTTGCTTGAGGACGACAAAGTGGTGCTAGCCAAGGAAATCATGGACAAAGCCACATCCAAAGGTGTGAATTTCCTGCTTCCTATCGATTCAACTGTCGCACAAGAATTCAAGAACGACACTCCGTTCAAGACTGTCGGCAAAGATGGCATCGAAGACGGATGGATGGCGCTCGACATCGGACCCAAAACCGTTGAATTGTATGGTGAAGCGATCCGTGCCGCAGGTACCGTGGTTTGGAACGGACCGATGGGCGTCTTCGAAATGGACAACTTTTCGAACGGAACCTTCTCCGTGGCTCAAGCCTTGGCCGATGCCACCAAAAAAGGTGCCATCACCATCATCGGTGGAGGCGATTCCGCAGCGGCGATCAAGAAAGCCGGACTCGATGCCGAGGTGACGCATGTTTCCACTGGCGGAGGTGCAAGTTTGGAGTATCTTGAAGGCAAACCCTTACCTGGTATCGACTGCTTGACCGAAAAATAAATGACTATGAAATTTGTCGTCCCCCTGTTGCTCTCCTTTGTGCTGTTCTCCTGCTCGAAGGAGACACAGACAGATTCTCTATCCAATCCATATATCGTATCGCACACCACGGGAATGGTCAGTTCCCGAAGCGATGTCATCATCCGGTTGTCTCTGCCGCTTCGGGCGTCATCGTCCGATGTGGCGGAGTTGCTGGATTTTTCCCCTAACGCCGAAGGCGTGACCGAGTGGGTGGATGATCAAACCATCCGATTCCGTCCGTCAGCACCATTTGAAGCGGATCAAACCTATTCCATCCGTTTCGCCCTGAAACGGCTCCTTCCGGATGTCGAGGATGCGGCCAACCTGGATTTCGAAATCCGGACCTTGAAGCAATCGGTGGAGGTGTCGGTCGAAGGATTGTCATCCCCCGAGT
>CAYPOI010000119.1:0-5024 GCA_964412365.1 uncultured Chitinophagales bacterium | reverse complement strand
TGATGTGGCTCGAAGCGGCGATATGGCCGGGAGCGATAAGGGTGTTGAGGGGGGCTGGATTTTCTTCTGGAAAATCGGCACAAATTCCGGAATGATTCTTTGATGATGATGCCTGCTGGGCACGATACATTTCTGGATGACACGCTTATTCAGAAACAAATATCGCATCGATACAATCCGCACTAAATGGTGGGATTATGCGGGATCTGGCGTTTATTTCATAACGATCTGCACGAAGAACCGCGCCTACCATTTCGGGGAAATCCAGGATGCCGTCATGCATCATTCCGAAATCGGTGCAATCGCTCACCGTTGTTGGTCCGAAATACCATTGCATTTCCCTTTTGTGCGACTTGGTGAATTCGTCGTTATGCCGAATCATACACACGGCATTCTGATCGTCGACAAATCGGCTGATTTGCACGGTATCAAACATGTGCCGATTTCGGATGTGGCGCACGGGACCGTAGATCCGCAAGATCTTGCGGATCTACCATGCGAACCCCCCAAATCATTTCGACATCCCAATAACGCACGGCGTTCATCCAACCGATTTGGGCCGCAATCACGAAATCTGGCATCGATCATTCGGGGATTTAAAATCGGCGTCACAAAATATGCACGGCATCATGATCCCATATTTGAATGGCAATCTTTATACCACGACATCATCATCCGCGACGACCGTGCGTTCAATATCATCTCGTGCTACATCCGAAATAATCCTCGGAAGTGGGCCCAAGACCGGTTCAAGAAACGCAGGAAACGATAACCCATCAACCGCCTGTTC
This sequence comes from uncultured Chitinophagales bacterium, assembly GCA_964412365.1. Classification (GTDB taxonomy): domain Bacteria; phylum Bacteroidota; class Rhodothermia; order Balneolales; family HLUCCA01; genus CAMTWZ01. Next base: position 4,234 of record CAYPOI010000119.1, on the reverse strand, counting down.
AAATCCCCATGAGAAAACCATGGAACCTGCCGGATCTTCCCGTCCACAGCCTGATGACGTTCGGCAAGGGCGGCATCATCAATATGAACATTTGTACCTATGTGACCGCTGTGAGCCTAAATCCCAAGCGTTATGCCATCGCGGTGTATGAGGGAACACGGACTTTAGAGAATCTGATGACGGCCGATTTGGCCGTGCTTCAATACCTTCACCCCGATCAAGCACGATTGGTTCGACACCTGGGGCAGAAAAGCGGGGTCTCGTTCGATAAAGACACTTGGCTCCGCAAGGGGAATCAACTTATGTCATGGCGTGGCTACGAGGTGCTGTCGGGTGCCTCGGCATGGGTGGAGCTGAAAAAGCTGGATCAATGGCCCGCTGGCGACCACGATTTGTTCCTATTTGATGTGATCGCCTCCAAATCGCTTCGAGAAGACGTGCTTACCACAACCCACCTCCGACAAGGCGGCATCATCCGTTAATTCCGGAAATGAATCTCCTCCGTCAGTATCGACACCCGGCGCCGCGCGTAGTTGGCCATCGTCTCATCTTTGCTACCCGGTGAATTCAAATATCGGTTGTAATAATCCCTCGCTTCGGTGCGGTTACGACCCGATCGATCATACGCCGCAGCCGTGAAATACAAGATTTCATACCGCTCTGGAGCCAATGCGTACGCGAGGGAATAGGCATCGACCGCTTCCTTCATCCGCTTTTGCTGATCCAATTGAACGCCTTTTTGGATGTAGCCATCCACGAGCAAGGTCCCCATCGAATTGACAATCGTGCTGTCGATCAGAGGCAACGCGAGCTCCGACTCATCGGACTGAATCAAGGCCATGGCCAAATAAAAATTGGTATTGGGGTCCTTCGAGTCCTTGGCAAGACTCTGCGTAAGTGCATCCCGCGCCGGACCGAATTCATCTGCGAAATACAAGCACATCCCCAAATTTCGCCATGCCGATGGCGATTCCTCACCCAAACCAATCACTTCCTTGTACTGTACGGCGGCTTCCGAATACTTTTTTCTCTTGAATTCGATTTCCCCGATTCGTTTGCGGATGGGGATACTCGTCGGATACAGATTCACGGCAAACCGAGCCACATCCATCGCTTCATCCAACAGATCCAATTCGTAATACACGCGTGTGAGATCGTGCAAGACACCCAAATGATTCGGACTCAGTTTTCGGGCCGCAAGCAATTGAAACAAGGATTCTGATTTCAGGTCGAGCGCAGAATACACCCGGCTTAGAGCATATCGAAAACTGGTGTTTGTCGTGTCCTGTCGTACCAATTCCTCATACATCCGTCGCGAAGCAGGCCAGTTGTCTTCGTCCATATGGATGGCGCCCAATAGGATAAGCGCCTGACGGTGCGAGGGTTCCCGCTGAAGGATGCTTTCGCCAACGGCCTTGGCCAATTCCGGCTGACCCGATGCTCGATAGGTCCGTGCCAATTGAAGCTGGATGTTCGTGTTATCCGGTGCTTTCCCTCGAGCCAGGTGCAGGGCTTCGATCGCGCGATCGTATTGCTGCAATCCGAGAGCGGATTGACTCACCATCAGATGCGCATCCAAATCCCGTTCGATCAGCGGTATGGCATCCAGCAGTTGAAGCGCCTCCTCATACCGCTGCTCAAGAATCAAGGAGCGGATATCGGGCTGGGTCAGCGTGACAAAAAGTAGAACAATGAGCATCATGGCAGACTTCCTTAGTGAAGCGCCAAAGTAGCATACTATGTTCTTAGTAGCAAATATTCCCTACGCTTTAACGCTTTTCACATTTGTTCCGGCGCCGAAATGCCCAAGATCGTCAATCCGTTTTTCATCACCCGCGACACGCCAAGCAATAACAAGGTACGTGCGGCGGCAAGACCCGCTTCTTCGCCCAGAATTCGGCAATCGTGATAGAAGCGATGGAAATCAACCGCGATTTCATTCAAGATATTGATGAGCCGATGGGGTTCTTTGCTCAACGCCGAGCTCAGCACGGCTTCCGGGAAATCGGCCAGGGTTTTGAGCAGTTTCAGTTCGGATGGATGCATCAAGGGCGACAAATCTTGCTCACTTACTGGCAGTTCATGAACTGCCCCTGCTTTGCGCAAAATGCTGTGGATCCTTGCATGCGCGTATTGCAGATAAAACACGGGGTTTTTTTCGCCGGCTTCTTTCGCTTGGGCGATGTCGAATTCCAAGTGGGTCCCAGGCGAACGCATCAGGAAGAAGAATCGGGTCACATCCGCGCCCACTTCATCCATCAGCTCGTCCAAGGTGATGAAATTCGCTTTCCGCGTGCTCATCTTATAAGGAACCCCATCTTTCACGATGGTCACGAATTGATAAATCAGCACGTCGATGCGTTTCGAATCGAAGCCCAGGGTTTCGATGGCCGACAACACATCCGGATAGGTGGCGATATGATCCGCGCCGAACACATCCACACACACATCAAACCCGCGTTCGAGTTTTTTCACATGATAAGCGATGTCGGGAAGTCGGTAGGTCGGCTCACCGGTGCTTTTCACAAGAACCGTGTCTTTTTCTTTGCCGAACGCTGTGGTTCGGAACCAAACCGCGCCATCCAAATCATACGCCAGGTCTTTTTCACGGAGTTTGGCCAAAACCGATTCGATGGACCCGTCTTTGTACAGATCGTCTTCGTTGAAGAAGGTGTTCATTCGGATCTGAAGTCGGTCGAGTGTGGTCTTGATGTCCTCGAAAATGAGATGCTCCGCGGCTTCTTTGAAGCGTGGATCGTGCGGATCGGAGGCAAGAGCATCGCCTTCGCGTTCACGCAAGGAACGAGCGATATCGGCGATGTATTCGCCTTCATAGCCACCTTCGGGCAGAGCCACATCCATCCCCAATTCTTGGGCATAGCGCGCATGCACGCTTTCGCCAAGCACGCGCATTTGGCGTCCGGCGTTGTTGAAATAATATTCGCGGGTCACATCCGCACCGATCCATTCATACAAACGGGCGATGGTATCGCCGAGAACGGCGTTCCGGCCATGTCCGACCGTGAGCGGACCTGTCGGATTCGCACTAACAAACTCCACCATGTATCGTTTTCCGGCAAGCTTCTCACTTCGTCCATAGGCTTCATCCGCCAGGATGGCGGCCAATCGACGATGCAACCACGTGGCGGAAAAGCGGAAGTTGATGAAACCGGGTCCGGCGATTTCCATCGCGGTGATGTGATCGGCATCGACGTCCATCGCATCGACCAATTCTTGAGCCACGGCGCGAGGCGGCTTACCGACCACTTTGGTGAGCATCAGAGCCAAGTTTGTGGCGGCATCTCCATGCTCGGGCTGACGGGGTTTTTCGATCTGGATGTCGGGAAGCACGGCATCCGGATACAGGCGGGATGCGGCGGAACGAAGTCGTTCGATGAGATAAGCTTGCATGGGCTCAAAATACGGAAGATTCACCTCACCATCCCGAAATCCCTCCCTGCATGCGCAGGCTCAGATGGTCGTAGCCGGCGATGATCACGTGATCTTCCAGCGCGATTCCCATCAAGTGGCCTACTTCGATCAGGCGCCGCGTGAGGGCAAGATCCGCATCTGATGCTCTCGCATTGCCCGAAGGGTGATTGTGGATCGCAATGATGGCATGCGCGTCGTTCAAAATAGCCTGACGCATCACTTCGGCGGGATCCACCACGGTCGCGGTTTGTCCGCCTACGCTGATCTTCTCGTATCCGATCATCACTTTCCGTGCGTTCAGGAAGGTGATCACGAACACTTCTTTTCGTAAATCGCGCAGGGACGGGCCAAAGTACTTCGCCACGTCTTGCGGACTGCGGAATTGTACGATGGATCCCGGCTCCCAGCGCTCCAGCCGGCGCGAAAGCTCCAACGCGGCTTCCAGCGTCACCGCTTTCACCGCTCCTATGCCGGGCATCTGCTTCAGGTGAAGCCATCCGCGCCGTGCCAGCCTATGCAACCCGCCCGATTGCTCCAACAAAAGCCGAGCCACCTCGATCACATTGGTCCCGGGTAGTCCGGTTCGCAATAAAATCGCAAGCAATTCCGCTTCGGACAGAGCCTCCGGCCCGAGCCGCATCAGTTTCTCTCTTGGTTGATCATCGGCGGGCATGTCTTTCACCACTCGGGCGAACGACGGCACCGCCTCATCAAAATGAATGTTCGATTCCATACCTATATAGAGGCGGAATCCGGGAAAATCTTACAGACTTTCGTTCCGAAATCGGATCATTTTATGATG
>CAYPOI010000118.1:0-5102 GCA_964412365.1 uncultured Chitinophagales bacterium | reverse complement strand
GTCTTGCTTCACGACATCTACGATTCTCCGACCTACTGCTTCGACGTGAACAACTATCTGGGTGGGCGCCTCGCGGCACGCCACCTCGCCAGCCGCGGCATCACCAAATTCGCTGCCATCATGGGCGAAACCGGCTATCGTGTGGATGACAACCGCGCCCAAGGGTTCATCGACGAACTCAAATCCCATGGAGTATCCATTGAAGAAGATTGCCTTATTCTGCGTTGCTCATTCGGTTCGGAAGCTACCGCATTCGATGAAGGATACAAGCTCGGCATGTGTCTGGACTTGAAGGGACTCAAAACACAAGGCGTCTTTCTGTTTAACGATCTTGTGGCCATGGGTTTTCAGAAGGCGGTATTGGAGCGGGGTTTCAAAATCCCTTACGACATCGCCATCGTCGGATTCGACAACATCGACCGATGCAGCGAAGCCCGCGTTCCGCTCACCACCATCAGCGTTCCGAGATACGACTTGGGTGTGCAAGCCTTTCATAAACTGATGGATCTGGTGCGTACCAACGCCCCCATGATTCCCGAACGCATCCTGCTCGACCCAACCCTCATCATCCGCACCTCCGCATGAAAAAGCTCAGCTTGCTTATAGCTCTGTTGGTGGCGTTCACGTCGTGCCAGAAAACATCGCACATCGCGCCTTTCACGTCGCACGAAATAAGAGGCGTCTGGATCACCAACATCGATTCCGATCTCATGTTCTCGCAAGAAGCCACTGCCGAAGCCATGCAATACTTGGCGGATCGGGGCTTCAACGTCGTCTTTCCCGTGGTCTGGAACGAGGGATATACCCTGTATCCGAGCGAGGTGATGGCCCGCACCTTCGGCGAAGCCTATCGTATCGACACCGTGTTCGCCAATCAAGGTCGTGATCCTTTGGCCGAGCTCATCATCGAAGCGCACCGTCATGGCATGGAAGTGATGCCTTGGTTCGAATTCGGATTTTCAAGCAGTTACAATGCGGATGGTGGACACATCCTGGCCGCCAAGCCCGACTGGGCTGCGAAAGATCGCGATGGCAACCTGCTCAAGAAAAACAACTTCGAATGGATGAACCCCAATCATCCGGATGTCCAACGGCTTCTTCTGGATTTGATCGATGAAGTGATCCGTACCTACGATGTGGATGGAATCCAAGGCGACGACCGCCTTCCGGCCAATCCCGCCGAAGGTGGCTACGACGAGCTCACCCGTGCCATGTATCTGGACCAAACCGGCAACAAAGTTCCGGATGATCCGCGCGAACCCGTATTCCTTCAATGGAAAGCCGACCAATTGACCGATTTCGGTGGACGACTCTACACCCTTGTGAAAGCGCATGATGCGGATTTGATCGTGTCGATGTCCCCATCCGTCTATCCGTGGTCCAAAGACGAATACTTGCAAGATTATCCGGAGTGGATCCGTCGCAAGCAAGTTGACATCCTCCATCCGCAAGCCTATCGATATGACATCGAGCGATACAAGACCACGGCTGATGAAGTGGCTCTGTATAGCGGACTCACCGATTCCTCCAATACCACGGTCTTTATCGCACCAGGGATTCTCATCAAATCGGGACGGAATTACAATGGTCCCGAGTATGTGAAAGAAGCGATGGCCCATAACCGTTCTCTTGGGATGCATGGTGATGTGTTCTTTTTCTATGAAGGCCTTCGCGATGAGAACCAGCAACTCGGTGATACCCTCAAAGCCACATTCTATGCCGAACCCGCCGGGCTTCCTTATCGCAACGGCGAGCCGAGGCGGTTTCCGGGCATCGAAGTGCGCGAGACCGCACAAACCGTTCCTGTGACCGGACAATACCGTCGATACGAAGCCAGCGAGACGGGTTGGACCTACATCGAAACCCTTATCCTGAAAGCGGGTTCCAAACGGAAGCCGACCGGAACCACTACCCTTTACTTGATCGACCGATCCAAACCATGATGACCATGACCCGATTTTTACTGAGCTCGATGCTCATTCTCAGCACCTCGCTTGGTGTCGCCCAATCCACCGACGAGGTTGTGGATGAAGTTCGTGGCGTATGGATCACGAATGTGGCCAGCAATGTGCTTCACAGCAAGGCCAGTATCGCCAATGCGATGGATTATCTTGGCAAGAACGGCATCAATGTGGTCTATCCGGTGGTCTGGAACAAAGGAGTGACGCAGTACTGGAGCCCCATCATGCAAGCGGAGTTCAACCGCCCGATCGAGGATTTTTTCCAGAATCAGGGTCGCGATCCGTTGGCGGAACTGATCGTCGAAGCGCACCGAAACGGCATCGAAGTGATTCCTTGGTTTGAATTTGGGTTTGCGACATCCTTTTCGCAGAATGGGGGGCATATCATCGCCAAATACCCCGAATGGGCGGCAAAGAACCAAGCCGGACAACTGGTCGTCAAGAATGGGTTCGATTGGATGAACGGGCTGCATCCGGGTCCGCAAGGCTTCATGCTCAGTCTCATCAACGAAGTAATCACCAACTATGATGTGGATGGGATCCAAGGAGACGATCGCCTCCCAGCCATGCCCACCGAAGGCGGTTATGATGCCTGGACAGTGGAACAATACAAAGCCGAACACAGTGGCTTCACTCCGCCAACCAACACCAAAGACACGAATTGGTTGTACTGGCGCTCCGACCGTATGGTGAATTTTCTGGGACGCATGTATCGGATGGTGAAGGCAAAAGACCCGAACCTCATCGTATCATTGTCACCGAGCAATTATCCGTTCGGATTTCAAGAATATCTGCAGGAAACTCCACTTTGGTTGGATTCCAACTACGTAGACATGCTGCATCCGCAATTGTATCCGAATACGCGGAACTTGCAGAGTTATCAGAACTTAGTCCATTCTGCGGTAGGCCCCATCCCGAATTCCAGTGGTGGATACGTGAAGCGCGAATATCGCCACAAGCTTTTCCCGGGTATGCTTATTCGAGTTGGCAATGAACTGGTCTCGCCGGCTATCGTGAAAGGGATGGTAGCTTACAATCGCCAATTCAATCTCAAAGGCGAAGTGTATTTCTTCTATGAGGGGATGGGGGCTGCCAACCAATACTTGGCCGATACCCTTGGCGCCGGACATTATCGTCAACGCGCTGTGATGCCGTTCCGGGAGCGCACGCTGCGTCGCCCACCACCAACGATCGTGAACGAGACCGATGGCGGCGCATCCAAATCTGGCAACTGGCAGCTCGTGGGTCCGACCGGACTCACACCGACCGGCTACACCGACCGCTCGCTTCGCGCCGAAGCCAATTCGAATTCCGAGATCATCTACTCGATGAATGTCCCGCACACCGCGTCCTACCGTGTGTTTGCGTATGTCCCCTTCAGCGCGACGGCAACCACAACCGCCAAATACACCACGTTCAACAGTTCCGGCGACAGCACCATCACCACCATCAACCAAGCCCTCGCCCGTAACGGCGGATGGATGCCGATCGGCAAGGTGAATCTGGTAGCCGGCACACAAACCGTGGTTCGCATCCGCACCAGCGACATCACCGATGGCAAAGCCATCCACGCCGATGCCGTGATGATTCTCATCGATCGCCAAGCATCGCCCGATGTGGTGGTCCCGGTTCCGACGTCGGTAGAGCGTGATGAGTCTACGAACGACTCGCCTTTGCAACTTACTCTGGAGCAGAATTACCCCAACCCGTTTAACCCAACGACATCCATCCGCTTCGCACTTCGCTCGTCGGGCTTCGCGCGCCTTGCCGTGTATGATTTGCTGGGTAGAGAAGTGGCCGTACTTGTGAACGACGTGCTACCGGAAGGTGAGCATAGCATCGATTTCGATGCGTCGAGTCTGGCCTCTGGCGTGTATCTGTATCGACTCGAATCTTCCGGCGGATCCGCTATGAAACGCATGACGCTCATCAAATGATCTTAATCGATTACCTCATCATCATCGGGTATCTGCTGATTCTCATCGGAATCGGCATTTACCTGCAGCATCGGGCCTCGAGAAGCACCGAAAGCTTTTTCCTTGGCGATAAGAACTTGCCGTGGTGGGCGCTGGGCGCGTCGGGCATGGCGTCGAACCTCGACGTGAGCGGAACCATGATCATCGCTGCGTTGGTGTACGCGATGGGCGTGCAAGGCTTCTTCATCGAAATCAGAGGCGGTGTGGTCCTCATCCTGGCCTTCTTCATGATTTTCATGGGCAAATGGAATCGTCGCGCCAATGTGATGACCATCGCCGAATGGATGGAGTTCCGTTTCGGGACAGGGAAACAAGGCCAGGCCGCGCGAATGCTCGCGGCCATCGCTCAACTCACCTTCGCGATCTGGGCCATTTCGTATTTCATTCAAGGCGCCGGAATCTTCCTAAGCCAAATGTTGGGTATTTCACCTGATCTGGCCGGCATCCTGATGATCACCTTATGCGCATTTTATGCGGCTCTGAGCGGTTTGTACGGAGTGGTGTATACGGAAGTCTTTCAAGGCGGACTCATCCTCATCGTCGTCATCTACACCGTCACCCATGTGATGATGAACATCACGCTTCCTCCCGAATTTCTCGTATCGGTTCCGGCAGGGGATGGCACCTTCGTTCAAGTGAAACAGACCTTGGCCAACTGGGTGGACTTCAAGCCGAAGTGGGAAATGAACATGCCCGGCGAATACAGTCAGTATAATCTGATTGGATTGGCCACCATGTTCTATCTGCTTCGCTCCACCATCGACGGCATGTGCGGAAGCGGTGGGTATATGATCCAACGCTTCATGGCGGCGAAGAACGAGCGTGAAGTGGGACTTCTGAGTGTGTTCTGGATTTTCCTGCTGTCGTTTCGCTGGCCGTTCATCATGGCCATTGCCATCTTGGCCGTGTCGCTCAGCGCAAGCGGACACGTGATCGAAAATCCAGAAGTGGTACTGCCGACTGTTCTGATGGAGCTGTTTCCGGCCGGCATCAAAGGGTTATTGGTGGCAGGACTCCTCGCTGCGGCGATGTCCACCTACGTCGCCATTGTGAACTCCGGCGCGGCTTACTGGGTCAACGACATTTTCCAACGCTTCATCAAACCGGAAGCCGACCGCAAGGAACTCATCCTTCATAGCCGTTTGGCGTCTGTCGCGATCGTGAT
>CAYPOI010000117.1:0-5164 GCA_964412365.1 uncultured Chitinophagales bacterium | reverse complement strand
AACCACATCCATCCCGAACAAATCAAAGGGGATTTCGGTGACTTTCACATCGGGCATCTTCATTTTCGTGCGGAAATCATCGCGATAAAAGGTGACATCCAGCACACCAAGGGGGACATCATGACCGATGGATTCTTTGATATAGTGTTGAACGCGTTTGGCGATGTGGACGCCACGAGTCTGCATGCCGATGATCGCGAAGCGGGAAAGGTCGTCGTAGGGCTCGATGAATTGGTGGGCGAATCGCCGGAACGTACGGTCGAGATCGGAAGCGGTGAGGAGGAGTTGCCCGGGCATGAGAGGGAAGATACGAAAAACGAGAACGTAGACCGTAGGCGGTAGACCGTAGATCGTTTAGCGGCGTAGAGATTGGATGAGTTTGTAATTCATCGCGCAAATTCGGTCGCACATCTCAATCATCGGGGCTGCGACGTCGATTGGAATGAAGCCGATATCCACACATGCTTCCAATTGGGTTCGGAATTCCGCTGCCGAACCACTGGAATATGTCAAGAACTTTGCAAACTCAGGTCGACTGAATCGGCCATATCCCTCCGCAATATTCGATGTGATGGATAAACTGCTTTTGATCATTTGCGAGCGATAGTCACGATCTTTGATCTTCGATACGATGGGGTATGACAGCTTGATCAACTCGCGTGATAATTGATAGGTGTGCAAATCTTGAAGTTTTGTTACAGACATGATTCCCTCGTAATGGGCTGGTTATATCTTATAGAGTATACTTTTTCCATTTTCTTACACGAAACAGACAACTTTCACACAAGTTTTGAATCAAACCCCTCTTCCGACCCACGGTCTACGGTCTACGGACTACGTCCATCGTCCTACGTCCGTCGGCTTCTTCTTAGATAGAGACGGCACCCTGAACGTCGATTACGATTTTGTGCATCGTCCGGATGAATGGACCTGGTGCGATGGTGCCATCGAAGCCATTCAATGGATGAACACGAACGGATTCAAGGTGATTGTGATCACGAATCAGAGTGGGATTGCAAGAGGTAGGTTCACGCACAAGCAGGTCGACGAGCTTCATGCGTGGGTGGATGCGGACCTGAAAAAAAATAATGCTTGGGTCGATGCCTGGTATATCGCGCCATGGCATCCCAAATTCCATGATGGTTTGGATGCGGAACTATTACACGAGCGCAAGCCCGGAACAGCATTATTTCTTCAAGCCGCGGAGCGGTTCAACATCGATCTGAGCCGTTCTTATATGGCCGGCGACAAAATCAGCGATCTGGCTCCTGCGGTTGAATTGGGAATGAAGTCGTTCTTCATCCGCTCGCGGCACGAACCCGATGCCGATAAGGACTGGCTTCGTGCGAACGGCATCCCCATCCTAGACCGCCTTCTCGATGCCGTAAAAATCCCTTACCTTTAGGGCTTCATCCAAACGAGTATTTTCTATGAACATCCACGAGTATCAAGCCAAAGAAATCTTAGCGCAATATGGAGTCGCCATTCCGGCCGGCACCGCCGTTTTCACTGTTGATGAGGCCGTAGCCGCCGCCAACGCCATGAAAGCGAACGGAACCAGTTTGTTTGTCGTGAAAGCGCAAATCCATGCCGGCGGACGCGGAAAAGGCCGCACCGTCAAAAGCAATGCGAAAGGCGTGATTTTGGCTCGTTCCGTAGACGAAGTGAAAGCCGCCGCAGAATCCCTTTTGGGTGATGTGTTGGTCACCATTCAAACCGGCGACGAAGGAAAATTGGTCAGCCGTCTGTACGTGACCGATGGAGTCGACATCGCCAAAGAATTTTATCTGGGGATGTTGCTCGACCGCACGCGCTCCCAGAACGTGATCATGGTTTCGACCGAAGGTGGTGTGGAAATCGAAAAAGTGGCCGAAGAAACGCCAGAGCTCATCATCAAAGAATGGGTGGAGCCGGGTCAGCCTCTGTTCCCAGCCCAAGCGCGCCGTTTGGCGTTCGCCCTCGGATTGGAAGGCGATGCGTTCAAGAAAGCCGTGAAATTCATCATTCAGTTGTACAAAGCCTTCGAAGCGACGGATGCCTCCATCATCGAAGTGAATCCGCTGGTGCTCACTCCGGATAATGACATCCTCGCATTGGATGCGAAAATCAATTTCGACGAAAACGCGCTGTATCGTCAGCCAGCCATTGCCGCTCTAAGGGATGAGAGCGAAGAAAATCCGTTCGAGCTCGAAGCCGCGAAATACAATCTCAACTACATCAAGCTGGACGGAAATGTGGGATGCATGGTGAATGGCGCCGGATTGGCAATGGCCACCATGGACATCATCAAACTGGCGGGTGGCGAACCGGCCAACTTCCTCGATGTGGGCGGTGGTGCGAATGTGGATACCGTTAAAAACGGCTTCAAAATCATCTTGAGCGATCCGAACGTGAAAGCCATCCTCATCAACATCTTCGGCGGCATCGTGCGCTGCGACCGCGTGGCGAATGGTATCGTGGAAGCGGTAAAGGATCCTGAAATCGCGTCCAAAGTGGCGAAAGTGCCGATCATCGTGCGTCTTCAAGGCACGAATGCCGAGGAAGCGAAGATCATCATCGACAATTCCGGGTTGAACGTGGTGTCGGCGGTTCTGCTGAAAGAAGCAGCCGAGGCGGTGACAACGGCGATTGGGTAGAGCGGTCTCATCCGCCGAGGGCTTCAGCCCTCGGTTTGGAAACGATTTCCGCGCAGACCTTCATCGAATGACGTACAGCCCCTCCTGCCGCCCAGCGATGTAGCTCACTCTCTTTCCATCGAAGCACGCATCTTCCTCGAGCATGATTCTCACATCCTTCCCCCATTCGGCGATCTGCTCCGTCACGTTCAGCTCGATGCTCCAACACGCGTTCGGGTACACCGGGTAATCGCCATCCCCCGGTACGCCGCCTTGGGCATCCCACATGCCGATGGTGGCTCCGGCCGCATGACCATGAAATCCGATCGGATGCGTGTAGATGCTCGGTCGCAGCCCTTCGGCGATGGCCTGATCGCGTGACCGCTTCAGCACCTCATTCCCTGGCCGTCCCGTCGCGAAGTTCCCCGTCAGAACATCCTGCAACCGGTTCCCTTTCTTAAACGCCGCTACCAGTCCGGCTGGGATCTCCGACTCTCCGTCTTTGAGAACATACGCCATGCGTTGCGTGTCGGTGTTCAGACCCAAATACGTGATGCCGAAATCGATATGCATCAGATCTCCGCGGCGGATCACCTCCTCCCCCGGCTTCGTTGAGAAATCGCCCGCGTGCTCCGGAGCCTCGCCCCGCTGCACGCTCACGCTCGGGTGGAACCACACATCCAGCCCCATCGATCGCACCGTTTCGCGAAGCCACCATTGCACCTCGGTCGTGGTCGTCGAATCCGGAAACACGACCTCATTCGATAGCGCCCGGTCTATGATTCCATGAGCCGTTTCGTTGATGTGGGCATACATCGTGAGTTCGTCTGGAATCCGGGTTTCGAGCCATCCCACAGCCAACGCCTCGGCGCTGACCACTTTGCGACGCAGCGTCTCAGGCAAGGCCTCCATCATGCGGGCATGCTCAGTAAACGTAATCCCGTTCGCATGATCGAAATACTGCGACGTATTGATGCCAATTCGCTCGGGTTGGTAGCTTGAAATGAGTTCGGCAAGACGCTTGAACTGATCGGGATGGGTATCGGGGTTCCAAGCGGACTTGAAACTGCGTCCCACATCATATCGCGCTACCGCGAGTCGATCGATCTCGCCCGTCACGCGGTTCTTGGCGATCACCAACATCGTGGTGCGCCGGGCATTGAGCCAGGTGGCCGGGAGCATGGTTTTCAGAACGGGATCCTCGTTGTACTCGGCACCGATGATCACCCACACATCGATCGATGCGCGCTCCATCAGATCGGGTAATAACAAGGTCAGTCGTTTTTCGAGCATGGAATCGCGCCAAGCCGCTTGGTCTCGGAGGCTCAGGATTTGCGATTGTAAGGTTTCGACAGAAAAAAGTGTGAGAAAAAGAAGGAGTATTGGCTTCATGGCGTCAATTTTTTCTTGAAGTTAGACAACGGAGATGTACTTTCCCGCATTATGGCAAAACCAACCACACCCTTTACCATCGGCGTTGAAGAAGAGTACATGATCGTTGACCCGAAAACCGGCGAACTCAGTTCGGCGGTGGAGTTCTTTCTGAAAGACGGAAAGGACAAAATGGGAAATACGATCACCACCGAAATGCTTCAATGTCAGGTGGAAGTAGGCACACCCATTTGCAACTCCATCCAAGAGGCGCACGAGCAACTGAAGCATGCCCGCAGAACCGTGCACGAAATCGCGCAGGAGCACGGACTGAACATCATCGCGTGCGGCACCCATCCTTTTTCGAAATGGACGAACCAAGCCATCACCGAACGCACCCGCTATGAAGGTTTGGTGCTCGAAAACAAAGTTCTGGCCCGGCAATTGCTCATCTGCGGCATGCATCTTCATGTGGGAATCGAAGACAACGATTTGCGTATCGACTTGATGAACCAGTTGAGCTATTTTTGTCCGCACCTGCTCGCGTTGTCCACCAGTTCCCCGTTCTGGGATGGGTACGACACCGGACTCAAATCGTACCGATGTGTGGTGTTCGAGGCGCTTCCCCGCACAGGAATTCCACCGACATTGCGTTCTTGGGGCGATTATATGGAATATCTGGATGTGGCCATTTCAACGAATTGCTTTGATGAACCGACCAAGATTCGCTGGGATTTGCGTCCATCGCCACGCTACCCGACGCTGGAGTTTCGAATCGCCGATGTGGTAACTCGTCTCGACGAAGCCATCGCCATCTGCGCGTTGAAAGTGGCGCTCGTGGCCAAACTCCTGAAACTGCGTCGCAATAACATGAGCTGGCGCGTTTATCGCAAAGAACTCATCCAAGAAAACAAATGGCGTGCCGTTCGATGGGGACTGGATGGGAAATTGCTCGACCTCGGGAAAAAGAAAGAAGTCGACGCCCGCGCGCTCATCTTCGAACTGTTGAGTTTCGTGGATGATGTGGTGGATGACATCGGCGCCCGCGAAGAAATCGCTGTGATTCACAGAATCCTGCGGCACGGGACATCCTCCGACCGCCAACTCGCCACCTTCTATTCGACCAATGATCCAAAAGCCGTGGTGGATCAGTTGATCAAAGAGACGATGGAAGGGGT
>CAYPOI010000116.1:0-5475 GCA_964412365.1 uncultured Chitinophagales bacterium | reverse complement strand
CCGAATGCCGCGTATTGGAATCGGACTCATGTCCAATTTCCAGGCGATTATTTCACGGATGCGCAAGGCGACAGCGCCATCGCCTATCTGAAACAGGTGGATGGTAAGCCGTTCTTTCTGTTCTTATCGTTCATCGCACCTCACGCGCCGATGGATGCCAAGCCTGAGGATCTCGAGTTGTTTAAAGATCATCAGCGTCCGGAATATGCCGCGATGATGTGGGCGATGGATCGAGCCGTAGGCAACGTGGTGAAGCACCTCAAAGAAACGGGTCAGCTCGACAACACGCTCATCATCTTTTTGAGCGACAATGGCGGATCACCCGTCAACGATTCAAGCAATTTGCCGCTCAAAGGCTTCAAGGGGAACAAATTTGAGGGTGGACACCGCGTTCCGTTCTTCGTTCATTGGCCGGCACGTGTGGAAGGTGGACGACGCTTCGATGGGTTAACTTCCTCGCTTGATCTGTTCCCCACAGCACTCGCCGCGGCCGGCATCACCAAACCGGCCGATCTGCCGTTGGATGGTGTCAATCTGCTGCCCTATTTGGATGGATCCGCGCAAGGCGATCCGCATTCGCAATTGTTTTTTCGCAAAGAAGACAATGCCGCGGTACGGATGGGGGACTGGAAACTGATCCGTGTGGACGGCGTTGGTTATGCGATGTATGATTTGGCGAACGATCCCGGTGAGATGACCAATCTGGTGGATTCGGATCCGGCCCGGTTTGAAACCATGAAAGCCGCTTTGGAGCAGTGGGAAACTCGTCTGGTCGAGCCGTGGTGGGAAGAATCACGTCTATGGCAGGACGTGACGCGGGAGATTCATGAGTCGTTGATGGGGAATGAGCCTGTGAAGAGGGTGAGCCCTTGATGAGTGTAGAAATGTAGAAATGTAGAAATGTGGAAGTGTGAAAGCGTGAAAGCGTGGTGCGAATTCAGCACGTACCATTTAAAATTTTCAACTTATAATTTCTTCGTTCTTGAAGTGCGTGGCGGGCAGGTCTTTGAGCACACCCGCTGCGAATTCGGCGGTGATGTCGCGTTGCGCGTTTCCGAGCATTTCGTACCCGACGCTGAATTTTTTGACCGTGGCCGACCGCAGCAAAGGCGGATAGAAGTGCATATGGAAATGCCATTCGGGATGCTCTTCGCCATCGGTGGGCGCCGGATGAAACCCTGCCGAGTACGGAAAAGACACTTGGAACAGGTTGTCGTAGCGGATGGTGATCTGCCGGATGATGTCCGCCAAGCCGTCTTTTTCCTCGGAAGTCATGTCCGTGAATCGCGCAAACGGACGCCGACTCACCACCAATGTTTCGTACGGCCAAAACGCCCAGAAAGGCACCATCACCACAAAATGATCGTTTTGCGCGACAATGCGTTCGTTTTTGGTCAGTTCGAGTGCCAGATAGTCTCCAAGCAAGGTTCGGCCGTGTTTGGCGAAGTAGGCTTGCTGGGTGACGAGCTCTTTTTTTGGTTCTTCCGGGATGGAGGCTTGGGCCCAGATTTGTCCATGAGGATGCGGATTGCTGCATCCCATCACATCCCCTTTGTTTTCGAAAATGGTGACGTAGTTGACCCACGGAATCGAACCGATTTCTTCATACTGCGAGACCCACATGTCGACCACACTGCGGACCTCGTCTTGCGACATTTCCGGAAGCGTCAGATCGTGGCGGGGGGAGAAGCAGATCACGCGGCAGAGTCCGCGCTCGGAATGTCCGACCAGTAGATCCTGCTCGTTGAGCTGCGCCTCGGGTGAATCCGGCAGCAAGGCGCTGAAATCGTTATCAAACGCATAGGTGGAGGTGTACTGCGGGTTTGTCATCCCATTGGCACGGGTGTTTCCGGCGCAGAGGTAGCAACTCGGATCGTGCTTGAGGGAGAGCCCGGATCCGTGACTTTCCTGCTTGCCTTGCCATGGCCGTTGCGTGCGGTGCGGCGAGACTTGAATCCACTGGTTCGTGAGGATGTTCAACCGGCGATGCGGGTTCTGTTCCATCATTCGTTCTCCAATAAATGGGTTCCGTCGCCAATTTTCACGACATGAAATCCGGCTTCGATACCGGTTTGTTCAAGATACACCTTGCGGATGTGGGCGATGCTTTCATCGAGCTTGTCCATCACGACCAGGTTGATGGTGCATCCCCCGAATCCTCCACCCATCATGCGGGCTCCGAGAATGCCATCGAGCGATTGGGTGGCGTCGACGAGGATGTCAAGTTCGTCGCAGCTCACTTCGTAATCGTCGCGAAGGCCTTTGTGGGATCCATCCATCAATTTACCGAAGGCGGTCAAATCTCCGTCTTGCAAAGCGGCACAGGCATCGGTCACGCGCTGGTTTTCCTCCAAAACATAGCGGCATCGACGGTAGACGACCTCATCCATCTGCGATTTGTGGGCTTCCAGCTGGTCGAAGCTCACATCCCGCAGGGTTTTCACAGCGGGATGGGTTTTCGCGATCACAGACACGCCCGTTTCGCATTGGCTGCGCCGCACATTGTATTCGGATCCGGCCAAGGTGCGACGAACTTTGGTATCGCACAAAAGCACGCCGACGTGATCCCACTGGAACGGATAGTATTCGAAGTCGAGCGAGCGGCAATCGAGCTTGATCACACTGTCTTTCTTGCCGTGAAGACTGGCGAACTGGTCCATGATGCCGCATTGGACGCCCACAAACTGGTTTTCGGCTTGCATCGAGATGTTGGTCATCTCAAGGCGGGTAAGATTCAGGTCAAACAACGTGGAGAGTCCGAACGCGATGCCGCCTTCGAGCGCGGCGGAGGAGGACAATCCCGCGCCGATGGGCACATCCCCACCGAACGCGCAATCGAAACCACCGATCACATGTCCGGCTTTTTGGATTTGGTCGACCACTCCGATCACATATTCGGCCCAATCGACACCGGTGGGGTAGTAGGTTTCTGAAATCAAGGTTTCGTAATAGGACGGGGTCATGTCCACCGAATGCAAGCGAATCATCCCGAGGTCGTTCGTCGACAAAGCCATGACCATGGCTTTGTCGATGGACGCAGGCAGGACGAAGCCTTGATTGTAATCGGTGTGTTCCCCGATCAGGTTCACGCGGCCGGGAGAGCAAACCAAAATCGGTTTGCCGGAAAAGTGACGGGAAAACCCATCGAGGACAGTGGTTTTGATGGCACTCATGCGATGTCGCTTAAAGATTTGTTAGCGCTAACAATCGCAATATAAACGAATCGAGGGTCGAGCGCAAACGTCAGCAGCCGCAGGATTTCCGGATGACGAGATTGGTCTCCAAGAACATCTGTTCGATGGGTTCGTCTTTGTTTTCGATGGTGCGGATGAGCTTGGTGGCCGCCTGTTTTCCGATTTGATGGGCCGGCTGGTGCACCGTGGTAAGGGGTGAGTACATGAGTTCGGCTCGGATGTCGTCGGTGAAGCCGACAATGGCGATATCGTTGGGCACGTTGAGCCCGGCTTTTTTGATGGCGTCCATGGCGCCGATGGCCACCGGATCATTGACGGCCACAATGGCTCGTGGACGTTTATCCGCAGGCAGGGCAAGTAACATGTTCATGGCTTCGAAGCCGCTTTTCTCATTGAAGCCGTGTTCGATCACGCATTCGGGATGGATCTCTCGACCGTGGGCGGTCATGGCATCAACGAAACCATCGTAACGGTCTTTGGCGATGGAGACTTTCTTCGAGCCGCTGATGAACCCGATTCGGCCATATCCATGATGGGTGATGAGATGTTCGGTGATCTGCCGCGATGCCTCTTTGTCATTTACGCCGATGCAGCTCGCGCCGATATCGTACACGCATCGATCGAAAAACACCAGGGGTAATCCCGATTTCACAATCATCTGATAATAGCTGGTGTCTTGGTCTTTGAGGCTGCTTGAGACTAGAATCCCATCCACCCGCTTGGATCTCAAGGCGTCGATGGCCTGGCGTTCGGTTTCGAAGCTTTCGGACGTGTTGGTCAGAAAAATCTGATAGGTGTTGTCTTTGGTGGCTTCTTCAATCCCGTGAACCACATCCGGAAAGAAGGAATGGGAGATTTCAGGAATCACCACGCCGATGGTGTAGGTCCGACTCGAAACCAAGCTCTTCGCCACGTGGTTGGGGGTATAACCCATTTTCTGGGCCATATCCAGAATGACTTGTCTGGTTTTCGCATCCACGTTCGGGCGGTTATTGATCGCTCTGGAAACCGTCATGGTCGACACGCCAAGCACGGCGGCGACTTCTTTGAGTGTGATGCTGGTTGAATTGCCTCTGTCTTTACCGGCCATAATGAGTAGATGATTTAATGGAGATCACGGACTCCTCGGAATCCGATATGGAACATGTTGTTGTCGGCAGGTGTGTTGCTCCGCGCCGATACCCGGAAGCCGTGGCAGTAAGAGTCATGGCACATGAAGGAGCCACCCCGAAGGACCACTTCACTATTGGGTCCTGGCGTGTAGGGTTTGTCGCGGTCGGCATAGGATCGGTACCAATCCGAGGTCCATTCCCACACATTTCCGCCCATATCGTAGAGGCCAAGCTCGGTTTTGCCGAAGAGTCCGACGGGGGATGTGGTCAAATAGCCGTCTTCGGAGTTGTTCAACTCAGGGAAGGTGCCCGTCCAGGTATTGGCCATGGGTTTTCCGTCTTGAACTAGGGAATGTCCCCAGGAATAAGGTTTATCCGGGTTGGAAATGCCTCGGGCGGCGTGTTCCCATTCGATTTCGGTGGGAAGTCGTTTGTCAACCCAATCCAAATAGGCCATCGCATCGGCTTGAGTGAGTAATGTGACGGGATGAGTGTCAGGCGCCATCCCGTTTTCTTTTCCCATCGGGTATTCCCACGTCACACCGGGTTCGATGGTCCATTTCGCGTTCTCGAAATCAAAAATGATGCCGTCTCCAATGGTTTCAGAGAAGGTCTTGTATCCGGTTTCTTGCACGAAGGCTCGGAACTGAGCGACGGTGACCAAGGCCGTGTCCATATAGAATGGCTTTACCTCGGTTGTGAAGACGGGTCGTTCCATCGGCAGACCGGTTTCGGATCCGATTGTCGTGGTTCCGCCAGGAATGAAGACCATGCCATCCGGAGCGGTATGAATGGAGGCGATGTCATCCGACTCGAACATCATCCGATAGGACACGCCAGCCAATGCTCCGACGGCAACCAATAAAATGAGCGGCGTGATCCAGGATTTTTTCATCGTCAAATATAAGTCTTCAAGGTCTCTGATACACCCGCACGTAATCAACCTCGTAGGTGATGGGGAAGCGTGTGTTTGCCGGATCGCCGCCGTTGGATCCGATGGCCAGATTCAACAGGATGTAATGGGGCTGGCGGAAGGGATTGAATCCATCCGCATAGGTTTTGTCGTCTATGGGGATGGTGTTGAGCAACACATCGTTCAAGTAAAGCTCGATGCGGTCTTCATTCCAATCCATTTTCCAGATATGGTAGCGTTCGGGCCAATCGGGCAT
>CAYPOI010000115.1:0-5608 GCA_964412365.1 uncultured Chitinophagales bacterium | reverse complement strand
ATCTTGTTCTTCGTCGCGAGGTCTTTGAATTCGCTAAGGAAGAGGGCTTCGTCGGTGGCGGGGGGCAGATTCAGCTCGCGCTCGAGGCGGATGGATGCGGGAATCGTTTGGGTGATGAGTTCGTCTAAAGAGTTGGCGCCGACGGTCTTCAGCATGTCGCTGGTTTGGCTACGGTCTGGGCCGATGTGTCGGGATGCGAAACGCTCACGACGTGACAAATCGATACTCATGGAGTTGGGAAATGGGTTGGTTTAGCGAACCAACAAAGATACGGGCAATGGCGTTTCAGGAAAAATTGTAACCTTTGACGTCTGGTATGAATCTTTAGGTAAACATCCATCCAAAGCACCCATCCTATGGAATCCATCGCCTTCGCACTCATCTTCATCGCCTTCATCGCCGCCGGCTTTTTTGTCTGGTACTTTTCCTTCAAAGCCAAACAGGAGGAAAGGCGCTTCTTGATCGAGAAGGGCTATAAACTGGAGGAAATGCCCCCATCCGCTTCCTTTAATTTCACGTTTCCATGGATGAAAGTGGGCATTGTGATCACATCTGCCGCAATCGGACTTTTGTTTGCTGAAATCACCCAAGAGCCAACTGCAGTGATGCCTCTTCTGATGTTCGGTGCTGGGCTCGGAATGATTATTGCCCAAGTCATCAGTCAAAAATCGACCGAGCGCGGTGAATGATAGATCGATGGATCAAAGAGATCCTCTCCGGCGATCATGAGGCGTTCCGGCACATCGTTCGGACGCATCAGGACCGGGTGTGGAACATCGCCCTGTCCGTGGTCAAATCCCCGGATCTGGCACAGGATGTGGTTCAGAACGCGTTCGTCAACGCCTATCTGAAACTGTCATCCTATTCCGGTGCGGTTCCGTTCGAGGCTTGGTTGTATCGCATCGTGGTGAATGCTTCCTTGCAAGAACTGCGCAAACAACCGCTGGTATCCGAGGAGTTGACCAATGAATCGAGGGACGAATTGGACGAGATGCATGACGATGCGGAACGTATCCGTTCCATCCTTGCCCGAATGAAACCGAACGAAGCTCTTGCGCTTCAGCTCCATTACTTGGATGGGTTTTCGATCCAAGAAATCACCCTCATCACAGGCTGGACCGAATCCAACGCCAAAGTCATCTTACACCGTGCCCGGGAATCCATGCGCCAAATGATGATTCCCAAAACCATACTCAACTCATGAACACGTCCCGACACGATCCGATTTCCACGTGGATGCAGGCCTCACAGGCCCCCATCCCCATTCAATACATGGAGGATTTGGTTCTGGCCGACATCCGCGCCCTCCATCGAGCGAACGCGCAACGGCGTCGGTATTTGGCATTCGCGTGGGTCAGCTTCCTGATCGGGGCTGTGTCTGGATTATGGATCGCATCGCCAATCTATGCGGATTTGCTACATCCCACATCCGAATTCCTTGTTCAACTGGTCGTCAGTGTTGCCTTGATGTTCGGATTCAACCAATTGTGGCAACAAAGTAGAGAATTAAAAAAAGCTCCGGATTCATATGAACCCGGAGCTTCTTACTGATTTCCGATTCCCGATTACTGATATCGGTTTACCGATTCAAACTCACATCAATCAACTGCAACACATGCGCGGTGTGGGCGCGGGTTTCGATGTTGCCGGCTGATTTGCCTTTCAACTGCGATTCAACGGAACGCAATTGAAGCAAGGCAGCGGATTGGGTTTGACGGTCAAACTTAACCGGTGCTTCATTCGCCACGATGGCGGTGAGGCGGGTAACATACTCCAATTGCAGGTTTTGACGGAAGGTGTTCACGTTTCCTCCGATGTCGGCACGGAAGATGGATGTGGTCAAATCCGCCATCACTTCTGCGACCGGATATTGGTTGCCATACAAGCGGCTGTCGGTCATCCGTTTGGTCGTAACCGGATGCATCACGTGATTCAACACATTGCGTTGAGCTGCCAAAACCGCATCATGGATTTTCGGATCTTCGGTTGAGGTGAAGAAATTGAATCCGCGACGTTCAATCTGAAGGTAGGCGATCAACTCACCCGGAGCTTTGAAGGCATCTGGGGCGAAGAGGTAGGTATCGAGCGTGCTCATGGCTTGCTTTTGACGATCGCGTGCCACAGGCGTGAACGGTTGCGTTGCCCCTGGCTGACCCACGAATCCGCGGTTCACATGCACACCGCCGATGTAGCGGGAGACGACGCCCATTTGTCCGGCGTACGTGCCGAAGGCCATCTGATAGGCATTGCGCAGACGCTGATATGACTCGCCTTCTTGCGGAATGGAGGTTTTCAACTTACCGTACAACTCATTGATCAGTTCGGCGCGTTCGATCGCATATACGATGGCATCGCTCGACATATCATCCACATTCACATGCGGGTCGATGGCTTTTCCGGGGGCACGCATGTCGTCGGCATCGTTTCCGAAAGCCAATTCTTTTTCGGTGCTGCGTGCGAGAATGGCATCGCGACGGCTCTCATCTGTGGAATAGCCGAAGTCGATGGCCCATACATCATATGGACCCGGAACGATGTCATAGTACAATCCTTGGCGTGATTTGTCGCGGGAGATGTTCACTGTAGAATAATCCATCACCGAGCCGGTAAGTCCAACACGCGACGTGAGTTCACGGTTGTGAATCGCAACGGGATCATGCAATTGCGAGGCTTTCATGTTGTGGTTCAAACCGAGGGTATGACCCAATTCATGCAAAATCAACATGCGGATGGCTTCGTTCTGCAAGCGGCTGATTTCTTCGTCACCGGCGTTCATCGCCATGGCGTGAGCGATCGCAAATTGATGATTTCGCTGCATCATGTTGCCGAAGGAGCAAAATCCTGCGGTATGATTGTGGCCTTCCGTTTCATACAACTCATCTTCCATGGACGTTCCGCGCATGAAGGCATATTCCAGCATGATGTCGGCACCAAGGATTTGCCCGGTAAGCGGATTGGTGAAGCTCGGGCCATACCCGCCAAATGGAGGAATCGGGGATGAAGTCCAACGAAGCACGTTGTAGCGGATGTCGCCGGCATCCCAATCTGCCGTGTCGGGCTGTACCTTCACAGCCATGGCATTGCTGAATCCGGCGGCTTCAAACGCGATGTTCCATGCCAACACGCCTTCAGCGATCGCATCCCGCATGTTCAGCGGGGTGGTGTTCTCAATCCACCATGTGATGGGCTCGACAGGATCTGAAACAGCCGCTTCCGGATTCTTTTTCACCAAATGCCAGCGTACAATGACATCACGGAAGTTGGTAGGCCCGAGGTTCGTCAAGTCGGTCACATCGTTCGTGAAGTAACCCACACGAGCATCCGCAAAACGAGGCTTGAAATCATTCTCAGGAACCGCGATGAAACTGTGCTGCGAGCGGATGGTGACGCTGCGAGCATCCGTCACCGAAGCACCACCCGTGTTGATCGGATTTGGGTTCTCAAATACATAATCCACGATCACATCGGTGTTCATCGGATAATTGCGCACGGCAACGATCTTGTTCTTGTCGCGGCTCAACTGACCCAAATTGAATGCCATCGGACTCTGACCCGGGAAAGCGGGTGGTTTCACTCGAGACATCGCCTCGCCCAGGAACAATCCATCGGATTTGATGAGGTACTTGCCGTCTTCATGCAAAACCACTTTTTCTGACAATAGAACGGCAGGTGCGATATTGGCTTTCGATGCGCGAGACAATGGGTTCTCGGGGTCGAAATAGAACGCGGTGTTGACCACTTCAAATTCGAGGCGATCGAAATATTTTTTGATCACAAACACGACGTTGTCGCGATACATCCCACGGAAATGGCTCGCAGGAACCGGTCCGTCTTCGGTGTAACTGAAATAAATGAACGGCGTGTTCAGCTGGTCTTCACGGACAACGATGTGCGTGGATCCATCGGTCGTGTCTTGATATACCGTGAACAAACCTTCGTTTGCGACTGATTTTGCAACCGTGCTGGCGATGGTTTTTTTGGCCGGTGCCGCGGCGGCAGGTGGAGTTGGGTTTTTCTTGCGGCCGAACAACTGAGCGTCGCTCGTTGTGGGAACCAACAGAATCGTCCCTAGTACGATATAGGCTAAACGTGTAAGTTTTTTCATAGAGATTGATTAGATGATGTCATGAGAAGGACGTTCAAAATAATCAAATGAAAGGAAACTCAGCTCACTTTGATTAACTTAGCCGTGTTAAGACACATTGTAATCCCATTTTAATGAGCACGACAGACCCGTATATCCCGTTGATCCTGATCGTGGACGATAATCGTGGCATCCGAGAGCTGATGAACTACGGCTTGAAGCGCGAATATCGTGTTGTGGAAGCCGAGACGGGTGTCGAAGCTCTTGAAAAGCTGAAAAATGAGGTACCTGATCTAGTGATCACCGATCTGATGATGCCCGAAATGGACGGCATGGAACTGCTCAGACGTCTCCGTGAAAACGCCGATCTCAAACACATCCCCGTGATTTTCCTATCGGCAAAAACGGCTATCGATACCCAAGTCATTGCACTGGAAGCTGGCGCGGAAGTGTTCGTCACCAAGCCCTTCAAAATGGAACTTCTGAAAGCCCAGGTCAAAAGTCTGCTAAATTTTAGACAGCGACGTTGAGTCAACGTCCTGCCATCGCCGCAATCGCAACTCCCGTCGGTGAAGGGGGCATCGCCGTCATCCGGGTCAGCGGTAAAGATGCCATCCGCATCTCCGATTCCGTTTTCTCCGGAAAATCATTGTTGGATGCGGCCTCACACACCGTCCATTTTGGAAAAGTTGCGCGCGACGGACGAATTGTGGATGAAGTCCTTGCCACGGTTTTCCGCGCTCCACGATCCTATACCGGCGAAGATACCGTCGAAATCTCCTGCCATGGCGGGGTATTGGTCTCACAAATGGTGCTTGAAGCCATCCTTTCCGCAGGTGCGAAGCCAGCTGAGCCGGGTGAGTTCACCCAACGGGCGTTTTTGAACGGGAAGTTGGAATTGAGTCAGGCCGAAGCGGTGGCCGATCTCATCCATGCGAAAAGCCGGAAAGGCGTGGAAGCGGCGCAACAGCAATTGGAAGGTGCTTTGGGAAACCACATCCGAGCCTTCCGTCAGGGCATCATCGACATGGTCGCGATGGTCGAATTGGAGCTGGATTTCATCGAGGAGGATGTGGAATTCGCCAGTCGAGATCAACTGCTGAAGCTGATATCCGAACTCACCAGGGAAATCGTCCGACTTTTGGACACCTATGAAGCCGGACGCCTCGTGAAGCACGGCATCCGCACCGTGTTCGCGGGCAAACCGAACGCCGGAAAATCCACATTGATGAATGCCTTGATGGGGAAAGACCGCGCGATCGTATCGGCCATCGCCGGAACCACGCGCGATGTGATCGACGCCGATTGGAGCTACGACGGCATGCTGTTCGTGCTGACAGACACGGCCGGACTACGCGACACTTCCGACCTTATTGAAGCCGAGGGCGTACGCCGATCCCATTCCGCCATGAAGGATGCGGACTTGATCGTCCTCCTGCATGATGTGAGCGAAGAATTGTCAGAGCAGGATGATGCCTTATGGACCACCATTCGCGTTCAATACCCCGACAAATCCATTCTCAG
>CAYPOI010000114.1:0-5918 GCA_964412365.1 uncultured Chitinophagales bacterium | reverse complement strand
AAGTTGGCGCCGAAAACAAGCAGGTACACCAGAGTGGTCACTCCGGCGAAGACACCTGCGAAGAGAAGGAAACGTTTCATGTCGTAGATGTGTGTCAGCTTAAATATACAGGTAAATTGGCCGTTTTATGTTCAGAGAAAGCACCTTTCAGAACCGGGCGACCCTGAAGTGGTCGCCACAGAACCCTAAAAACGTTGGCATCCTTTTGCTTCACGGCTATGCCGAGCATGCCCGGCGGTACCGTACCTATGGCGATCGGATGGCAGGTGAAGGCTACACGGTCTTCGCGATCGAGTATATCGGTCATGGAAAATCTCCGGGTCGACCAGGGTATGTGCCATCCTATGACGGTACGAAACAGGACGTGCTCGATTACTTCGATTTCATCCGCAAAGCGAATCCGGAATTCAAATGGATCGTGTTCGGACACAGCATGGGCGGATTATTGGCCTGCCACATCACTTTGGAGCGGCAAGACCAAATGGCCGCGCTCATGCTGAGTGGTCCACTGCTGGATACGCCTGCCGGTATCCCGAATATTGTCAAGAAAATCGGTCGATGGATGTCGAAAGTTCTTCCCACCACCCCCGTGATCGCATTGGAAACCGACGCCCTGTGTCGAGAACCCGATGTGATTCGTCGCTATTTGGCGGATCCTCTGGTGTACACGGGGAAAATCCGAGCCCGCACCGGCATCGAATTGGAAGATGCGGTCTTCGCGATGCGCAAACGGTTTGGAGACATCTCGCTTCCGATATGGATCGGTCATGGGTCGTTGGATCGTCTGGCCATGCCGGCCGGATCCAAACAACTCTTTGAGGCCTGTTCCTCTGCCGACAAAGAATACAAGTCCTATAACGGACTCTACCACGAAATCCTCAACGAGCCCGAAAGCGAAGTCGTCTTGCACGACATGACCTATTGGCTTAGAAAACGATTCGCATGATTGAACATCCCGTCGGTTTAGCCGCCATTCTTCTCATCATTCCAGCCATCCTGTTTTGGCTGAACGAAAACACCCGAGCCTCGGCCGTCTTTCAGCGGGTTCCGATTCTCATCTTCGCCTATTTCGTACCAACCATCCTCTCCAATTTGGGAGTGATTCCTCGTTCTTCGGAGGTTTATGGATGGGTGATGGCCTTCATCCTTCCCGCATCCCTGCTGTTGCTCACGATCTCCGTGGATTTGAAAGGCGTGCTGAGGTTGGGTCCGAACGCGCTCATCCTGTTTGTGGCCGGAACGTTCGGAATCGTGATCGGCGGACCTATCGCACTGTTCCTGTATGAGCCCTGGCTTCCGGAAGGCATCTGGATGGGGATGGCGGCCTTGTCGGGTAGTTGGATTGGCGGCGGGGTGAATTTCATTGCGATCGGGAAGTCGGTCGGTGCCACCGAAAACATGCTCGGCATGATGGTGTTCGTAGATGTGATGGTGGGATACACATGGACCGGAATCCTGATGTTCCTGGCAGGCAAAAGTGAAGCCTTTGATAAAAAAATGGGTGCGGATACCACCTCCATCGACGAGTTGAAAGAACGCGTGATGTCATTTCAGAAAAAGACCGAGCGGGTGTCGAGCACGAGTGATTTCATGGTATTGCTGGCGGTAGCCGTTGGTGGATCCTGGCTGGCGCATGAGGCGAGTCTGGTACTGCCTCCGATTGGGGATTTTATCGGTGCGTTTTCTTGGAAAGTGATCCTCATCACCACAGCGGGCATCATTTTGTCCTTTTCGAAATTCCGAAATTATGAGGGTGCCGGCGCGTCAAAAATGGGAACGGTATTTCTTTATATGCTGATCGGGACCATCGGAGCCGGAGCGGATGTGTCGAAGATCTTCGAATACCCGATGCTTCTGGCCATGGCCGCCACATGGATGGCGATCCATGCCGCCATCCTATTCACCGTGTTGTATTTTCTGAAAGCGCCACTGTTTTTCCTTGCGGTTGGCTCCCAAGCGAATGTGGGTGGGGTGGCGTCGGCGCCGGTGGTGGCTTCCGTGTTTCATCCGGCATTGGCATCGGTTGGCGTATTGCTTGGTGTTCTCGGTTATGTGATGGGTACCTATGCCGGATTGTTGACCGCTTGGCTTCTGCGATGGATCGGTGGATGATGTGAAACCTCTAATCTGTTTCGGGGTTAAATCGTTGGCCTGTAAAGATTCCCTAACCTTGCGGATATGGTGCAATCGTGCATTTTCGGGTTAAATAGACGTTAACCCCCAATATCCTTCACATGATCAACAATACCAGCATCCTTTATATCGAAGACGAAGTGATCATCCGCATTCTTGTTAAGAGATTGCTGGTGGATTACGACATCGTGGTGAGTCAGAATGCGGATCAAGCGTTGGAAGAGCTTTCCCGTAAAACCTTCGATCTGATTCTGATCGACATCAATCTGGGTCGAGGCATCAACGGGATGGAGTTGTGCAAACTGATTCGGACCAGGCCTGGATACGCGAAAACGCCGATTGGCGCCGTCACGGCTCAGTGGATCAACACCAAAGACGAATTGCTTCGAGAAGGATTCACGCACTACTTGGCCAAACCATTCGATCGAGATCAGATTCTGGAATTTGTGGCCAAGATGAAAGCTGAGGGAAACGATTTGCCATAGCATCGGGTTGAATGGTGCTATGCAAAACCAAGTCGTCCTTATTATCGGCGCTGGCGGAATCGGTTCCGCCGCTGCCAAGTTATTCTCCCGTGCCGGAGCCAAAGTGGTGGTCTCCAGCCAGAACCTGTCCAAAGCGGAACATCTTGTCCGCGATCTGAATGCCGCTGGTGGCGACGCCTATGCGTTCGAAGCGGATGTGACCGATCCAAACACTGTGGCCACGTTAGCCGACACCGTGCAACGTGAGCTCGGACGTATTGACGTGCTTGTGAATGCCTTCGGATCAGGTATGATTCAGCCTTTGGCCGATTCCGATCCTGCACGAATTCGCGAGTTGCTCGCCGTGAACGTGAATGGGACCATCTTCGCCACTCAAGCGGTGCTGAAGCACATGGTGGCCGCGAAAAAAGGCACCATCATCCTGATTCCGGGTATTCTCGGAAAACACGTGATGAAAAACTCCACCATCTATTCGGCCAGCAAGTTCGCCGTGGCCGGTTTCGGGAAAGCGCTCGTCGAGGAACATCGCCGAAACGGTATCAAAGTGAGCCTGCTCTATCTGGGTGGTGTGGCTACGCCGTTCTGGGAGAATCCGGATATCGGTATGCGGGTGCAAGCCGACAAGATGCTGACCGCAGACGAAGTGGCAAAAGCCATCTATTACGCCTGCAGCCAGCCTGAATCATCGGTGTTGAATGAAATCGTGATGCAGCCGGAGTCGCATCAACTCATTTGACGTAGGTTTCCAACCAGGTGATTTGCTCCCATAGCATGTGCATGAGCGACTCGCGTCCGCGATAACCATGACTCTCGTGCGGGAGCATCACCAAACGGGTGGTTCCGCCGTTGCCTTTAATGGCTTGATACATCCGATCGCTTTGGATGGGGAATGTGCCCGAGTTGTTGTCCGCCTCACCATGGATGAATAGGATCGGCGTTTTCAGCTGATGGGCGAAGAAAAACGGCGACATGGTGATGTAGGTGTCGGTCGCTTGCCAAATATCACGCGGCTCGGCTTGGAAACCAAACGGTGTGAGGCTTCTGTTGTAAGCGCCGCTACGCGCGATGCCGGCTTGGAACAGATTCGAATGCGCCAACAGATTCGCGGTCATGAATGCGCCATAAGAGTGACCCCCAACCGCCAGACGTTTCCCATCGCTCACACCGCGTTTCACCAGCTCATCGATTGCCGCTTGCGCATTGGCGATGGTTTGCTCGATGAAGGTGTCATTCGGCTCGGAGCCGTCGCCCTTAGCCACGATCGGCATGGCGGCATTGTTCAGCACGGCATAGCCTTGCGTCACAAAAAACTGCGGACCCCAGTAGCTGATGGAGGTGAACTGATACGGGGAGTCGGAGCGTTGGCCGGCCGCATCGGCACTGGCGAACTCACGGGGATAGGCCCATATCACGACCGGTAACGGACCTTGATCCGGAGTGTATCCAGCAGGCAAGATCAATTGCCCAGACAATTGCACACCATCATTGCGCGAATACGTGATCGTTTCCATCTTCACATCTTTGTATTGCGGGGTCGGATGCGGGAAGGATGTGAGTTCTTTCACGCTTCCGTCGGCCAGCGAACGAAGCACAAAATTCGCCGGCGAATCTACGGACTCCCGACGTGTGATGAAGCTCGATGCATCCGCTGTCGGAACGCTGACCACCATTTCGTAATAAGGCGCCTCGGATTGCCACAGACGCGTGGTTTCTTTGGTCACCAAGTTGAAGCGATCCAAGAACGGGCGGTTTCCTTCGCGTGACGCACCGATTCCGGTCAGATAAATGGATGTTCCGTCTTCGGTAACCAGTAGTTTTCCTTCATTGAAGACCGGATTGCCGGGATCGCCATAGCGGTCTTCATAGTTGCGGTCACGAATCAGTTCGGCGGCTTTTGCAGGTGAATCCGGAGCGATGCGCCAGGTCTTGCTGTTTCGTGTGGCGCGCCAGGTTTCGCTGATCATCGCCAAATCGCCATTTCCCCATGCGATACCGGCATACCTAGTGGATAACTCGGCGATCGCCACAGGATTTCCTCTGAACGGAGCCTCAAACAGGAAGGCTTTGTCGCGGATGGCGGCTTCGGTCGTAGGATTTCCACCGTCTTGAGCTTCCACCCAGAACAAGGTCGCATCCGCATCCCGTCGCCATTGCACCGAGCGCGGACCGATGTATGTGGAATTGAACGCGATGGGGATGTAATCAAGAAGTGGAAGTTCAGATACGCGATGCACCGCTTCGCCACGGTCGTTCCAGACTTCCGTGATGCTTGGGAAGAGTCCGGCAGGAAGCTGGTAGGAATACGGCTTCACGATCCGGCTGGTGAGGATGTAGCCTGCGTTCGGGGAGAGGGAGACGGAGCTGAAGATCGCGGGCGCGCCAAGGGGTTGGCCACGACCATTGAGCTCCACTCGCGTCAGTTGCGATGTGGCATAGAATTCGAATAGGGCTTCGTCGTGCGCGTCGGAGAGCAAGTCTTGGTAGGTGCGTACCGGTGCGGCTTCGCCAATGGATTCTTGGATGATGGGTCCGGTTGGGACGGGGTTGCGCTCGGGAACCGCATTTTTGTTGGAACTCACCGCACGGACCAGTAGTCCTTTGCTGTCTGGATACCAAGCGAAGGGAAGGCCGGGCATGGTGTTGTTCACGGAAAGGTTGCTGAGTTTGGATGCGCGGGCGTTGGACACGTTCACAGTCCACAGTTCAAGGGAGGATCCGGTATCATGTGTGAAGGCGATGAGCGAGCCATCGGGCGACCAACTCGCATTTTGAATTTTCGCGTCGTTGGGGAGGCCGGCTACTTGGCGGGACTGTTGCGTGGCGATGGTGACCAAGCGAAGGTCTGTGCCATATGTGCTTCGACTCGCATTATGGTTTGCCGGATTGATCCGATAGCCAGCCAAACGAAGCTCGGGCTGCGCCAAATCGGCGATAGTGGGAACCCCCGGCATGGTCGTGATCAGAAGCGTGGCGCCGGTGGGATCGATGCTAACAGATGGAGTGGCGGGTGCGTCGACCAAAGCCGCGACATCAGCCGGTGGCATTTGATAGGTGGTCTGCGCCATCGCGG
Organism: uncultured Chitinophagales bacterium; assembly: GCA_964412365.1. Classification (GTDB taxonomy): domain Bacteria; phylum Bacteroidota; class Rhodothermia; order Balneolales; family HLUCCA01; genus CAMTWZ01. The sequence goes on along the minus strand of CAYPOI010000114.1, from coordinate 230 downwards.
GTGCCGCGAAGAGGAATAGAATGAATACAACAGTAGACAGACGTGACATTGGACTCCTAGGATTGGTTTTGCGTAAGGTCGTAAGGGGACTTGAATATTCCATCATTCTACGCCTTCATTCATCAAGTTTAACATAAACTCTTTCAATTCGGCCATAATTGCCGTATATTTCACATCTACACCGCGGGGTGGAGCAGTTGGTAGCTCGTCGGGCTCATAACCCGAAGGTC
>CAYPOI010000113.1:0-6106 GCA_964412365.1 uncultured Chitinophagales bacterium | reverse complement strand
TTGGAATCAAGATGTCTTCGAGTCCGATGCATGGTTATGCAATTTGCGTGAAATGATATCAAACCCCAATACCCCTTAAAGAGTACCCCTCCCTGTTTTCAGGGAGGGGACAGGGGTGGGTTCTGGGTTCTTTATCGATGCAGCCTAACTTCTTCCGCTACACGCTTCGGCTGAGCATAAAGGGCTAACGCCGGTTCCATTGCCATCCGAGCGATCAGATAACTCACCGTTGATTCGGCTCCTTGGTTCAGATTCAAATACCCATCCTCCAGTCCATCATAACATCCGCCGGTGCGGGGATTGTACATGATCTGATGCATCTGGTTATTTCCCAAGAACCATTCGAACGCCTTGATTTTAAGGCGGTCATAGCCGTCATCCGGAAAGACGTCATGGAACGTCGCGAGTGCGGTGACGGTGTAAGCGACCTCTATCGGTTGTTCACCCCCGGGTTTCATGTCCTGCTGGATGTCGCCATTCTGCAACCATCCCACATTGGATATGAGTCGCAGGGTGCCATCGTCGAATGTTTTTTCCATCAGATAATCGAAACTCGACCGTGCGATGGACAAATACACCGGATTCCGAACCACTTTCCAAGCCATCAGCAAGGCTTCGGGAATCACACTGTTTCCGTAAGTCATGTAGCGTTCGAACCACTTCCATTTCGGTTCAGACTCATGCCGATACATCTGTACGAGCCGATTCGCCAACTTGGCCATGAACACCATATTCTTACGACCCGGTTTCGCCAGATTGCGGTAATACAATCCTTTGATCATGAACGCCATGGAGCGGGTCGAATGGATGTTGATCATCTTCATGAGGTACGCATCCATCATCTCATCCGCGGAATGGACGATCTCTTCAGGGAGAGCCGATTCAAGGGAAATCACGACGCCCAAGGCCCAAATCGCCCGACCGTTCGAGTCGTCCAAGTTCACGTCGTTGTTTTGATCGGTGAATTGATGGTTTTCATCCACATAATTCAAAAAATCGCCGTTCGGTTGCTGACAGAACTTGATGAAATCCATGTAGATGCGGATGAGGGCGAGGTCGGCTTCATCATGCGTGAGGGCATAATGCCGCGCCACGGCGATCAGCGCACGGGCATTGTCGTCGATGGTGTAACCCGTATTGATATCCGGCTGACTGATTTTCGCGAACTGAATCATCCCGAAATCGGTGGTCATATTATGAATATGGCACAGATTGGGTTTTGGCATCACGAAATTAAGTTTGATGTCCTTGCAATGCGCCTGAAACAGTCTCGCATGGGCAATCGCGCTGTTTTCCCAGGCAGTGGGAGCCATGGAATGAAGTCCGTTTAAGGCAAATTTCGTGCGAAGACGATCATCGGACAGCAACAGGTTCACCGCATCGGCCAACTGCATCGAATCTCCGAAATGGAACGTGATTCCCATTTTCTCATTGAGAACTTCTTTGGCATGGGGGATGGGGGTCGAGACGATCGGACAACCGCAGCTCAACGCATAGGCGAAAGTTCCGCTGACCGATTGATGGGGGTCTTTGGAAGTGAACAGATAAATATCGGTCATCTGCAGATAGGCCAGAAGATCGGTCAAGGGAAGGAATTCGTTGATGAACCGCACATGGTCTTGAATCCCAAGTTCCGCCACTTTCGCTTCCAACATGTCTCGATAGGCCTCTCCTTCACGTTTGATGATGCTCGGATGCGTTTTTCCGATTGCCAGAAACAAAACATCAGGGTGCTCTTTTATGATGTGAGGCAGCGCGTCGAGTGTTGTTTCGATGCTTTTTCCGGAGCCAAGAAGTCCGAAGGTGGTCAAAATTTTGCGTCCCTCGAACCCATGTTTTTCTTTTTCTTTAGGGATGTCGATGGGTGCCACGAGGTGCGTTCCATGCGGAATGAGGGTGATCTCAGCCGCATCCATCCCATAGACATCGTGAAGAAGGTCGGCGGATCGCTTCGTCATCACGATAATCCCGGCAGCTAAGCTTGCGAGCGTTTTCACATGCTCTCGGCGTTCGGGTGTGGGATAAGGCATCACTGTATGAAACGCGAGAAGAGCGGGTTTGGTCAGTGATTTCAGAAAGGCGATGAGCTGCTGCTCTTGTCCGTCAAACAGACCGAATTCATGTTGAATGACGACCATCCGAATCGCATCGTTTTCATTCACTTTCCGGGCGACGGTGTCGAATTCGGGATCGGAGTCCGCTGGCAACGGATAGATGCCCAGCTCGAACGATTTTCCGAATTGCTTGGTGAGCGCTCGCATCAAGTCTTCGGTATAGGTGGCGATGCCGCACACACGAGGTGGAAACGAGCTGATGATCAGGATTTCGGGTACGTTCATGCGATAGTGGGATAACGGAGTAATTCGGCAATCAAGGCTGAACGGGACATTGATGCGACAGCAATCCGTTCATCGGCCGCGCCATAGTAGACATACAGGGTGTCGTCGACTTGTGCGGTTCCGGTCGGGAAGCAGACATTGTTCACTTCCCCCTTCAATTCCCATTCTTTTTCCGGATAAAACAGTGGATAGGGTAGCCTCGCAAGTTCTTTATGCGGAGATTGGATGTCGAGCAATGCCGCGCACGCTGAATAGACGTACCCTTTGGCCGTGTCGTGAACTCCATGATAAATCATCAACCAACCTTCAGGGGTTTCAATCGGGGGACATCCGCCACCGATGTAGTTGATTTCATGATCGAATTTTGGAGCCAACACAATGTGCTCGGCAAACGTGCTCAGATACTCTTTCCAAAATTCCTGTGTGAGCGCTTCGATCGAATCGACCGCCACCACGATTTGGACATCCGGTTTGATGCGATGCAGAAAGCACAGTTTCCCATCAATTCGACGCGGAAAAAAGATTACATTTTTGTCCCACAGATACGTCTCTTCACCCTTGTTTTCGTAGTAGTACCGCGGGTCGTTGTAACGCGAATACTTCGTGTTCGAGCGCTCTTTGATGTTGGTGAACTTGAGGAACTCCTCATACGTGATTTGGGGCACCATCACACCATGTCTGTCGAAATGGACCAGATCTTCGGAAGTGGCCAAGGACCCTAGCGCATTCACGCCGTCGTAGGCGGTGTAGGTCATGTAGAACGTGCCGTCGATTTGAACGAGGCGTGGATCTTCCATCCCTTGCGATTCTTCTTCAAGTTCGGATATCAACAACGGTTTATCCATTCGAAATTCAACTGTCAACGGGTCACTCAAGTGGCAATACCCGACACTGGAGATGTTACCCTTGCTAACTGCCCGATACAGGATATGGATCTTATCTCCAAGCTGAATCACCGCTGGATTAAGAACACCTTCATTCTCGAACATATAATCGGTTTTCCCGATCAGGATCCCTTCTTTGATAACTTGGACCATGATCTTAGGAGTTCTTTTTGGCTTGTTGGGCCGCGTACGTTGCTTTCTTGATGTTCTTTTCTTTGAGATCTTTTTCTTTGGACATGGGCGTGTGTGATAGAGGTTATTTGTCTATCCACAGTATGCTCATATCCTTCGACGGAAGTGTTGTACCCTGTGGTGAACCTTTTGCAAGATTCCCATATTGGTGTCTGAAAACCGATGATATTGATGTCAGAAACGCGGTATTGACATCATTTTTGTATAGATTACGACGGTCGAAGGGAAAAGCACTTGCCGGAAGTCTACATAAATAAAAAACAAACGTCGTCGAACGATGAATCCGAATCGTATAACCCATCTGGATGTACTGCGTGGCATCGCTATTGTCTTCATCTGCTTTGCCAACATTCCCTTCTTTGCAGGTACCGCGTTGATGGCGGAAGAACTGAAAGGTCTCGATGCGGTTCTAACCGGTCTCGCCTATGTGTTCATTGATGCAAAATTCTACACCATTTTTTCCTTGTTGTTCGGCATCGGATTCGCCGTTCAATATGCGAATGCTCAAAAAAAGGGGGAGAATTTTGTGCCATACTACCGGCGCCGGATGGCCATCTTGCTCGGAATCGGACTCATCCATCTGATCTTTATCTGGTTTGGCGATATCCTCGCTTTGTATGCGTTGATGGGCTTCATTTTGCTGGCTTTCCGAGATGTTGATCATCGGAAGCTGCTTCAATGGGCTGCTATCGTGCTCATGCTTCCCATCCTGAACACAATCATCATCCACTACATGGGCGATTACACGAGATGGATTTGGGTTTATGCCGATTCTCTAGCAGCAAAAATGGGGTATCCGATGACTGATACGATGGGATTCGGCGTGGAGGGTTTTGATTTCAGGAATCATCTCACAGAGACCGATGTCCGATCCTCGTTCACGTTGACCATGATCAGTTCTTTGTATCGCGTGTCATATTTGTTGTTTGATGGGCGGATGTTCAAAGTCTTGGCCATGTTCCTTTTTGGTGCGTGGGTGGGGCGACAAATCCTGAACCATGCGCTTCTTCAGCAGACAGCGTTGCTCAAAAAAATCGCAATCTGGGGGATTCTAATCGGACTTGGGATGAATCTCGTCAGAGCGTTCTTCCCGAATATGTGGATCTATGGTATTGCGCATCCATTTGGTGTGGTGCCAATGGCTATTGGTTATGCGGCAGGCATCGTGTTAGCCGTGAACCGGTTTCCGCACCTGTTTTCAGGGTTCGCCGCCGTCGGGAAAACAGCCTTGACGAATTATCTGATGCAGTCGTTCGTATGCATCCTCCTATTCTACGGCACAGGATTTGGTTGGGCAACAAGGTTCAGTCCGTCGGAGGTGTTGGGAGTCGCCTTTGTAATCGTGACAACTCAGCTTGTAATAAGCTCCCTATGGATCCGCCGGTTCGAGTTCGGACCAGTGGAATGGGCGTGGAAATGGCTGAGTCGATGAGTCACCCATGTTTTCCGGGGTTCCATCCATCCGAGGTAAGCCATTTCCAACCTGAATCAGCGGCTGGAGCTTCGAGGGTGGTCCCCATCGAATCGTTCCATCGATTCAAGTAGCCGAACAGGGCCACGACCCCGGCGATCTCCACGATGTCGCCTTCGGACCAATGCGCTTGAAGTTCGGATTTGATGGTGTCATCTACCGCATTGGGTATAAGGGATGCGGCCCGTGCGAAACTCAAGGCCGCGCGTTCGGCCGGTGAGAATGCGGGATGGGTGTCGAACGACCAGATGTTGGCCATTTGCTCGGCTTCGGCGCCGTAACGCTCCGCCGCTCGGATGGTATGCGCCTGGCAATACCGACATCCCGCCACATGGCTCGAAACGTACCCGATGAGCCGTTTTAGGGCGGATGTGACTCGTCCATGGTTGTCCATCACGGCTTTGTTCAAGGCCACAAACGCCTTCGCGATCTCGGGACGATGCGACATCGTGAGCACGCTGTTCGGGCAAAATCCGAGCGTCTCCTCATATAATTGGATGAGGTCGCTGAGTTCGGCATCGGGAGTGGATGACGCGGGCTGGACGAGGGGACGGTTCAACCCTTCTTCGCCTTCTTATCGGCCCGTTTTTCCTTGAGATTCTTCTTCGGGGCTTTCTTGACTGATTTTTCCTTGCCTTCTTTTTCTTTTGACATGATGTGGGTTGCTAAAGGTGATCCGACGTCTTGGAGTATACGACATTGGACACTTGCGGACAGTATAAATAAACACCTATCAAATATTGCACAAAAGCCAGCTTTATTGCATAGATTCGTCGGTCGGAGTAAAAACCACTGTCCGCAAGTCCACATACATAACTAACAAATATGGCACTCTTCCTTGCACTTTTTCTGTTCGTCCAAACTCCCCCCGAGGCGGAACTCACCGCCTTGCTTCACGAATTCATGGCGGGGGCATCAGTCAGTGATTCCACCATCCACGACCGGTTCTGGGCCGACGACCTGATCTACACCAGTTCCGCAGGTCGACGCTACGGAAAGCAGCAGATTATGGACGGCTTCAAGACCCCATCGGCTCCATCTACTACCACTTACACGGCTGAGGAAATCCAGATCCATGTGTATGGCGATGCGGCCGTAGTCGCATTTCGGATGAGGGGTGTGGATGTGACCGCATCCGAAACCAAGACCACATTTTATCTGAACAGCGGCACCTTCGTGAAGCGCGATGGGGAATGGAAAGTGGTCAATTGGCACGCGAC
>CAYPOI010000112.1:0-6247 GCA_964412365.1 uncultured Chitinophagales bacterium | reverse complement strand
TTTCCGGCGCAGATTCCTAAGTTACACACCCAAGAACCCACTTGTCAACCAAAAACTGCGAAATCTTTACAGATTCGCCGCTCTTGGTTTCTGCGGCAGACACGTAATATACGACGTAATATTTCCTAATGTCAACAAATAGTTAACAATTTATCGAACTCCCAACCTCTTCAGCTTGCTCTGCAAGGTCGTCGGCTTCAACCCCAATTTCGCCGCCGCCCCGTCTTTTCCGTAAATCCTTCCGCCACAGGCATCGAGAACCAACTTCAATGCCTCAGCCGATTGCTCATCCCAACTTTTGACGTCCGTCACCGGCACCATTCGTGTGCTATTTACGGCCACAAGCTGACCCATCACCCATTTCCGAATCCCTTCCATATCCGCTTCTTCGGGCGGGGATGTGGCTCGAACGCGTTTCCGTGTCGACTCATCGACTGTCATCATCGCGGAAAGTCGGTCCAACGTATCGTCAATCAACGCCGCCACATCCTCCTTACGATATCGCATTGGCGCGATGGACACCACTTGCATGTTCTGGCTGAAGTACCACGCTTCGTTGAGCAGCCCCTGGCTCCGGGCCGCATCCGGCGACAGTTCCGATACCACCACGCCGATCACTCCTTTCATCGGAAGCGGGTCTTTGGTCTTCAACACGGTCAGGTCATCGATCCACAGCACGCATCCATCCGGAACACCGGCTTTGGCCACATCCCGAGTGAAGTGCACGACCGGTTTGCCCAATAACGCCGCATAGCGTTTTGCGATGGTCCGTTTTCCGATCCCCGGTTCTCCGTGGAACCACAGCGCTTGGCGCTGCTTGGCCAAGGTTGGCATCCGACCGAGCAAGTCTTTCATATGGGCGGATGCGGCGATGAATCCGGCTTCGGATGTCGGAATAGCGGCACCGGCCGGCGGTGTGAAGGTGACCACCATCAGGGGAGTCCGGCTCGCGCTGGATTGGAACAGTCGGAACGCATAATCGAAATCGACGTTTCGACCGTTGATTTCAGGAAGGGAAGCCGCACCGAAATGTTCAGTAGGGGGTAGGTGGCTTTTTTCGGCTAACTCATCAATCAATGCATTCACAGCGGGAGCCAAGGCACCACCGGCTTCCGCATGCAGCACGAAATCCTGTGGTGCATAACCCAGGTACTTTTGAATCACATCATTGGCATAGATCAATTGGACGGAATCGTCCGATTCGATACGAAACACGAGAATCAGTGAGGCGACTTCATCCAGAATTTCGCGCCAGAATGCTTGGTTTTGAACGGTTTTCATTCGGTTTTGATAGGGTCTTCGTCGTAATGCCGCAAATAACGCACACCCAGGTAGAATAATGGAGTGTCGAGCGCAGCGGCCATGAATTTGAACAGGTAGGCATTGATGATGAGGATGATGAGCACCGTCACCGAGTTCACATTCTCACCTAAATTGCCTGCCATATATAAGATGCCGAGAATAGCGACGGTATCGACCAGCTGACTCACCATGGTCGACGCATTGTTGCGAAGCCACAGGTGCTTTCCCTTGGTGAGGGTCTTCCAAAAATGGAACATGCGAACATCAATCGTTTGGGCGGTGAGGTAGGCGAACATGCTTGCGAGCGTGTTTCCGACCATAAATTGATAAACGCCCTCGAACAGATCGAGTCCACCACTCACGCCGTACGCATTCGGCAGCCAATGATTGATACTCATCACCAGCAGCATGAACATGTTCATCCAAAAACCGACCCACACCACCAGTTGTGCTTTTTTGCGTCCGAACAATTCGCTGATGAGGTCTGTGGCCAAAAATGTCACCGGATAGGCGATCACTCCGGCAGGAACGATCATCGAATACAGGCTTCCATCCCGCACAATTTCCGGAACGAGTGGCAGGAGCCAACCCGGCAAATGAAATTGGAACAGCGTCACAAATTTGGTGGTGCCGATGATGTTGCCCATCACCAAGGACGTGATGAAAATCGCGGCCAGTGACAGAAACAGAATATCCCGATGGTGCGGATCTGGCTTCAAAAGGAAGAGGGGTTTGATTGGAGGCGGATATTACCAAAAAAAGCCGAACGAATTTCCACCCCGTTCCCGTTTCATACTGCATGACACAAGCCGAATTCGATACCAAACTGACGATCAGCCTCGCGGCGGTCGCCCTCTACGAAGAGCACCCAGACCATCTCACCTTCAAATCCGTCGCTAAAGCTACGGAAATGGACGTGGCTGTCATCCGAGCCATTTTCCCGAACAAGCAGGCCATGCTTCGATTTTTTTATTCATCGATTCCAAAGCGGAGTTACTCGATGATCGAAGCCATTCCCGATTACCAAGACCTGAGCATCAGTGAAACCGTGTCGCAATACGTGTATCTGAGCTTCGATTTGCTCAATGAGCATCGAGACTTCGTGGAAGCCACGTTTGCCGAGCATGTCTCTGATTGCGGTAAAGGTGCAACTCTATCGCGAAACACATCCAAAACGTTTGACCGGATGATCGAGCGCGACGGACGCATCCCTTTCCTGAATCGTATGTTCCTCAAACCGATCGTGTTCGACACCATGGCTTGGCAGTATGTTCAGCTATTGCGTTATTGGCTGAAGGATGAGAGCGAAGGCACCGAAAAAACCCTTGAATTGGTTGACAAATCCACTGCATTGTTCGAAGAGCTCGTGTATTCGGGGATTTTGGACAAAGGCGTGGACCTCGGCAAATTCGTGTTCGCCCAATTCAAAGGGACATCCAAATGAGTGACTTTCCGTCGAGCGGACTCGAACGCAGTGGCATCATCGCCAAAGCCGGCATCCGAATGGGTGCGAGTTATGCGGGTCACCATCTCAAAAATCTCGTGACTGGTCGGAACGACGCCGAAGCCAAGAAATCGCTGAATAAAAAGAACGCCGAGCGTTTGTTCAAGGATTTTTCACGGCTTCGCGGTACCGCATTGAAATTGGCTCAGACCATGAGCCTGGACAATGCTATCATCCCCGATGAGGTAGCTGAAGTGATGGCTCAGGCGCAATACTCTGTCCCACCTATCAATAAGGCTTTAATTCGCACCATCGTGAAACGAGAATTGGGTGCGTATCCGGAAGAGATTTTTGGTCGCTTTGAAGCCGAGGCCTTGGCAGCGGCCTCCATCGGGCAAGTGCATCGCGCGTGGCTCAAAGACGGAACGCCGGTGGCCGTGAAGATCCAGTATCCGAATGTTCGCGAAACGATTCAAACCGACATGGGCATCGCCCGTTTGTTCATGGATCGGGTGATCGGGAAAGAAAAATCGGAGATGTACATCGAGGAAGTCCGCATCAAACTGCTCGAAGAGACCGATTATCTGAATGAGGGAAAGAACTTGACCGAGTACCATCAGAAATTTACGGGTCCGAAATTCGTGACTCCTGAATGGTTGCCCGAATACTCGACCTCTAAAGTATTGACGATGACCTATTTGGAGGGGATGCATTTGAACGCGTTTCTGGCATCGGAACCAAGTCAGAAGGAAAAAGATCACTACGGTCAGTTGTTCTGGGATTTCTTCCATGATCAGATTGACTCCCAATACACCGTGTATGCCGATGCGCATCCGGGTAATTTCCTGTTCATGCCTGATGGCCGGCTCGGAATATTGGATTTCGGATGTGTGAAGGTCTCACCTCCCGAGTTTTTCAACAATTACATCCGCTTGTTTGATGTACATATGATGGATGACATCGACCACATCCGTCGAGTCTATACGGCTCTGGAAATGGTGGATCCCAACAATCAGAAGGACGACGACGACCAATTCGTGGCCTTCGCTCGCGCCTTCGGAAACCTGTTCCTGTCACCCTATCGCGATGATGTGTTTGATTTCGGAGTGGCCGATTTCTCCACGAAAGTGGCGCAATATGGTCGCGAAGCCACGGCTTTCACCGAACCACGAGGTTCGAGACACTTCATCTTCGTAACCCGGTTGCATGTGGGACTTTACCGCATTTTGATGCAACTCGGTGCGCATGTGAACACCACGGAAAGTCGTGCGATTCTATCGTCCTATTTAAATAGTGTGAACGCCGCTTAGGGGTAGGTCTCGTTTCGGGTGTATGGATAGTAGAGCGATACTTGAACGTTCTACATCCAACCAACTATCAAAACGAGACCTACTATGAAATATTCCATCCTTCTCTTCCTCGCCGTCGGGCTGATTGCCTGCCAGGAAGCCGATAATACGCCTTCTTTATCCGAAGAAGATTTGCAAGTGGTGACCTTGGCCGTATCCCAAGCCTTGTCTGACCAAACCGACGGTGTGATCACCGAATTGTACGACCTACAGGGGCAATTAGGCCATGGTCAAGTCCAATCCGGCTTTCAAAGCGGTCCACATGGTCCCAGGCCAGGGCAAGGCCAACCCCGCAACCAAATCCGCACCTACAATCCGGAAACGGGTCAGCATATCATCCAGTTCGAGCGCAGCTTCAGCTCTGATGGTGCCGTCAAATCCCAAAGTGTGTATTTGGAATATATTTTCACAAATCCGGATGGTGCGTTTGTAGAGTTTCCAGGTCGTTCAGAAGTCGCTACCGTCCAATTCAAGGGCGATCGTGAAGGTACAATGACCACACGTCGCCAAACGTCGAACACCAATCGCGAAGCCACCTGGCTCATGAGCGGATTGGAAGACGCGTCGACCACCATCCGCTTGAATGGCACCCAATCGAACAGCGGCAACATGACGGCGATCACGCCACGTGGTGACGTGTCGCGTGTGTTCAGCTTGGATCTTACTTTTGCGGATGTGACCCTCGACAAATCGTTCGAAGCCGATTCCACCTTGGAAAACAAAGTGAGTGGAACCATCACCTTCGAAATGAACATGACCCACACCCTTCCGAACGGAGAGGTTCGTGAGAAATCAAATACCGGTAGCATTGATTTGGCCGGAAACGGACGCGCGATCCTCCGCATCATGGGTATCCGCACGCTGTACTCCATCAATCTTGCCACTGGCGATGTTGAATCCTAAGATCTAAGAGAACGACTACTGGAAGGATGCTCCCGACAAGGGCATCCTTTCCTATCTTCCCATCATGACCAACCCCGACTCCATCCTATCCGACTACCGCCAAACCTGGGCTTCCGCGCCTGTGAGTGTGGATAGCGCTGCGATTTGGAACTCGATCTCGGTTGGCATCACCCAAGAACCGGCACCTGCCAAGGTTCATGTGTTGTTTCCAAGCTGGATGCGGTACGCCGCCGCAGCCGTCGTCTTCATCGGCGGGATGTTGCTCATGGCCCGCTACCTCTCGCTTCCGCAAAACCTCGACATCTCGACCGGCCAGCACCAGATTGCTTACACCCTTCAAGACGGATCGGTGGTTACGCTGCGTCAGCATTCATCGCTTCGTCAGATACCCACCGCCGAAGGCGTCGATCGCTACGAGCTGACCGGCGAGGCCTGGTTTGATGTGGTTCCTGCAAAACGCACGTTTGAAGTGGTCACTGCAGACGGCCTCATTCGAGTTCTCGGCACCACGTTCAATGTCCGCACATGGGATGAAGGAACCATCGTTTACCTCGAGTCTGGTTCCGTCGGATTCAGCAATGATATCGGTGATATCCGCCTCGAGCCCGGATTTGAAGCCAGCATGTCGACATCCGCGTCTCCCATCCGCGTCGTTCCCGCCGAACCTGCACGCGCAATCGCTTGGACACGCAACGAACTGATACTGGATGAAACCCCCTTATCTGACGTGGTGCGTGAATTGGAACATCATTATCAGATCCGATTGGATCTTCCCGAGGAATTGGCGGTTCAATCGGTCAGCGGTCGACTTCTTTTACTTGAACGCGACCGCACGCTCGACCAACTCCGGATGATCACCGGTCACGCATTCCCAATCCAATCGCCGTGAGTCTCTTGTTGCTCCTGCTGGTCGGATTCAGTTGGAGCAACGCGCCACTGAAGTCTGTGATCCAGGATGTCGAACAAACGACATCCTTTCGTTTTTTATATCGCGATGCCTTGGTCGCGCCGGTGAGAGTGACATTGAGCACGACTGAGGAACAACTGCTTGCCGACCTCGAAACCCACTTGAAAACGAAAGGCATCGGAATGCAGGTGGATGTGGCCTCCAAGCAGATCATCTTGTATGCGGCATCGGTGCCGGGTCGATCCGGCGCACCGGTTCAAGGAACGGTATTGGATGATGCCACTGGATCGCGCCTCCCCTACGCCACGGTCATGTGGCTGACGGAGGGCCAATGGGCCGGCG
>CAYPOI010000111.1:0-6480 GCA_964412365.1 uncultured Chitinophagales bacterium | reverse complement strand
AATGGATGCTCCGCATCACCTTATTCGCTGAACGATTGTTGAATGATTTGGATGGATTGGACTGGCCCGAGTCGGTCAAGGAAATGCAGCGCAACTGGATTGGGAAGTCGATCGGTGCCGACATCACCTTTCAATTAAAAAGTGTGGATGCTTCCGTCACGGTGTTTTCAACGCGTCCCGATACGCTATTTGGTGCCACGTATATGGTTTTGGCGCCGGAACATCCGCTCGTGAGCGCCATCACCACACCGGATCAAAAAGCCGCAGTGGATGCCTATGTGGATGAAGCCGCGCGCAAATCGGATCTGGATCGTACCGGCGATGTGAAACTCAAAACAGGTGTGTTCACGGGCGGATATGCGGTCAATCCGGCGAATGGACAAGATGTTCCGGTCTGGATCGCCGATTATGTGCTGATTTCTTACGGTACAGGCGCCATCATGGCCGTGCCCGGACATGATGTCCGTGACTGGGAATTCGCCAAGCAATTCGGACTTCCGATTGTGGAAGTGGTTTCGGGTGGAAATGTGGAAGAAGAAGCCTTCACCGATTCCGAAAAAGGTGTCGCCGTCAATTCCGGATTTTTGAACGGGATGAGTGTCCCGGATGCGAAAAAAACCATGATTTCGTGGTTGGAAGAGCACGGAAAAGGCAACGGAACCGTCAACTACAAACTCCGCGATTGGCTCTTCTCAAGACAACGTTATTGGGGTGAACCCATCCCACTGCTTCATGTGGATGGGGTTGTCCAGCCCTTGGATGAATCCGAGCTTCCACTATTGTTGCCCGAAGTGGAGCGGTATGAGCCGAGCGGAACCGGTGATTCGCCGCTGGCTGTCATCACCGATTGGGTGAATACGACCGATCCGAAAACAGGTAAACCGGCGCTCCGTGAAACGAACACGATGCCGCAATGGGCGGGCTCATGCTGGTACTATTTACGGTACATCAGTCCGGATTATGAACTGGGTCCGGTGGATCCTGCTAGAGAGAAGTTTTGGATGCCGGTCGATATGTATGTCGGAGGTGCCGAGCACGCGGTTTTGCATCTATTGTATGCCCGTTTCTGGCACAAAGTTTTGTACGATATCGGTGTGGTGAGCACGAAGGAGCCGTTTCAGAAGCTGGTGAACCAAGGCATGATTTTGGGCGAGGACAATCAGAAGATGTCCAAGTCCCGCGGAAATGTGATCAATCCAGATGATGTCGTGAAGTTGTATGGCGCCGATTCCTTGCGTTTGTATGAAATGTTCATGGGTCCGCTGGAACAGGTCAAACCGTGGAGCATGAATGGAGTGGAAGGCGTCTTCCGCTTCCTGAAACGCACGTGGCGCGTGTTCAACCATGAATTCGAAGACCGTTTGGTCGATGAGTTGAAGGATATTGAACCGACCCGCGATCAGCTCAAAGTGCTTCACGAAACGATCAAAAAAGTGACGGAGGACATCGAGAACGGTCGGTATAATACCGCGATTTCCCAGCTCATGATCTTCAACAATGAAGCAATGAAGTGGGATGTGCGTCCACGCTCAGTAATGGAGACGTTCGTGCTCCTGCTCAGCCCGTTCGCACCGCACATGGCGGAAGAACTCTGGCATCGCCTCGGCCATCCCGATACACTCGCTTACCATGCATGGCCGAATTGGGACGCATCCTTCCTCGTGTCCGATTCCTTCACCTATGCGATACAAATCAATGGGAAAGTGCGCGGACAACTCACCATCCCGTCCGACAAAGCCGAAGACAAGGCCTACGTCATGGAGTTGGCCAAAGCCGAACCCGGTGCGAAGCGGTACTTGGACAATGCCACCATCGTGAAAGAAATTTTCGTGCCCAAACGCATCATCAATATCGTAGTGAACTAATGCTCGACATCCATTTCATCCGTGAGAACACCGCCTTGGTGAAGCAAGGCATGCTGAACAAAGGCGAGAAAGAAACCGCGATCGTGGACCAGGTTTTGTCTATCGACGAATCGTGGCGCAAGCTGAAAAGCGAGGCGGACCGGCTTCGAAACGAGAGCAATGCTCGCGCGAAGTCGGTGGGTCAGCTCATGGCGCAAGGCAAGAAAGAGGAAGCTCAGGTCATCATCGCAGAAACGGCCGCCGCGAAAGATAAGATCAAGGATCTGGATGCGGCTGTTGAATCCGCTGAATCGCAGCGCAATGAGTTGTTATTGCGCATTCCGAACATCCCGCATCCATCCGTTCCGGTTGGTTCTACTCCGGATGACAATGTGACGGTACATACCTGGGGAGAGGCGCTGACCGACGAGTGGCGCAAGCCGCATTGGGATGTGGTCGCTGAGCAAGGATGGATCGATTTCGAGCGTGGTGTGAAGGTGACGGGCGCTGGATTTCCCTTTTATGTGGGTCCGGCTGCGCGACTTCAGCGTGCGCTCATTAACTATTTCTTGGACCAAGGCGCGAAAAACGGCTATCAGGAATTGCAGGCGCCGTATTTCGTGAATGAGGATTCGGCGCGCGGTACCGGACAAATCCCGGATAAAGAAGATCAGATGTATACGATTCCGCGTGATGGATTCTTCGCGATTCCGACCGCGGAAGTGCCGGTCACGAACTTCCATCGCGATGAAATTTTGAACACACTACCTGTGAAATACTGCGCCTACACGCCGTGCTGGCGTCGTGAAGCGGGTAGTTACGGCAAGGATGTGCGCGGCTTGAACCGCCTCCATCAGTTCGACAAAGTGGAATTGGTGAAGCTGGTGCATCCGGAGTCGAGTTATGACGAGCTCGAATCGTTGCGTCGCGATGCGGAAGTATTGTTGGAATCGCTCGGCTTACATTACCGCACACTCTTCATGTGCACCGGCGACATGGGATTCACGCAGACCAAGAAGTACGACCTCGAAGTGTGGAGCCCCGGACAAAAACGCTGGTTGGAAGTGAGTTCGTGCTCCAATTTTGAAGCGTTTCAGGCGCGGAGGATGAAAATCCGCTACCGTGATGAAAGTGGAAAACCGCAGTTGGTGCACACGTTGAATGGCTCCGGACTCGCATTACCACGGGTGATGTCGGCCATTCTGGAGACCTACCAAGAGCCGAGTGGAAAAATTCGTGTGCCGGATGTGCTGAAAGCGTATTTGGGCGGCGATTTTTTGTGAATGAACAGGGAGGAAGATTTTTAACCTCTTTTTTTCTTGGATACCTTGGCCAGTGCCCGCCTAGAAAAACTCCTCTACTCTCATCCTCCCTGTTCATTCCTACACCCACGCTCGCAATATCGCACCCGCCATCGCCATTCCGATGGTCACATAACCGACGTTAATGGCGATGTAGGTGAACGATTTGCTTTCATAGACGGCGTTAAGCGCGACCGTGGCTCCCATCAAGCCGAACCCGACATAGATTCCCCAACGTGCCCCTTCGAGTACAGAATAGCCTGAGTCGCGGAAGAACATGGCAAGGGTCAATGTCATCAGCAAAATGCATAAGAAACCGAGCCCGAAGGTTTTGGCCATATTGCCTTTCGCGGCTTCTTCTTCCGTGATTCCGACTTCCTTCATCCAGACATTCCCGAATAAAATCGGGGTGTACCAAAGGGACCCGAGTCCGAACACTGCGATAGCGGCTACAAAGACGGCTGGGTAATTGATGCTTTCCATAAGACCTCCAATGATTTAATAGGTGAACACGATGCGTCATGTTCACAATAAAATCATAAAAGGTCAATACGTAGGAACACCTAGCCTCAGCCTACGAACGATCGGTACATCCAGACCAGTTTTTCCTGGGCGGTGATGTAATCGCTCATGAGCGAATTGGTGCCTTCATCATCCGAATCGGCGGATAATTTCAGGATATCACGCTGATGACCGAGCAACACCTTGAACGAAGCGAGGATTTCAGTCACAGCCTGCATCCCGTCGGAAATGTCTTTCTTTTCTTGGATGTCGGCGGTGCGGATGAAATCGGTGTAGGAGTGAAGCGGGGTGAACCCGAGCGTAAGGATCCGTTCGGCCACTTCGTCGATTTTCACGGTGAGATCGGTATACAATTCCTCGAATTTGAGATGCAGTTCGAAGAATTTCTCACCTTTGATGTTCCAATGATAGCCGCGCACATTCATGTAGAAGATGTGGTAATCGGCTAGCAGATGATTCAACTTTTTGGCCAGCGCTTCGGATTGCGCCGTGTCGAGAGCGATATGGGATTTCATGGGGAAGGGATAAGATGTAAGTAGGAAGTAGGAAGAGCCGAGCAGTAGAAATCTTCCTACTTCCTACTTAACCCTTCCTACATATCTCAATATAACGCATGCCAACCCTCTCAAATTCCCGAATCCGATCAGATGATTGACATTGAATGATGAAGACAATTTTAAATTGAAAATTTTAAGTGATCGATCTCGACTCATCGTGAGGAGACGCACTTAAAATTTAAAATTCATCATTTAAAATTCAGTTAGCCGGAACTCCATTCAGAAGCCGGTCAAGAATCGGTCCGCTTTCCTCAAACTGCATGAGTTCGATGCGGAGTTGCTTGCCGCCGGGCAGGTTTTTCAAGTAATTGCCATACTGCTTTTTCATCATGATCACGCCTTTGCGTTCGCCATGATGCTCAACGGAGGCTTTCAGATGTTCGGCGCATAGCTCGAAGCGCTCGTCCATCGTAGGTGGGGCGAGGTGCTCGCCGGTAGCCAGATAATGCTTAATTTCGCGAAATATCCACGGATTTCCGATTGCGGCACGACCAATCATCACCCCATCCACCCCATAATTGTCGAACAGGTCTTTCACGTGTTCCGGAGTGGTGATGTCGCCGTTGGCGATGATGGGGATGTGCAATCCTTTCGTGTTTTTCAGCAGTTTGAAATACTCCCATCGAGCCGAACCTTGATAGCCTTGGGCGCGGGTCCGGGCATGAACGGTCAACGCTTTTATGCCGACCGATTGCAACATCAACGCCACCTCATCGATCTTGATGGTGGCTTCATCCCAACCCAAACGTGTTTTCACGGTCACGGGCTTGGTTTTGACCGCATCCACCACGGTTCCGGCCATGCGTTCCATCATTCCGAGATCACGAAGACAAGCGGAACCCGCCATCTTGTTCACAACTTTATATACCGGACATCCGAAATTGATGTCGACCAGATCCGGATTGTTGGCTTCGGCGATGGCTGCGGCACCGGCCATGGCTTCTTCGCGTCCGCCGAAAATCTGAATGCCGAACGGACGCTCCATTTCCTCGAATTCCATTTTAAACAGCGATTTGGGCGCGTCGCGGATCATCGCTTCTGACGAGATGAATTCGGTGTAGACCACATCCGCCCCGAACTTCTTGCACATTTGCCGGAAGGGAGAATCACTCACATCCTCCATAGGAGCAAGCACGATGGGTTTTTCGGAGAGTTGGATGGGGCCGATGTTCATATCCTAAGATACGTAGATCGTGGGTGGTAGACCGTAGACCGAATCTTCACGACCTACGGCCTACCTTCTACGACCTACGTGATTGATTATACTACGTGGAAACGCTTCCATACTGTTAAAAAACAACAAGTTGACGGAATATCATTATATTATTGAGACGGTCTATAATCATTGAACCCACCAGAGGAAGTTTATGTCCAAATCGATCGAAGCCCTATTAGGCGCGGAAGCCTCCAGCCTGCTAAACCACACGTGTACCACCATCCCCAAAGAAATGCTCCACCTGCCTGGTGGCGATTTCGTGGATCGCATATTCAGCTCAACCAACCGCAACCAGCGCGTTCTCAACAACCTTGAGTGGTTGTATCAAACCGGACGCCTTGCCGGTACTGGTTATCTCTCCATTCTGCCGGTCGACCAAGGCATTGAACACTCCGCTGGTGCTTCGTTCGCAAAAAATCCTATTTATTTCGATAGCGAAAACATCGTGAAATTGGCTGTTGAAGCCGGTTGCAACGGTGTGGCGTCCACGTTTGGCGTCTTGGGTTCGATTTCGCGCAAATACGCGCACAAGATTCCGTTCATCGTGAAAGTGAACCACAATGAATTGCTCACTTATCCGAACAAAGCCGAGCAGATCATGTTCGGAACCATCGACGACGCCTATAACATGGGTGCCGCAGCGATCGGAGCCACCATTTATTTCGGATCGGACGGTGCCACCCGCCAAATCATCGAAGTGGCTGAAGCCTTCGCCTATGCGCATGAATTGGGCATGGCCACCATTCTCTGGTGCTACACACGTAACAACGCGTTCAAGCAGGGTGGAGTGGATTACCATGTGTCTGCCGACTTGACCGGCCAGGCCAACCACTTGGGCGTCACCATCCAAGCCGACATCATCAAACAAAAACTTCCTGAGAACAATGGCGGTTACAAAGCCATCAATTCGGGCAGTTCGTCTTATGGAAAACTGGATGAGCGGATGTACACGAAACTGTCTTCCGATCACCCGATCGACCTTACCCGTTACCAAGTGGCGAACTGCTACATGGGTCGCGCGGGCTTGATCAACTCAGGTG
>CAYPOI010000110.1:3601-6483 GCA_964412365.1 uncultured Chitinophagales bacterium | reverse complement strand
GAATGAGAAGCAGGGCGTTACCTTCGTCTTTTCGACGCATGATGCTCGTGTGGTAGAGCGCGCGAGGCGGGTGATCACCTTGGTGGATGGGGAAGTGGCCACCGACGAGCGCCGGTCATGAGCCGGTTGTGGGCCGCGATGTTGGTTGGGTGGCTCGGGGTGTCGTCGGCCGTCGCACAGGACATCAAAGGCTACGTGAAGGAGCTCGGCGCGGTATCGGTGGACAATGCGTTCGGAAATCCCACGTATTTAAACATTCTTCACAACCGCTTGGAATCGCGATGGGCGTTGGCATCCTCCATCCGCCTGCAAGCGGATCTTCGGACGCGGGTCATATCCACATCCGACGGACATGAGTTTCGTTCGAATGTGGATCGCCTGCATCTTTCCTGGCAGGAGGGACCATGGGAAGCACATGTCGGACGTCAGCGCATCAACTGGGGCAAAACCATGGTCTGGAACCCGAACGATCTGTTCAACGCCTATGCTTTTTTGGATTTCGATTATGAGGAGCGTCCGGGGTCGGATGCGGCCGTGGCTCAGTACGGATGGGGATATGCCTCGAGCGTGGAAGCCGGAGTGAGCCGGGATGTGGTCGCAGGCATGTTTAGAGGCAACATCGGAACGTATGACGTCCAATTTCTCACGGGCTATTACAAGGAGCAAATGGTATTCGGAGGGGGATGGTCGGGGTATGTGGGCACATCCGGCTTCAAAGGAGAAATGAGTTACTTCTCAGGACAAAAGACACTATCCGCCGTTGTCGGCGCCGATCACATGCTCGCAAGTGGCGTGTTCGTGAACGGCGAAGTGTTGTACAATGGCGGTTTCGGGATGGGGGATGCGGGCGGCATCGCGAGTCCGCCATCGCCCGAAAACCTGTTCATGGCTCCATCCGCCTACATGATCGGTGCAGGAAGCGCGGTGCACCCGTTATTCTCAGTGAATCTATCGGTGCTAGGCGCCTTCACCCGCGATCTGACCATCATCATGCCTCAAGCCACCTACTCCATCGCCGAAAATCTCGACCTGCTCGTGCTGGCGCAAATCCTACGCACTTATGAGGCGAATACCCTTTTCGTGCGGGTGAAGTGGTCCTTTTAGAAATGTTGAATGTTGAAGTTTGAATGTTGAAAAAGACTCCCTTCGTCATTTTGTCTCTTCATCGCTTCATCTTTCGTTTCAACATTCAGCATTCAACCTTCAAAATTATCTGGTCAGCGACTTATACTTAATCCGATGCGGCTGATCGGCCGAGGTACCCAGGCGCTTATGACGGTTTTCCTCATATTCGCCATAGTTCCCTTCGAACCAGACCACTTGCGAATCGCCCTCGAAGGAGAGAATATGCGTGGCGGTACGATCCAAGAACCAGCGATCGTGCGAAATGATGACCGCGCAACCTGCGAAGGTTTCCAAGGCTTCTTCCAAAGCCCGGAGGGTGTTCACATCCAGATCGTTGGTCGGTTCATCCAAGAGAAGCACATTCGCGCCTTCTTTGAGCATTTTGGCCAAGTGGACCCGGTTGCGTTCTCCGCCCGATAATTCGCCCACTTTTTTCTGCTGGTCGCTGCCTGAAAAGTTGAATCGAGCCACATAGGCGCGTGAATTCACTTCACGGGTACCGAGCTGGATGATATCCATCCCGTCGGAGATTTCTTGCCAGATGGTCTTGTTCGGATCCAACGGACGATTTTGGTCGATGTAGCCCAATTTCACGGTTTCACCGATGGTAATGGTGCCTGCATCGGGTGTTTCCTGACCCATGATCATCTTGAACAGCGTGGTTTTCCCCGCGCCGTTCGGTCCGATCACGCCTACGATGCCACCCGGTGGCAAGGAAAAGTTCATTCCTTCATACAGGAGGCGGTCGCCAAAGCCTTTGGCGATGTTCTGAGCCACAATCACCTTATTTCCTAAACGCGGACCTGAGGGAACATAGATTTCAAGGTCTTCGCGGCGCTTGTCTTGCGACTCGCTCAACAACTCTTCGTAAGCCGAAATCCGGGCTTTGGATTTGGTCTGACGTCCTTTGGGGTTCATCCGGATCCAGTCCAACTCACGTTGCAAGGATTTCTGACGCTTCGATTCTTGCTTCTCCTCGAGTTGGAGTCGGGCCGATTTCTGCTCCAGCCAATTCGTATAGTTTCCTTCGAAGGGGATGCCTTCTCCGCGGTCGAGTTCCAAAATCCATCCCGCCACATTGTCCAAGAAGTAACGATCGTGGGTCACGGCGATGACAGTGCCTTCATAACGGGCCAGATGCTGCTCGAGCCAGTGCACCGATTCGGCATCCAAGTGGTTGGTGGGCTCATCCAGCAACAGAACATCCGGGCGTTTCAGAAGCAGGCGGCACAAGGCCACGCGACGGCGTTCGCCACCGGACAGGACTTTCACTGAGGTTTCGCCATCCGGACAACGTAAGGCATCCATCGCCATTTCGAGCTTGGAGTCGAGATCCCATGCATCCAAATGATCGATTTTTTCCTGAAGTTTGGCTTGTTCGGCCATCAGCTTGTCGAAATCGGCATCCGGATCGCCGAACTTCTCATTCACGGCCTCATAGGCTTTCAAGAGATTCACGGTGTCTTGCACGCCTTCCTGAACGATCTCTTTCACCGTTTTGGTGACATCCAATTCAGGCTCTTGCGACAAATACCCGAAGGTGATGCCTTTTTGAGCGGAGATCGTGCCGATGTAATCGGTATCCAAGCCGGCGATGATGCGAAGCAAGGTCGATTTACCCGCGCCGTTGAGGCCGAGCACACCGATTTTAGCGCCATAAAAAAAGGACAGGTAAATGTCCTTAAGTACTTGTTTGTTGGGTTTGTGGACTTTGCCCACCCCAACCATGGAGAAAATGATTTTTTGGTCTGACATAG
>CAYPOI010000110.1:2188-3501 GCA_964412365.1 uncultured Chitinophagales bacterium | reverse complement strand
CCCCAATCCATTACAATTCAGAAGGCAATTTGATCACTCAAAACTTAGAGGAGGGCTTATGAAGGAAGCACAATTCGTTTCCGCAGCCGCCGACGGACGCACCCCGTTTGTCGTCACCATGCTCGAAGATGGCATGGATGTGAATGCCACCGATGATCACCAACGCACCGCTCTATTGAAAGCGGCCAAGCACGGTCATCTCGTCGTCGTAGATATTTTGTTGTCGTATGGGGCGGATGTGAACATCCGAGACAACCGAGGCACCAATGCGATTTATTGGGCTGTCGTAAACGGCCATACCGAAGTCGTGAAACGGTTGATTTTGGCGAACGCCGATCGCTACGTGATTGATGATCGAGGCTGGACGGTGTTGGATCACGCCAAAGCCTCGAATCACAAGAAAATCATCTCACTTTTGGAACAACAGGCGGTGGCCTGATCATTTTTGAGCATAAAATTGGAAGATGGTGGGTTCGCCGTTATTCACGGGAACTTCGTTTTTCCGTTTCCATTCGGCTACTTCTTTCGTCTTGATGGTTTGACCAGGCGAGCACAGCGCGGATGAGAATCCGAGACGGGTATCGTCTTTCAATGTGGAGACCAGCGCTCCCCAGAGCGATTCATTGCGATGCGGGGCCTCAATGAAAATTTGGGCCTGATCGAGTCGCATCGAGAGATTTTCAAATTCATGGATGGCCGCAAAGCGTTTGTCGGCATCCACCGGAAAATACCCGTTGAACGCGAAGCGCTGTCCGTTCATGCCACTCGCCATCGCCGACAGAAGGATGGATGATGGACCGATAAGCGGTTTCACAGGGATGCCCCGCTGATGGGCGGTCCACGCCAATTCGGATCCCGGATCAGCGATTCCGGGTGCGCCGGCTTCCGACATCACGCCGATGTCCCTTCCTGATTGCAATACTTTCAGGATATCCATCATTTCCTGCGGATTCGACCGCTTGCTGTACGGCAAGAATTCCAACTTATAGGACGGAAGGGGATGTCCAATGCGCGACAGAAACTTCACAGCCCAAGGCAACTGCTCCACACAGAATACCGAAATCTCATGTACCGCAGCAATCGTGGATGGAGGCAGAGCCAGCATCGGGTCTTCGGTGCTTAAGGGGGTTGGGATTAAATAAAGAGACATACTAAGTTTGTTTTTAGTGTATGGTGTATCGTGTATGGTACCCTTCTTAACAATACACTATATACAATACACTATATACGATACACGATACACGATACACTATATACGATACACTATACACTATACACTATACACTATACACTATACACTATACACTATACAC
>CAYPOI010000110.1:0-2088 GCA_964412365.1 uncultured Chitinophagales bacterium | reverse complement strand
ATACACTATACACTATACACTATACACTATACACTATACACTATACACTATACACGATTGGAAAAGTAATATGCAACCAGCCCCGTAATGAGTAACGATACCGCCATGATGGCCAGGTTCACGATCATCATGCTTCGCTGGAATGGGAAAGTTGGCACCATCACAACGGGTACGGACGAATCGGGTTTGTAATGGATGGGGATGGCAGCTAGGTTTTGGATTTTCGCAGCCACTTGTACCGGCAAGCTTAGTTTTTCAACGCGCTCGACGCCGTCCATCGGTCTGAATCGAAGCACCACGTACCCATTCGTTTGCGACGCGATGTACTTGATGTCGAATTCTTCGACAAACGCCACCAGATTCTGACCACCGGCTTGGGTTTGCATCATTCCACGCAAGACGTTGGTTTGATAGAAGCTTAAAAAGAGCAACCAGGCCGGAATGAGCCAGGTCAGATACACGAGTTTTTTCACAATAGCTGTCGCAGTTTCATGGTATGGATGATGATATCCGACATCTGATCCACGTCCAGCGTTCCATTGTTCAGAATCAGATCATAAAAATGCGGATCCCTCACGTCCTTCCGGGTAAATTTCTGAATGAACGCGACACGGTTGGAATCGAAATCACTCACTTGGTGGCGAGCCGCATCCAATGATAATTTCTGCACATCCGCGATGCGCTTCACACGGAATTCCTCTGTGGCTTGAAGGCGGACATGCAAGGCTTTCGGGTTCATTTGGGTCAGGATTCCAGCTCCACCGCCCAAGATAACGGCGTATCCATGTTTGGATAACACGCTCACATTTTCAACCAAGCTTCGATAACGCTGGATGTCGGTGGGCTTGTCGGCCATGTACTGGTCGAACATCTCTTGGATCATGTCGCGGCTTCCGGCATTCACGATTTCGTTCAATTCATGAATCGGATCTCCTTCCGTCGACACCGCATCGTGCATGTCGCGGCTGTAGACCAGCCATGGATGGGCATCGTTCGTGAGTTTCGATGTGAGGGCGGATGCCAGGGCATATCCTTCGCATCCGTATTCACGCGAAATGGTGATTAACGGTCCAGGTGCTGCAGGAGCTTTGCGAAGAAAACGGACATATTGCGAAGCTTGGAACCGTAATGATCCGTCGATTTGACGAAGATGGATGGAATTGATGCTGGATTTCATAAGGACATCACTTTTTCCTGCATGGCCGGATCATAGACCAGGCGCTGCTGGAAGTCTTGGTTCATGAAATTAGCCGACAGATGGAACCACAGTCCGGCGGGGATGTCGGTCAGCATCACCACTTGGATGTACTGCGATCCGGTGTAGCGCGATGTGCCGATCGACACGCCGTTCAAGATCGACATCCGGCTTTCATACAATGCGCTGAATTGGGTCATGTCACGTAGAATGGATGCGTTTTCCATCGGCCACGAAAGCCAATCCAATACTCGTGGCGATGCGTTTTTCAACACATCCAACAACGCCGCAGGCTCGCCTTTGGGGAAGGTGTCGTACAAGGCGCGTTCGTCGTTGAAGGAGAGTCCGCCACCGCTTTTGTGTGCGAAGAGGCGGCTCAGGGGAACATACGGATCGATGCGGCCACCACTCAGTGAATCGGTGAGCGCGGTGATGGTGGAATCTCCCAAAAGGGAATAAAGATGATCGGAAATCCACCAATGGCCGGTGCGGATCATCACGTCCACGCCCTGTTCCAAGGTCGGATTCGGACCGAGTTGCTTCAGAGACTCTTCGCGACCGCGTTCTTCGATCCCCTCGACGCGGTACGAGTGAACAGCGGCAAGATCCAACGGATCGTTTAACTTCATGCGCCCGTTTGTGATGGCATCATCCAATGCGATCAGCAGGAATAGGTTGTTGAGTCCGCCCAAGGGCCTGCGAACATCCCCTCCGAAATCGACCAAAAGGCTGTCGGATGTGGCGTCATAGAGTACTACAGAGGCATTTTTGGGATTTTGGCCCATAAAATCTGCCAGACCTGCCAAAGAATAGGTATTTTGAACCCATTCGGAGCCTTCGGCAAGTGCGTCTCGATTGGTCAGCACCGTGGAAAAGACGCGGAAGTTGGCGCC
>CAYPOI010000109.1:0-6627 GCA_964412365.1 uncultured Chitinophagales bacterium | reverse complement strand
GCGATTGGACGATCGGAAAGTAATCGGATGTCTTCTTTAAATCATGCTGGTTGGCTATGAAGGATCGATTGAGTCCGACGCGCAGTCCCGGTAAGAAGGCCGGAGAGATCGCGACGTGCAACCCACTAAACAACCGCCACCCATCGGGATACCGATGCGGGTCTATTTCGGTGCCCATCAGCTTGCCCATGATGTACTCGACGTACACCATGCCAATACCCACGTTCTGCGGTTTGACCGTCTGGACTCGGGCATGATCAAATCCTGGCGCATGAGTACTGAGCATGATGGAATTTCGTACCCCAGGTCCCCACCATCGATTCTCATTCGAAATTCCCACGCCGAGATTCAGCGCTTCAAGAAAGAGCGATGAATTCACCAATGCGAATTTGGTTTCGGAGGCCACATAGATCCGATCGGGCATGTCGATTTCCGATTTGATTCGACCGCTTTGCTCAAAATTGGCGTTTTGGGTCGCGCGGACCGATGGACGCAGGTTCAGTTTGATAAATGGAACAGATGCACGCATGGCCAACCCCGCCTCGGTCGTGAACCCCTTCCCTTGCCAAACCCATCCGTCGTTTTGCCCACTTGGACGATCACTGTTCCAATAGGTGTTCCACTCGATCGCATCGATGGAAGCCGATTGCGAATAGCCTGCCTCACTTACGGCAAGTAAAATGAGGGACAATACTGAAAACGTTGTTGCTCTGTTCATAGAAACAAAAAAGGGAGCCCGTAGCTCCCTTTGAATATCTGAATAAGATTCGAGTTATGAACCTACGGCTTTCGATCTCGAGGATTGAATTTCATAGGCGTAGGTCGGAATCAGCTTCTTCAACGACTCCCGGATTTGCTCTCCATCATGCTGTTGGGCGGCGTAAATCAGTTCGCTGATCAGATCTTGGTAACGATCTACTGGCAACCCACGCTTCCGGGCCATGAAGATCTTCTTGTGTCGGGTAGACGATGTACCTTCTTCGGCCGTTAGTAATTCCTCGAACAATTTTTCGCCAGGCTGTATTCCCTTGAAGATGATCGGGATGTCTTTTTCGACTTCCAACCCAGACAAGCGAATTAGGTCTTTCGCCAAATCCACAATCCTCACTGGTTCGCCCATGTCTAGAACGTAGACCGCACCGTTGTCAGCAATTCCACCCGCCTGCAATACCAATTGGGACGCCTCGGGGATGGTCATGAAATAGCGGGTCATGTCGGGATGGGTCACGGTGATTGGCTTCCCTTCAGCGATTTGTTTTTTGAAGATCGGAACGACGCTTCCACGACTTCCGAGGACATTACCAAATCGAACCGATACAAACGACTGTCCCCTGCCCGCACGGACGGATGCCCATTCGACAACAAATTCAGCCACCCGCTTGGATGCCCCCATCACAGAGGTCGGGTTGACCGCCTTATCGGTGGAAATGTTTACGAACCGCTCCACGCTATAGTCCAATGCCAATTCGACCAGATTTCTTGTTCCAACCACATTGTTGAAAATGGCTTGTGCCGGATTGTTTTCCATGAAATGCACATGCTTGTGCGCACCGGCATGAAACACCACTTTGGGACGATACGTCTCAAATATATGCTTCATCGATTCCTTGTCTTTCACATCGGCGATCACGGTTGTCACGTGCAATTGAGGAAAGTTCGCACGAATATCTTGCGCGGCTTCGAAAATACTGTTCTCTCCACGACCCAACATAACGATGAGTGATGGATTAAAGAGTGCCATTTGACGCACAATCTCCGAGCCAATAGATCCGCCAGCACCTGTCACTAACACGACTTGATTCTTGAGATAACTTGCGATGGAATCCATCTCAAGCTTGACAGGATCACGGCGTAACAAATCTTCCACCTCAACCTTGCGCAACCGGCTCATCGAGACGTCACCGTTCAGCAAGTTGTACAAACCGGGAAGAATCCGAAACTTCACCTTTGTCTCTTGGGCGACTTTTACAATTTGCCGAATAACCTCACCGGGCGCGGATGGCATTGTGATCAAAATCTCATCAATTGCGTGCGTCTGCACGAGCTCAGGCAAATTTTTAATCTTACCGAGAACAGAAAGTCCCATGATAGACATTCCTTTCTTGGTCGTATCGTCATCCAGAAATCCAATAGGTCGAATATTCGACTCTGGATGCCGGAATATTTCTCGTGCGATCATAGAGCCTGCGCTTCCAGCACCGATAATCAGTACCCGTTGTCGGCCTCCATATTGACCGGCTATCCGTCGGCCACGCTCTTCAAATAGGTATCGAGCAAGCAGTCTGGGTAAGGATAGGGTAAGAACGGTTAGAGAAGGATACAATACCAGAACGGTTCTAGGTATTGTCACCCATGTCCCTACGATAAACTTGAAGAGGACCAAAGACAATCCGATTGCGGCCGCGACTTTCAGAAGTGCCACCATGTCTCGTATACCGACTTTGTGCCATGTTTGAGCGCTAATCGGGATGGCAATCAAGGTTAATATGCCTGCCGGGAAGAGGAAAAGCAGAATCTTAAGCAAGTCGGGTTCGTACGCACTTACACCAGACTCCAAACGTAACCAATACGCTAAGGGTAGCGTCGCCAGCAGTATAGAAAAATCGATGAGGCGCTTCTTCATTGACTATCAGATTTCCAAACTATTCTCTCTCTCAGTCCGACCATAACCCCCTAAAGCAGGCAGTTGTGTAATATAACCATACATCGGGTTTTTTGTTTCATATTACATTTCGACGTTTCAATTGATTGCGTTTAGCGCAATCGATCACCCGACCCCTTACCTGATATTGTAAACAAAATGTATTTGAAGTAGAGACCTATTCCGAATGTTCTGATCATTTCAGCGTCCTTTTCAGCGAGGAGTTTAGGGGTGGACATATCAATTTCTTTAATCTGAGCAAGGCCTGTAATCCCGGGCCGAACATTATATACCCCTCGAGCCTCTCTTTCTTGAATCAACTCAACTTGTGAGTACAAGTTGGGCCTTGGTCCAACCAAGCTCATCTCACCTTTTAACACATTCCATAGTTGGGGTAATTCATCCAGTTTGGTGCGTCTCAAAAACCCACCCAACCGTGTCACAGAAGATTGGCTTGCCAAATGAGTAGCGACAGATGCTGTCGACTTATGCATCGTTCGGAATTTCACAAGTATAAATGGCTTTTTGTTACGACCGACCCGTTCTTGCCAAAATAATGGTGATCCGGTATCGAAAAGACCTGAAAGGTAAACGATTAACAAGGCAGGGCTGGTCAGAATCAATCCAACGGACGAGAACAGAACATCCAACAATCTAATCATGGGTATCAGGTGTAAAGCAAGAATCCAACTCGTCTTGAATCGCGAAGGGTGGGGACCAACCCAATATATCCTTCGTTGCCGAAATATCCACGTGGAGAGATTCTAGAAGTCGAGTGGCCATATCCCGCTTACCTAATATGGATGCGGTGAAACGGATTACAAAAGGTGGAACGGGAATGAGGATGCTTTTACCACCTGAGGATTTGATCATCCCTCTCAGAAGTTCGGTTGTTGAAAGATCGTGGCCGTCACTCACCAAAAATGTGTTACCTGCGGCGTTCGGATGTCGGATGGCACACTCGATCAAGTCTACCAGATTGTGTATCCCCACCATGGAGCGCTTGTTGTGAATGGATCCGAGAGGCAATGGGATTCCTTTCCTCACTGCCGCCATCAACGTTGCGAAATTCCCTTTCACTCCTTTGCCATATACGAGCGGCGGACGAATAATGACGATCTCCATACCAGTCTCTTGAGCGATCGCTTTGAGGCCTACTTCGGCCTCAAACTTCGAGATCGCGTAAGGATCTTCCGGCGACGGGACATCCGTAGCCGTGTAAGGAACCCCTCTCGGTGTCCTTTCGCCGTTCACTTTCACTGTCGAGATGAACACAAAGCGTTTGATACCCGCTTTGGCAGCATGTCGCGCAAACGCCAAGGTGGTGTCGGTGTTGTCCACACGATATGCGGCCAAGGGATCGTTGGCGGAGTCTTTGAGGATGTGCGCCCTGGCTGCGGCATGGATCACAACCGTTTCGCCGGCTTGCTTCTCGAACATGTACTCTTGAAGTGAGTCGACCACCACTCGAGGTGGGCTCGATTCCGCTACAGAACGAGTGGTTGTTCTGACAACGGAGCTCACCTCGTAGCCCGATTCAATGAGATGACGCTCAAGATGCCCACCCACAAAGCCGTTGGCACCCGTCAGAATCACTCTCATTTTACTCTTCAAGGTTGCTGTTCAGGCTTTGACGATGGAGCTCGACGTTGAGCCTGGGTACGCATTCCGTGTATCCACGATCAGTTTCGACCAATGGGCGAGTGATGCGTAGTTCACATTCTTGTGGTCTGTCGCGATGATCACCGCATCGTAGCTGCGAATGACCGTTTCCGACCACTCAATTGATTTTTTACCAGTGTAGGCCGCATGCTCTCGGGTAGGTGCAATCACCGGGATGTAGGTATCAAAGAAATCGACTTCGGCTCCAAGGGCCTCGGCCTTTTCCATAAGTACGAATGTGGGCGACTCGCGCATGTCATCGACATTGGGCTTGTACGCCAACCCGACCATCAGAATCCGGCTTCCGTTGATGGATTTCTTGTGCTGGTTCAAGGCTTCCATGGTCTTGCGGATCACATAATCAGGCATGGATGTGTTGATCTCGCCAGCCAATTCGATGAACTTGGTGTTCAGCCCGAACTCCCGGGCTTTCCAGGTTAGGTAGAACGGATCGATGGGAATGCAATGACCACCGAGTCCCGGGCCAGGCGTGAATTTCATGAATCCAAAAGGCTTGGTCGCCGCAGCATCCAACACTTCATGAACGTCGATGCCCATCGCATCGAACACGATTTTGAGTTCGTTCACCAAAGCGATGTTCACCGAGCGGAACACGTTCTCTGTGATTTTCACGGCTTCAGCCGTTTTGCAATTGCTCACAGGCACTGTCTTTACGATGGCTGCGTCGTACATGGCCAGGGCGATTTCCAAGGCATCGGCACCATCGGCACCCACCACTTTCGGAATCAGTTCGGTATTAAAATTGGCATTGCCCGGATCTTCGCGCTCTGGAGAGTAGGCGACATAGAAATCGACACCGGCTTTGAGTCCGGAGTTCTTCTCCAAGATCGGAATCATCAACTCATCCGTGGTACCCGGATAGGTGGTCGACTCGAGCACGACCATCTGACCTTTGCGAAGGTATTTGCTGATCGTGATGGTGGTCTGCTCCACATACGACATGTCCGGTTCGCGATAGGCGTTCAAAGGCGTCGGCACACACATGATCAAGGCATCGGCTTCGGGAAGACGGCTGAAATCGGTGGTGGCGTGGCAGCGGTCGCTTTGGCTAAGCACTTGCATCATATCCGTGCCGAGGTGCTTGATGTATGACACTCCGTTATCGAGGCAGTCGACTTTAAACGGATCGACATCATAGCCAATGACGTTGAATCCTTTTTTGTGGAAGGTCCACATCAATGGTAGGCCGACATAGCCGAGACCGAGGATGCCGATTGTGAAGGTTTTGTCTTGAATGGCCTTGAGTTGAGTGTCTTTCATTGTTTCTTATCGAGGTTGTCTTGATGGGGCTGTCTTTGATCTATCGTTCGGTTCAATTTCAGTTTCAAAGATACGAAGGCATCCGCATCAACAGATTGAAATGAATCAGTATCGGGTGATCAAACCTTGTCTTTGAAATAGTCAATCGTCTTCACCAAACCGACCGATCGATCCACCTTAGGCTCCCAGCCCAATAACTCTTTCGCTTTGGTGATGTCTGGCTGACGCACTTTCGGATCATCTTCCGGTAGTGGCACATACGAAATGGTGCTTTTCGAGCCTGTTATCGCCAATATCTCTTCGGCAAACTGTTTAATCGTAATTTCGGCCGGATTTCCGATGTTCACCGGCTGATTATGGTTACTCGCTGCTAATCGGAAAATTCCCTCCACCAAATCATCCACATAACAGAATGAGCGGGTTTGCTGCCCGTCACCGAATATGGTGAGTGGCTCCCCTCTCAACGCCTGCCCGATGAACGCCGGAACCACGCGACCGTCATTCAATCGCATGCGTGGTCCATATGTATTGAAGATTCGGATGATGCGCGTATCGAGCTTGTGAAAACGATGATAGGCCATCGTAATGGCTTCAGCAAATCGTTTGGCCTCGTCATAGACGCCGCGGGTGCCGATTGGATTCACATTGCCCCAATAATTTTCTTTTTGTGGGTGTATGAGTGGATCGCCATAGACCTCACTGGTCGAAGCGAGAAAGAATCGAGCACCTTTTTCTTTTGCCAAACCTAAGACTTTGTGAGTGCCCATCGCGCCTACTTTGAGTGTTTGGATCGGCATCTCGAGATAATCAATTGGTGATGCAGGCGACGCGAAATGAAGGATCATATCCAACGACCCTGACACATGTACAAACTCGGTGACATCCTGGTGCATGAAGGTGAATTCCTTCAATCCCATAAGATGTGCGATGTTGTCGAGGTTGCCCGTGAGCAGATTATCCATTACGGTAACTTTCCAACCTTCGTTCAGATAACGTTCCGACAAATGGGAGCCCAAGAAGCCCGCTCCGCCGGTGATGAGGAC
>CAYPOI010000108.1:0-6661 GCA_964412365.1 uncultured Chitinophagales bacterium | reverse complement strand
CGGTTGAAGAACCAGATCACTTTGGCGGAAACCGACGTGAAACGTGGCTCATCCAAGACGTTCTTGAAATTTTCCGAGTACGCGAGCGAGACATCCTGGCTGCTTGCGGTCAGATTTGTCTTCGCATTCAAGTTCAGGTAACTGCCCGGCGCGAATTGGAACTGATAGTTAAAATCGACGGACAGGAAATTGAAGTTGGTCTGAGGGGAATTGACTGGACGTGTGGTGGTCGGCGTCAGGGAACGGTCTGTTCCCAGCGCATAGAAACGCTGGTAACTCACCCGGCTCCAGTTGTGATAGACCCTTAGATTCGCGCTTTGCTCCACACTGATGGTGTAGTTCATCGTCAGACTGTTGTTCAAGCGTCGGATGTCGCGTTGACCGATGAGCACTTCCCCGTTCACAAAATTACCTCCGAATCCACCACGAGCGTTCAAGCTGATATTCCGGTCGATCTGATGGGAGATGTTCCATCGATCGGAAAGTCGCAAGCGGGTGCTCAACGATGATTCGAGTAAATGCTGTTTCCATGAAGGAACATATCCATATCGATGGTTGATGTTCAACCGCACTAGGTTACGATCGTCGGTGGTTATGCCGATGCCTGTCATCCACATGCCGGGTCTGTGTAGGATGTAACCGGATCGGCGAGCATCATAAAAGTCATTTTGTCCCCAGGGCCGTGTCCAAATCCATCCGAACATGTTGTGATTGTTCTTCGACCGCCCCCATCCGCCAAGCTCCATGCTAAATTGGTTGAACGTGAATTCGTTAAGCCGATGTTCCAGGTCCATTTCAATCCAAGCCCGTGTGGATTGATAGATTCCGATTCCTTCGGGCCGATTGTACCGGAATTCAACCTCCTGACGCACATAGTTCGGTGCGTTCTGAAATCCGAAATCATTGATGTTATAGTCTTGGGACGTCACATCCAGCTCGTATTCGGAGGTGAAGGTTCCGCTGATCTTACCGACCTCGAGCTCGCCTCGAAACCCGGTACCGCCGAAGGCTCCATTATCGGTCACATTCGACATGAAGCCGTTCATTTGCAGAGTATAGGTGTTGGACTTGTCGAACAGCTCCATCGAGGCGTTGGTAACATTCGCTTTGCGGAGTCCGTCGCCTCGCCAAACATTCGTGTTCAGAATTCCGATGCGGTTTCGTCCTGCGAAAATACGGTCGACAGATAGGATGTTGAAGTTCATCCAAGGGTCGACCCGTCGATCATCCCTGTTTCCTAATGAATCTGTGAAAATGGCGTGAGTGGGTCTGGTCACTGCATTCAAAAAACCGACACCTACTCCGTTCGATGCTCGCCCAGTGATTTTGAACGCATTCAGCAACGCAGGATTCTCGTTACGCTCACTGATGGTTTCACCCGGACGCACAACCGTGTTGGCTGAACGAACCGATTCACCGATACGACGTGAGTAAAACAGATTTCCGCGATCAAACAGTTCTGTTCCTTCGGTGAAAAACGGTCTGTTTTCTTGATATCTAACATCAAATGCCGACAGGTTTAAGATCACATCGTCGCTCTGCACCTGGCTGAAATCCGGTACAAGTGTGAGATCGAGGGTGAACGCCTCATTGATGCCATAGCGCAAATCAGTCCCGAAATTATACCCCAATGAAGAACTGCTTGATCCGTAACTGGATCGGACAGCCGACGCATATGGATACAACTCCAAACGCAGCGGGGGTTTCACGTCCCGAATACCGGTCAATGTGCCGAACTGGTTCAGAAGTCCAGATACTTTTTCATCAAATGGCACGCTGAAACTCTCTTCATTGTGGCGTTTGTTCACCCGATAAAGTAAAAATCCCCATTCTTGAACGGCAACAGCCGGAAATCGGATTGCGGCAAATGGAATCTTCATTTCAACAACCCATCCGAACTCATCGATGGTTGCAGCGCTCTCCCAAACCGCGTTCCAACCCGGGTCCTCATTTCCGTTTCCTGAAAACAGGATGTCGGTTTGAACACCAGCCGAAGAGACAAAAAAACCGTAGCCCGTTTGTGCTTTTTTGTAGGGATCCACTGCGATCGCAACCACATCCGCCACCGCGTTCATTCCGTCTCTTGGTGTCAGTTCACGTGGAATGAGTTGTGGTTCATCATCGTACATGCGAATGGCGAAGTAAACGGCACTATCATCGTAATAGATCGCATATTCCGTATCGTACCTTGAGGGTACACCATATTCGGGCTTGATTTGGCGGAACCGTTGACGCACCACGGCAGGATGGGATTTCCAAACCGATTCATCCAAAACCCCATCAATCTTGATGGTAACGTCCTCATTCAATCGAATCGCTTCCGATGTGTAGGTACGATCTGTATCGCGGGTGGGGACAGTCGAATCGGTAATGGACCCTGAAAGACCCGAGAACAATACGGCGAAAACTAAAGCAGACATGGGGTTACAAAAAGAAATGAGAAGAGCGGGCAAGATACCGACCCAACGAGCACCCTTTTCGTTAGGTTTCGAGCCCAAGCCTCAATAGTTGTAAAATCTTACTCAGATCGCTTTCACGATGTCCTTCAAGCTCTTGCCGGGAACAACCACTTGTCCGAAACCGGAACGTTTGGCTTCCTTCACCCGACGCTCGAGCATCGGCACAGCGCGCACTTCACCACCCAATCCCACTTCGCCGATATAGACACTCCCCTTTTTCAGGGGCTGATCCATCCATGCCGACACCAGGGCCATGCAAATGGCCAAATCGAGGGAAGGATCCTGTATTTTGAGTCCACCCACCACATTTACGAACACATCTTTTTGACTGAAGGCGATCTTCACACGTTGCTCGAGAACAGCGATGAGCATCTGAACGCGCTTTTGGTCGATTCCGGTCGCGGTTCGTTGCGGCGTGGCATAGGTGGCGGATGTGACCAAGGCCTGAACTTCAATCACCAGAGGCCGGGTTCCTTCCAGCACCACGCTCAGTGCGGTTCCACTGGTGTCGGGATTGTAATCGGCAAGAAAGATATCGGATGGTTGATCCACATCCACCAGCCCTCCTTCGTCCATCCGAAACACACCGATTTCGCCTGAGGGACCGAACCGGTTTTTGGATGTGCGAAGAAGACGATACATCGCGTGTCCGTCACCTTCAAATTGAATGACGGCATCCACCATGTGTTCGAGAACACGCGGACCCGCCAACTCGCCATCTTTTGTGACATGTCCGATGATGAGTACCGTGATGCCTTGTTGTTTGGCGATGCGTTGCAAAACCGCCGCCGATTCACGGATTTGAGTGACCGAACCGGGCAACGGATCCAAATCCGACCGATATACCGTCTGGATGGAATCGATGATGAGGACATCCGGCGGATCCACTTTCACGGTTTCGGCGAGTTGCAGCATATCGGTTTCATGCGAAAGAAGAATCCGGTTGGCCGACATCCCCAAACGATCGGCCCGCTGACGAAGCTGAGCGCCACTCTCCTCCCCGCTGATGTACCAAACCGACACATCCGACAGATGCGACGCCACTTGAAGGGCGAGCGTACTTTTGCCGATTCCGGGGTCGCCTCCCAATAAAACGAACGACCCTCTCACCAGACCACCACCCAGCACCCGATCGAGCTCCGCCGAGCCCGTACTCCAACGCTTGGCTTCATCCGGCGCCACGTCAGACAAGCGCACAGGCCGCTTCGTATCACCCGAGCCCGTCTTGGCCTTGTGATCCACGCCCTTGGCGGCAACCACATGCTCCTCAAACGTGTTCCATGCCTCGCACGACGGACACTTCCCCAACCACTTGGGCGATTCATAGCCGCAGGCGGTGCAATAGTGGACGCGTTTAGCTTTCGCCATGCTCGGGTTTTGTTCTAAAATTAAAAATTCTGTTGGCCGGGTTCACATACCAGGACAGTACCAACATCCCGAATCCGATGCTTAGATAAAACGTGAGGACCCGCCATACAAAGATGGCGATTCCGATAAACTGAGGACGGTCGAACAACGGACCCTGAAACAGGGCGAACAATCCCTCCACACCACCGCTTCCACCTGGAGTAGGCATGAAAAATCCAGCTAATGTCATTCCAATGGAGCGGGCAAACGATAGCAACACATCCGCCGGCAGAAAACTCAAGACCACAATCGTGGGAACGGCGAATTTCGTGATCCATCCCATCGTGGAAATCAAAAAGGCTTTCAAAATGAACGAGGGAGGTTTTCGGTTAAGTTCGTGGGAAAACTCAACCAAGCGATCCAGTTCGTTCATCACGGTTTGGCGAATACGATTCAGAAACGGCAATCTCGTCACATAATCGAACACCACTTTCAGCACATTCGGGTTTCGAAGAATGCCATAGGCAAGAAGGAATGCATACACCATCATCAGTCCGAAGGCCACCATCAACGCTCCGGTTCCGAGCGCACCGGCATCATCCGGAATGATTTCATAATAGAACCCCGCGACGATGAGTACGGGGATGATGGCCACATACAAAAGCTGATCCAACAACACGGAATACAACATGATCGCGCCCGATTTACCCAGTGAAACACCTTCTTTGGTCATCACATAGGTGGCCACAGGTGCGCCGCCGATGGTGGACGGAGTGATCGCACTGGCCAAATCCCAAAACAAGACGATTCGAAAGGATGCGGCCCAGCTTAATGTTTTATCTGCCAGAAAGCGGATTTTCATGGCCGAAAACCAGATTCGCATCATGGCTACGGCAAAGGCGATGGCCAGACCTGGAAGGCGTTTGAGCTTGAGATGTTGCAGACCATCGGGCGTCCAAGTCCACCAAATCACCAAGGCCATGCTCAACACGCTCAACCCGATGGAAAACCATAGGTAGCGTTTTGAAAACAGACCGCGAGGATCTGTGGATGAGAATATGGAGGATGTAGCCTTAGACAATGGTGATCGAGACCGTAGTGGGTCGACTTTACGGAATGTTCACAAGATATGCGAATCGAGTCGCTCTTTTACGGAACGATACTCATCCAAAAACCGCATAATGATGTCATGGGCCGTGGGAATGTCTCGAATCATTCCGGAAATCTGACCGATCTCGAATTCCCCTTCGTCCACGTTCCCTTCGAAAATGCCTTTACGTGCCCGTCCACGACCGAGAAGATCTTTCAGATGGTCGGATGTGGCCCCGACATCTTCCATGGCCTTGACGGCTTCATAGAATGGCGTCTTCAGAAGCCGGGTAGGCACGAGGGATTTCAGGACGAGGGCGGTGTCCCCATCCCCCGCTTGAACGGCCAGTTGTTTGTAGATGTCGTGCGCCGAACTTTCTTGGCATACCGCGAACCGGGTTCCAACTTGCACCGCGCTGGCGCCTAAAGCGAGAGCGGCGACCATGGCACGTCCGTCGCCGATACCGCCAGCGGCGATCACGGGCACACGATCGCCGACGGCATCCACCACTTGCGGGACCAAACACATCGTGGTGATTTCGTCACGACCGTTATGTCCGCCGGCCTCGAATCCTTCGGCGACAACGGCATCCACACCACGATCAACGGCTTTCCGAGCCTGTGCCACATTGGACACCACATGGGCGACCTGAATTCCTCGATCCTTCAATATGGCAGTGAATGTTCCTGGATTGCCTGCGGACGTGAACACGATGCGGATTCCTTCCTGCATCACGATCTCCATCTGCTCTTCTGAATGCGCATACATCAGAGGGATGTTCACACCAAAAGGCTCATCTGTGGCGGCTTTGCATTTGCGGATGTGCTCGCGGAACAGGTCCGGAGTCATGGAACCACCGCCGATCAACCCCAATCCACCTGCATTCGACACAGCCGATGCCAGCCTCCAACCGGAAACCCAGACCATGCCGGCTTGGATGATTCTTGAATTTGGGATCATGAATTCATGTGCGAAGTGCGAGGCGCGAGGTGCGAGGTAAGAGTTTCGTTACGGAATTTGTCGCTAGTTCTGAAAGATATTCGAGAAATGCTCCTCTAAGAAATATAACCATCTACAGCAGAAGGAGTCATATGGGGACATATCCACTGGATCGAATTGAAATTTATGTTTTAGCGAAGGAATTGAATCGCGCTGCCTACCCGATCTTAAAACAGATAAAAGATTTCGGGTATCGGGATCAAATGGCCCGATCGGCCTTATCGATGGCGTCGAACATCGCGGAGGGATATGGACGATATCACAGCAAGTCGTTTCATCTGTTCATATCCTATGCGTTGGGTTCGGCGTTTGAATTTCGATTGCAAGTGGAACTCGCAAGAGACAATGGTCTCATTCAAGCGGACGATGCTTCAAAACTAATAATCCTATTGGATGGTTGGATCCCAAGGACCATCAATTTCATGAAGTCCTTGAGATCATAGCCACTGAGCTCATGCATGGCGATTCTTAGCATCGCACGTCGCACGTCGCGCTTTATACAACTAACAACTAACAACAAACCACAAACGATTTACGCTACCGTGATCTTCTTATCGAGATACACATCCTGAATTAAGTTCAGAATTTCCACGCCTTCTTTCATCGGACGTTGGAAGGCTTTACGGCCTGAAATCAAGCCCATGCCGCCGGCGCGTTTGTTGATGACCGCTGTTTTGGCCGCATCCGCGAAATCATTGTCTCCGGAAGCGCCACCTGAGTTGATCAAGCCCGCGCGACCCATGTAGCAGTTCGCCACTTGGTAACG
>CAYPOI010000107.1:0-6693 GCA_964412365.1 uncultured Chitinophagales bacterium | reverse complement strand
TTCAGGATGTCGCGGATTCGGTCTCTAAGTTGCTGCGGGGTGAGTTCGCCCGGAGGAACCCCACGGATGGGGTCGGCTTCACGCCCTTTGCGCTCCTCATCTTCTTCTCGTTCTTGGAAGGCTTTTTCGACTTGCAACATCCGCGACAGGATATTCTGCTGTCGTTGCACCATCACCCGATCCACAGCTCCACCTCTCAAATCGTTGATGGCATCTTCCATTTCTTCCTGAATGCGCTCCAGTTCTTCCAGGAGCGGATCGCCAGGCTCGAGTCCTCCACTGCGTTGCAATTCTTCCAATTGCCTACGAATCGCATTCTGCTGCCGCGCCATTTGGTCGAGGCGTTCGTTGCCGTCTTGCATCAATCGCTGTCCGGCCATGTCGTTGAGCATGTCCTGCATCTGCTGATTCAGCTGTTGCTGACTTTTGCCCATCTGCTCCATGGTCTGACCCATTCCACCGCTTCCGCCTCCTTCGCCGCCGCCGGACGGATCTTGCAGTTGTTCGAGCAAATCGGCTAGCATCGATCCGATTTCATTCATGCCAGCCAACATGAACCGTTCTTCGGCCAGGGCACGTGCGCGGTCGCGCTCGCTCAACACCCGAAGCGCCGATGCGGCATTGCGCTGAACCAACAGTTTTTTATCGTTGATGGCGTTCGAAAAACTGGGCACTTGCTTCGATAATTCAAACAACGAATCGGCGACCTGACCAAAAATTCGGTTAATCGTATTCTGTTGCCGAGCCGCATCCACAAAACCCGTGCTGCCGGGTGTGAGATTGGTGGTGGTGCGCATCAACGATTCCTGCGCATCCGAAATCCATAACAATTGCTGCATGATGCCCAGCAAGGCCATGGTGTTGAGCTGCACCTGCTCCTGACTCATTTGCGCGCCCGCCTGCTGCACCTTGCTTTTCATCTGGTTAAACTTCTTCTGCAACTCCTGCTGCTGTTGCTTCATCTGTTGGCGGTCGGGGTTCGACTCCTGCGATTCCTTGACCTGTTCATCGAGCAGTTTCTCGGCTTCGTCGGCATCCTGCTTTAGTTCTTCCGACAATTCCTGCATGGCATCTTGCATCCGTTTCGGTGCATTCTCTTCCAAGGCATCCATCCGCTCGTTCAGATTGTCCAACTGCTCTTGAGCATCTTGCTGTTGCTGACCGATCTCCTCATTCGAGGCATCTTCGTTTTGCAACTCTTCTTGCATCTTTTCCAGCGATTCGAGCTGAGCGGCGAGTCGATCGAGCTCGGCACGGGTCCGTAATTGCTTGAATAATTCCATCGTCCGTTCGATGCGCTCACGAAATTTCTGCTCGTTGAACTCCAGGTTTTCCATAGCCTGACGCATCTGATTCGGATCGAATTGCTCCATCGATTTCATCAGTTCTTCGATGGCTTGCTCCAACTCGGGATCGTTCAACTCTGCGGCCATCTGCTCCAATTGCTCATACAATTCGCGCGTTTCGTCGCTCAACGCCGGACTCGTCTCCGTTTCCTGCCGCATTTCGGCCATCTGCTCGCGAAGCTCTTCCACTTTTTCCTGCAACTCCCCACGCTGTTGCTTCATTTGTTCGAGGTCGCGCATCTGGTCCACGCGTTCGCGCGGATTGTCGATCATGTCCTGTTTCAGCTCATCGAGCATGCGACGCGTTTCTTCCGCCGCTTCGTTGATGTTGGTCAGCGCGTCGCCGGCTTCCGTTTCGCGCTGCTCCTCGGCCAGCAGTAATTCGGTGAGCGACGCGATGCGGATGACCCTCTCCGCCGACATCGTGGTATGCCGACCTCCAACCGCGTCATTATCCGTCACCACAATTCGGACACGAATCTCATCCATCGGTCGCAATCCGAGCGCATTCAAATCCAACTCATGTGTTCCGATCGCCGTTTTCGAATGCGGACCCGCAATCGGGATGTTCCTCGTTCCCGTATTTCCTCCGAATTCTTTGCGGATGTCGTAGGCCACAGAAACCGATGTGATGCCGAAATCATCGCGCATGTCCCAAATCAGATCCACCACACCAGGTTCGGCCAAGGCCAAATCTTCCGCCGGCTGAATCCAGTTCACAACGGGAGCCAAATCCTCATTCAGACGGATGGGAAGTGAAAACCGGTTCCGATTCTCCAGTCCGGAGGTGTCCGTCATCATGAACCACACCGAATCGGCCCGCATCACGCGGAAGCGGGCATCATCCAATAGATTTTGCGGCTCGGCATGCAGCGAATGGAGTTGAATCGAGGTGAGCGGCACGTTCGGCGTGCCGATGAACTCCAACTCGGAACCCGGATAAACCGAGATAGTCGAAATAGGATAGGGGATGTCGATCGCATCCAGCCTCGTATAGGCCGGCGCTTTCACCCGAACCGTGAGTTCCGAAAAGCGCGGTAGCAAGGCGACGGAAATATGATGCGCCTCGCTCAAGAATCCATCCATTTCGATGCGGTAGTCCTGATCCGTGAACAGGGGATCGGTATCGTAGCGGAAGGTATCGGCCACGGCGTTCATGGCGTAGCGACGAAATCCGGCTTCATCGGGCGATTTGATGGCGAGAGTGACGTTCCGAGGCAAGTCACCGTCGAACACGACCTGAATGGGAAGGGGGAGTCCTTGCTCGACCGTCGTATCGGCCGGAATGACGGTGAACGTGAACGGATTCGGTGGCGAAAATTCATCCAACGGACGCATCATCCGGTTCAACGAACCTCCATCATACACGGCGAACACGCCGACCAGTATCAATAAATTCACGGCCGTAAGTCCGGCCAACATCACACCGGCACGAAATGGATGACGCTTCCGATACGTCGGGATGTGATGCGTGAAGACCTCATCCCCCATCGAATCCATCAATTGTCGGATGGAGGCGTCTTGCAGTTTGGGAGAAAATTCGTCGCGTTTCAGATGGAGGTCGAGCGCATATCGGATGTCGGGCTTGTCCAACGCATCCGCGATTTCGGCATAGCCTCGTTCAAACGGAACGGATGGAAGACGTTGATGCAGAAACCAGCTCGAGCCCGCAAAAAGGGCGATGATGCCCACCCATAGCACGATTTTAACAACAGGAGCCAGGTACAACACCGCCTCCAATGTGAGCGCCACCAAAAACAATGCGATGGTCAGTGCCGCTGCGGACAACCAACGGATCCAACGGCGACGCGCTTCGCGCTGCCGCCAGGCTTCAAACATCGCCTTCTGTAAATCGCCTGCGGAAAAGATATCAGACCTCGTTCAGTGTGAGAAACCGATCGGCTTTGTAGGATTTGCCGTCATGAGAGAGAGTAACGATTTCATGATGCGCATCATGCTCCAAAAAAACATACCAATTCTGCTCGACGATCGTGTTCAGAATCGACGCCTTTTCTGTTAACGTCCGCAAAGGCTGCATGTCGTACCCCATCACCCAAGGCAACGGAATGTGCGCATAGGTTGGGAACAGATCCGCCGCAAAAAGAATGGTTTTTCCATCGCCTTTGATCAGCGGAAGCTGCATCCCCAATGTGTGTCCGTGCACCCAGATCGACTCCAATCCCGGCTCATAGGCCTGACCTTCCTCAATCAGATGCAACAGGGGGGATGTGACCACAGGTTGCACATTGTCTTTCAAAAAGGATGCTTTTTCGCGTGCGTTGGGATGAAGCGCGGTATCCAAGTGATCGGGCGTCACCCAGTGCCGGGCATGGCGGAACACCAATTCAGGCTCGGTGGTCCCGGGTTTGTACTTGGTCGCGCCCCCACCGTGGTCGAAATGAAGATGCGTGAATATCACATCCGTGATGTCATCCGGCGTCAATCCCAATCCCATCAAGCCGCTTTCGATGTCGCCTTGCGAGAAATCGAGATCGTAAATGCGGTTGAACTTCTCGTCACCCTTGTGTCCGGCGCCGGTATCGATCAGATAGTTGCGATTTGTGGCGGATGAGCGGATCACCAACGATCGCATCCCCATCGGAATGCGGTTCAACTCGTCGGGTTCGATGTACTTCGACCATAAGGTTTTCGGCACCACGCCGAACATGGCGCCACCGTCGAGCCGGAAGAGCCCGGTTTGGATGGAATCGATCTGAAATGGACCCAGTTTTAACGACATGGCTACAAATGGTCCAACATGCGCTCCAGAAACAGGCGGATTTCCTTGAGGTCGCGTTGCGTGGAAACAGGCAGGGATGTGGACTTGTCCGCATCCGGCCTACGCGTGATCACCTTCGCGGCTCCGGCCGTCGTGAACTTCTGGTCTTTGAGCAATTCCTTGAGTTTGAGGATCACATCCAGATCCTGCTGCGTGTACACCCGCTTGCCGGCGCGGTTTTTATCCGGACTCAATTCCTTGAAATGCGCCTCCCAATATCTCAGGATATGCGGTTTCACACCCGTCAACTTGGTGACTTCGCCAATCTGGTAGTAAAGCTTTTTCACGATTGTGGTATTTTCCGCAATATCCTAATAGAAAAGCCCATTTCCAACCCTTGAGCACCATTCCAACCCTCGACGTCAGCGTCGTCGTTCCGCTGTTGAACGAACAGGATTCGTTATCGGAACTCGCCGCACGGGTGCGCGATGCGATCGGATCCCTTTCTTATGAGTTGATTTTCGTCGATGACGGTTCCACCGACCAATCCTGGGACGTGATTTCCCGCCTGTCCAAAGAAGATGCCCATATCAAAGGCATCCGGTTCCGTCGCAATTATGGGAAAAGCTTGGCCTTACAAAAAGGCTTCGAAGCCTGCAAAGGACGATATGTGGCCACGATGGATGCCGATTTGCAAGACGATCCCGCCGAGCTACCCGCGATGTTCGCCATGCTCGACGACGGTTATGATTTGGTGAGCGGATGGAAGCAGGTTCGCCATGATCCCATCAGCAAGACCATTCCGAGCA
Organism: uncultured Chitinophagales bacterium; assembly: GCA_964412365.1. Classification (GTDB taxonomy): domain Bacteria; phylum Bacteroidota; class Rhodothermia; order Balneolales; family HLUCCA01; genus CAMTWZ01. The sequence continues at coordinate 1,819 of CAYPOI010000107.1, read as the reverse complement.
AGTTTTTCAATGGGGTGACCTCGCGCGTGACCGGCATCAAGCTCAATGATTTCAACTGCGGACTCAAAGTGTACAAGCGCGATGTGGTCAACAGCATTGAGTTGTATGGCGAGATGCATCGGTACATCCCACTACTCGCGCATTGGCAGGGATTTTCGCGGATTGGGGAAAAAGCGGTGACGCACCACCCCCGCAAATATGGAAAGACGAAGTTCGGCTTGTCCCGATTCATGAACGGCTTTCTGGATCTCATCACACTGATTTTCATTCACACGTACATGAGCAAACCGATGCACTTTTTCGGAACGCTCGGGTTCGCATCCCTCACGGTCGGAGGCGCGATTGTGGGATACCTGGCCTTCATGCGGGTGTTTTATGATGTGTTTTTGTCCAATCGTCCGTTGCTGCTGTTCGGAATTCTGTTGTTGGTGATGGGGGTGCAGTTGTTCTCGATCGGCTTCATTGGCGAAATGCTTAATAAATCCGGGAAACGGGGTCGGAAAGTGAATGTGAGAGAAGAGGTCGGCCTGTGAGTCAGATCGCGTATGATCCGGTGAAAGATCGTTTTGCGGCATACATCAAGCGGTCGCGCCCCCTCCGACGCGTATTCTATTTCCTCCTCGACGTATTTTTCCTGCGCGGCTGGAATGTGAGGCGCCGTCTTCGCGCCGAGCTCGCGACACGTCCGAACGCCGTGATCCTCGATGCGGGCTGCGGATTCGGGCAATATGACCGGTTTCTGTTGGCCGGGTTTCCGGGCGTCACCATTCACGCCGTGGATGTCAAGCAAGATTACCTCGAGGCATGCAGACACTACTATTCGGCGGACATCGCCTCCGGCCGCATCACCTTCGCCGAGGCCGATTTGACCAAGGACACCTTCGCCGCCGAGTACGATCTCGTGCTCTGCGTGGATGTGCTCGAACATATCGAAGAAGATGTTCTGGTGATGACGACCCTTCGCAAAGCTCTCAAACCAGGCGGCGTGATGATCATGCATTCACCCTCGCACCTGGCCGAAGACGACGCCGATGGCGATGAGTTTTTCGTGGGCGAGCATGCGCGTCCGGGGTACAGCCGCGACGATCTGCACTCCAAGTTGACGACCGCAGGCTTTTCCAGCACCGACATCCGCTATACCTACGGCACACTCGGACACTTCGCTTGGGAAATCCTCATCAAATGGCCCATGCTCTGGCTTACGCGATCCTTCGTGTTTGTGATTCTTTTGCCGTTCTGGTACGCGATCACGTTGTTGCCGGGGTTGGTCTTGATGGCGATCGATCTTCGTGCGGAGAATCGTGAGGGCACGGGGATTCTTGGTGTTGGGAAGATTTAGTGTATCGTGTATAGTGTATGGTAAGAGCTGTCACGATACACCATACACAATACACGATTAATCCAATTCTTATTTGCAAAGTCCTTCCCCTCCGCCGTAAATTAGCCTTTCTAACGAATCCGCCATGGGGTAGGGTCATCGGGGCGTAGCGCAGCCCGGTAGCGCATCTGTTTTGGGAACAGAGGGTCGCAGGTTCAAATCCTGTCGCCCCGACGATGACGGGGTTGCGAAGCATGTAAAAGTGCCCGTAGCTCAATTGGATAGAGCAGCTGCCTTCTAAGCAGCAGGTTACAGGTTCGATCCCTGTCGGGCATACTTTATGGCGACATGGCCGAGTGGCTAGGCAGAGGTCTGCAAAACCTCGTACAGCGGTTCGAATCCGCTTGTCGCCTCGAGATCGGATTTGTTGATTTGACATACTGAAGGCCGCGTTCGTCTAGGGGTCTAGGACGCCTCCCTTTCACGGAGGTAGCACGGGTT
>CAYPOI010000106.1:0-6708 GCA_964412365.1 uncultured Chitinophagales bacterium | reverse complement strand
TCATCCCGTCTCACCCAGGTCAACCCTAAATCGTCGCTGAAATAGACTTGGTTGGCGTACACGATCACCAGACCGCCATTGTAAACGAGAATATCACTCGGCGTCCAGGCATTATTCAGCGCATCATGCGGAAGACCGGTGTTTCTTGGTGTCCAATTCAGTTCGTCATCACTCACATAAACCCCTCTATCTGTGATGATGACCGTCGTGGCTCCGATCCGAACCATACCCAATGCAAAACGGTCGATGTCCGCTGTGTGATGAAACCAAGGATCGGATTCGCTGGAACGTGAATACAATCCACTTGGTGTCCCCACATAGATTTTGGCCCCATCCGACCACATCATACGTACCTGTGCATCGTCAATGCCAGCTTTCGCCGGAACCCATGTTGTTCCGTTATCGGTCGTGTAGCGCAGATCTTGTACCAATCCAGCAACTCCAGCATACAATGTGGATCCACGGAATGCGACAGCGGAGATGGACCCGTTGAAGTCTCCGATCTTGTTCCATGATGTGAAATCAGATGTGGAATAAACTCCATTGGTTGTGCCGATGTAATAACTGCCACTGGAATGCGCGATGGAGGATGCAGGATAGGTTGTGCCGACCAGCCCATTTATCTGGGTCCATGATGCGGCATTGTCCGTGGATGTATAAACGCCATCGAAGCCTCGTGCCAACCCGTCTTTTCGACTGCCTATGAACAGGGCACCGTTGCTTGAAACGACATGGGTTTGGGTTCCGGCTTGCGAAATCGACGGATAAAAGAGACGTGACCATGTGGCGCCCGCATCCGCCGTGATGTGCGAATGACCATAAGCATCGGTTACGGCGATTTGACCATCGGGCAATGTGCTCATATTGAGCGCAGATGTGAATCCGGATGGTTTTGGCGATTGGGTCCATGTCCGACCGAAATCCGTGCTTTTGAACAATTGTCCGTTACTGAGGGTTTGTTGCCCCGCGATAAGGACACCGTTGGAGTAGGTCATTCCACCGATGGTACCACTCGGACTCGTCAACCCGTCTTTCGACCAATTCGCGCCATTGTCGAGTGAGCGGTAGATGCCGGAATTGGTGGCGATGTATAAGGTATCGGCGGCACGAGTCATGGCTGTGACCCGAACATTGGTTGGCAATCCAGCCCGGCTGTTTTCCCATCCCGTCATATCCGCCAGAGCGACTTGCAAGCCCCCATCCGTGTTATAAAAAGCGAAGATGCGGTTCGTGTCGTCATAAAACTTAGGGGCGTTATAAAATGTCATGAAAAAGGGAATCAGCCCTGTGTTAGCGGCGACCCATGTGGCACCATCTGCGGATGTCATGGCACCACCCTGACCGTTTGAAGCGCTATGCGAGACGACCCATTTCCCTCCGAATCTCGCGACTGCCGAGATTGAATGATTCGCTGGCGTGGGCACCTCATGGCGAGTCCATTGACTACCATCGGTGCTCCCGATAAATACGATGCCATTTGTCGCACCGACAATGATTCCATCCGAAGACGCATGAATGGACATGACCGCCGGAGGAGCGCTCGGTGCTGAATAGGATGTGTACTGCGCGCTCACATCGGTAGCGGTGATGCTGAGGATCAGCAGAAATAGGAATGTTTTCATGGCTTGGTCCTTGGTTGATGAATGAGATAAACCCTTGCGCGCAAAAAACATACCACAATGCAATTCAAGGGTTTACAGCCGCATCTTGTATGGCTTACCCTACAGGTGTTGTGTTACTTCAACAAAACCATCTTGCGAGTAAGTACTTCTCCGGCTGATTCGAGTCGGTAGAGGTACACCCCAGAACTCAGGTGCGACGCATCAAATGATATGTTATGCGAGCCAGCCGACATCACGCCATCGACTAATACGGCTACTTCCCGTCCTAGCAAGTCATAGACGGTCAAACGCGCGACGTGCGATGCGCGAAGCCTGAATTGAATCTGGGTGGATGGGTTGAAAGGATTTGGGTAATTGGCGAGTAGCTCCATCCGACTTGGTTGTTCATGCTCATAAGGCTCATGAATCGATGTCAACACCTCTGTAGGCATTCGATAGCGTGTGAGATGAAATGCGGGCTCACCACCTACTTTTCTGAATTCTCCACCCACATAAAGATAATCGCCGATTTGTTTCATGGCTCTCACCGGACCACCTTCTGAGGGTCCCCCATCCAATGCCAGCCATTCCTCTGTTGGAATATGATATCGATGGACACCAAAATGTCCCACATATAGATAATCCCCGACCTTAAGAAACGAGTAGGCGAAGTAAGGTGGTTTTCCTGCCGACATAGGCAACCACTTCCCTGTTTGTGTATCATATCTGGCATAATGGTTGAACGCGGGATTTGAATCAATGCTCGTGAAGTAGCCGCTTACATAGACATACCTTCCATCCGTTATCAAGCTTTGTATGGCATGTGAAACGTCTCCCATAGGTGTCCATTCGCCGGTCTTCATATTGCGTTTAACCATCATTCGCACAGGCATACCAGCCGCACGTGTGAAATATCCTCCCACAAACAAGGTATCCGCAACAATGGCTGTGCCCCAGATTTGTGTTGATGTTACAATGCCAACACCGCCAAGTGGTGACCATTTTCGTGTCAGTGGAGAATACTGTGCAATATTGGTCGCACTGATACCATTAATTGCGGAAAATCGACCACTTAAAATTAGATCTTGTCCATATGCAGTGATGTTTCTCACTCGAGAATCCGTTCCTGAGATCGTGGTAGAGATGCCATCCCAAGAGTTCGTCGCGAAATTCATTGAGGCAGTGCTTCGAGCCGTTACCCCACCAATTGAACTGAAACTTCCGCCAACATACAATTGATCGTTAACCGTCAACATGGAATAGGTGAAACCACCCGCCCCGATGGGTTTCATGACTCCTGTTTCAACGTCTATTGAAGCGATACCATTACTTGAAACGCCATCTGGCATCTTTTGAAATTGTCCCCCGACAAACAATTCTGGCCCGTATGAGGACATGGAATAAATTCCGCCATCAAAGTAATGATCGGCCATCTTCCAATCCCAGCGGGATGGGTCGTTCTCCGGCTGTGCGTGCGCTTGAATTCCAAATACGAAGAGGATAGTATAGGTTTCATGAACCAATATAACCGCACACCCAATTTCTGTCAAATCACAAGTTACACCTCCTCATCCACCCCAGGCTTCCTCGGCAACGGACCGCGATAGCCAAACAATCTCTGAACCCATTTGATTGCGGATGGGGACTGCGCTTGGATGTACCATTGATCCGCCGCCCGGCGCGCACCAAGACCATAGGTCGGATATGGGAATATGGTGTCGGCGATGTTGCGAAGCGATAGTCCGTTTTTCATGGCCATCGCATAATAGCCGATCATGTCACCGGCGCGCTCTCCGAGGATATCCGCACCATAGATTTTCCCATCTCGCTTTCTCGCATAGATGCGGATGTCTCCCAACGTGGCTTCATCCGTTACGGCCCGATCGATTTTCGAATACGGGAAGCGGTATGTGAAATAACTCACCCCTTTTTCCTTCAACTCCGACTCGGTTGCCCCCACATGCGCCAATTCGGGCGTAGTGTACGTGACCCAAGGCGTGAGCTCGGGCGTCGTTTTCATGGGGAATTTGAGCAAGGCCGTGAGCGCCGCCACTTTCGCGGTATGTTCGCTCATATGGGTGAAGGCGAATTGTCCGGTCACATCCCCTATCGCGAAAATGTGCTTGATGTTGGTCCGGCACGAGGCATCGATTCCGATTCCTTTGTTGGTGAAGGTCACTCCTGCCGCATCCAGATTCAACGATTCGATGTTCGGCCGGCGACCCGTCGCGATCAACAGATGCGAGCCAGAAATAGTGGTTTCGTCCTTTAACCGGACCTCAATCGCACCACGGACCTCTTCAATGCCATTTCCTAGATAGAACCGGATCCCCTCCCCATCCAGATGCGTTTGCAGTTGGGATGTGAGCACTTCATGATCCCGTGGCAGGATGCGTGGCGCCATATCGATCACGCTCACCTCCGCACCTAGATTCCGGAAGGCTTGTGCCATTTCAATGCCGATAGGTCCGGCGCCGATGATCACAAGATGTTGCGGTGTTTCGTTCAGTTCGAACAACGTCTCGTTTGTGAGATACGACACCGAATCGAGCCCTGGAATCGGTGGAACCGCAGCACGTGAACCTGACGCGATGATGATCTTCTTCCCTGTGATGGTCCGCTCGCCTTCCTCGGATGCGATCTTTACGGTATGCTTATCCACGAACGAGGCTCTCCCGAAGGCAAGCTCCACGCCCATCTTTTCGTAGATCTCGGGGCGGTCGGCGTCGTGATACACGTCATTTCTGATTTGACGCATTCTTTCGAACGGGTCGACACGCTGGTCGACCCCTACTCCTTGCTGCGACAAATGCAATAACGCCTTGCTCGGAATGCATCCCGCCCACGTGCAATCGCCGCCCAATCGATGCGCTTCGATCATGATCGTTTTCGCACCGAATGACGCGCCGATGCCAGAGGATGTGAGTCCGGCCGATCCGCCACCGATTACGATCAAATCATACTCGAACAACTCATTTCGCTTGGAGCGGATGTTCATCGCCAACGCGTACATCCCATACACAATCAAAGCCCCAATCACCCCATACACCCATGTCGGAACATCATTCCCCACCGCGATCACATACAGATATGAGCTGATGGTGATGAAGCCCGTCAGGAGAACCGGAATCGTAATGGATGTCTTTCTGCGCAGGTTCCTTACGATCCACGCGATGCCCAGCCAAAACAACGGCACGCCACCGATGTAGATGCCTGCGAAAATGTAGAGGTTCACGCCATAGCCGTCGGCGAGTGTGGTGATGGAGGCGAGCCAGTCTTGCATAGGTAGTATTTACCCGTTAACGATGCGAGCGCTCACTCGATTTCAACATAGATCTGAAGCGCGAGGCTGCCCGGCACCAACATGCGGCTTCCGTTCAGCTCGACTCGGATTGTCTCGCCTTTGGCTTCGATCACAGTCAGATGCGCGCCGATCACCAAATCCAGCTTCGATAGTAGATTCAACGCATCACTGTCTTGGGTTCGGACCCGGCGGATGACGGCCTTCTGTCCTGCGATGAGCTTCAGCGCGGATATGAGATTGGGTCCCTCGGGAAACGTCAAATCCGCATTGGGGATGGGGTCGCCATGAGGATCGTGAGTGGGATGACCCAATTTTTCCGCGATCCGTGCTTCGAACTTCTCACTGATATGATGTTCCAATTTCTCGGCTTCATCATGGATTTCATCCCAAGAATATCCAAGCACTTCCGACAGATACAGTTCCAGCAACCGATGATGTCTGAGAACTTCAACCGCCACTCGGGTTCCGGCTTCGGTCAACGTCACCCCATAATAAGGTTTGTGCTCGAGCAGATGCAGGTCCGCCAATTTTTTGATCATGCCGGTGACGGAGGCGGGCTTGATCTTCAGATGGTCGGCGATGAGCTGCGTGGTGATGGTGTCATACCGCTCCCCTAACAGGAAAATCTGCTTCAGATAGTCTTCTTGGGATTCACTCAGCTTCATGCTCATCTTGGAACGCGGATCCGTTCCACCATCTCTTGGATTTCTTTTTCAGGTGCCGGTGTGACAGAAGAAATCGCGATCGCGACGCCCATGTTCACCAACATGCCCACCGTTCCGATTCCTTCAGGGGAAATACCGAGCAACCATCCATCCGGATGATTCGATTCGGGCGACAGATACGTGAACCAGGCGATGTAGCCACCTGTGAACAGCAATCCTGCGATCATCCCGCTGATGGCGCCTTCGGCGTTCATGCGTTTCGAAAAGATACCCATCAGAATCGCAGGAAAAAAGCTTGCAGCCGCCAGTCCGAACGCGAATGCGACGGTCTGGGCCACGAATCCGGGCGGATTCACGCCAAAGTAACCTGCCAAGATCACCGCCCCTCCTGCAGCGAACCGGGCGATGAGCAATTCCTTCTTATCGGAAATTTTCGGGTTAATGACGCCCTTCACCAAATCATGGGAGACGGATGTGGAGATGACCAATAACAATCCTGCGGCGGTGGATAATGCCGCAGCCAAACCACCAGCGGCGATCAATCCCACCACCCAAGCCGGCAGATTCGCAATTTCGGGATTCGCCAAGACCATGATGTCGCGATCGATGCTCAATTCATTGACGGCCGCATCCCCCGAATAATTGACGATGCCATCGGCGTTTTTGTCATCAAATTTGATGAGTCCGGTCTTTTCCCAGTTTGAAAACCAGACCGGCGCCTCGGCATACTCCATTTCAGAGACGGTCTCGATGAGGTTCACACGGGCGAACGCGGCCACAGCCGGAGCCGTGGTGTACAAAATGGCGATGAACAGCAAGGCATAGCCGGCGGATACGCGCGCATCGCGCACTCTCGGTACCGTGAAAAACCGCACGATCACATGTGGCAAACCGGCCGTTCCAACCATCAGTGCTGCGGTGATGCAAAACACATCCAGCCAATGCTTCTGTCCGGAGGTGTAGGCGGCAAACCCGAGTTCGGTGGTGAGTCCGTCGAGTTTATCCAACAATCCGGGTGTACCGAAACCCAATTGAGGAATCGGATTGTCGGTCAGCATGATGGAGATGAAGATGGCTGGAACCATGTAGGCGAAAATCAGCACGCAATACTGCGCCACTTGGGTGTACGTGATAGGAA
>CAYPOI010000105.1:0-6924 GCA_964412365.1 uncultured Chitinophagales bacterium | reverse complement strand
AGATATGGGCCGTGGAATACACCACGACATCTATTGAAACGCGTCCTGGTGATTTAGAGCGTGGTGAAGCGTTTGAGCTATACCCCAATTATCCGAACCCCTTCAACCCATCGACGGTGATCGGTTTTCGCGTGGGGACGCAAGATCTTGCGTCCCCACATGTAAGCCTTGTTATTTATGATATTTTGGGTAGAGAAGTAGCCACATTGGTCGATGGCCCGATGTCAGCAGGATCGCATTCGGTGACGTTTGATGCTACGGGGTTAGCTAGTGGGATTTACTTGGTGGAGCTTCGTGCCGAAGACATGAGTCGCACGAGGCTCATCTCGTTGGTGAAGTGATAATGAGAAATCGGAAATCAGAAATCTGAAATCGGGAAGAGTCACTTCAATGAATTCTTCCGATCACTGATTTCCGATTCCCGATTCCCGATTCCCGCTTTCACATCATCCTCTTCCGTTTCGTCAAAAACGCCAGCAACGCCATCGTGAAATCCCCTTCCGTGTCGATCGGCTCGTAATCGATATGCGCCTCTTGGCAGGTGCGCTTGAACGCGGCCGTATAGGCTTCCATCTCCCGACGATAGCTGTCGCGGATGTCGGATGGAATCACATCCAGTTTCATACCGGTTTCCAGATCTTCCATCATCAAGCGTCCGTCAGCGAAATCGAACAGACGTTCGCTTCGACCTTCCATCAAATGAAATAAAATAACCTCATGATGCCGGTAGCGAAGATGCTTGAGGGATGCGAGAAGAGCGTCTTGCCGGGATGGATCATCGAATAAATCGGTCAACACAACCACCAAGCTGCGCCGATGAATCTGCTCCGCCAATTGATGCAAGGCCACCGCGGCGGACGTTTTGCGCTTCACGCCTTTCGGCGGACCGTCCACATGCGGCTGCAACTGCTCAAACAGATACCGCAGATGACGATAACTTGATTTCGCGGGGATGATGGCATGCAAGGTTTCATCAAACGTGGCCAATCCACAGGCATCGCGCTGACGATGCATCAAGTACAGCATCGCGGCGCCTAGATAGGCCCCATATTGCCGTTTCGTGAGCGTTCCGAAGTGCTTGAAATCCATCGACGTGCTCGTGTCCAGCACCACATAACAGCGAAGATTCGTCTCCTCCTCGTACTGCTTCACATAAAATCGCTCCGATTTGCCGTACACTTTCCAGTCCACATGACGCAAATCATCACCCGCGTTGTAGGGCCGATGCTCCGCGAACTCCACACTGAATCCGTAAAACGGACTCTTATGCAAGCCGGTGATGAAGCCCTCGACAATCTGCCGGGCTTTCATTTCCAAGGGTGAGAGTCGTGATTGTAGTTCTGGGGAAAGCATATCGGGAATCAGGAATCGGTGATCAGGAATCGGTGATCGGTAAGACTCAACTTCATCATTTTATCTTTTCGTCTTTTCATCATTCCTATTGAAGCTTGTCATACTCACCAATATGACTCGGATCAATTTCTACCAACAAATTATAAGCCTCTAAGCGCACAGTGGCATCCGCATCCACAAAAATGGCGGCCAGTTCGCGGTATTTCGTGTCGAAAAACACATCAAACACATAGGTTTCGGTCGTGGCACGCTTCGCATCGCGGATGAGGGTGAGCGCTTCAAGGATGTTGGTCCGCGCTTGGTCCGGATCTTGTGTGAACAGGTCCAATCCATGACGATGATACCGGTACATGGCTTTGCGAAGCCCTTCAGCGCCGGTTCCTGTGAAGCCGCTGATCAGATAATACCGGTTGCGTCGGGTGCTCCCGCCCGATTGCCAGGCGGCGCCACCTGCGCTTTGTCCCACGTCCGTGATACGCTGCGCCCGACGAAAAAACTCGGTCCCGCCCAACTCGGAAAAGGAATCGAAATCCATCGCCAGAATCAGATTCGCATAAAAATCGAGTACTGAGGCGATATCATCGTTCACCTGCGGATCATGGATGATGTTCTGATTCCGGTTGAAGGTGAACCTCCACCCCGCATCCGGAATCGCGATCATCGGCGTGAATTGCAAGGTGTTGTAAATAGGGCGCTCGCTTGTCACAATCAGCGTCGCTTCGAACGAGTTGTTCGACTCGCTTTGAAGAATCACCTGCATGTTCATTTTCAGGCGCTCATGCTCTTCGAAGGTGAACTCGGTCCATTTGTGCTGATTGATGTAATTCTCGATCAGCGGCACCAATTCGTCGAGATAATCGAGCGACGTATTGGTGATGGCGGCTTTGTTCAGAGTCACACTCACAACCAATTCTTGTGAGAAAACCGGCTTGCTGAAGCAAATAAGGATGATAATGAGAAGCGACAGGGTTCGATTCATGGTCTCAAGATAACGAAGATTGAGGCATGCACATTTTTAGGAACGAAAGTGATGTAAGATTTTCGCGTTTTCCGCCTCTATAGTGGTATGAGCTTTTTGTTCTGCCTATTGATGTGGCAGGTCTTCTGGACCAGCCCTGTGGATCCGCGTTTCGGCGTGGCCGGCGCAGCTATTACCCATGATCGCGTTTTCGGACTATCCGAACTCACGGAGATCACGGCATCCGTTGTGTGGAACGGGTTCAGACTACCATTGGAGGCCGGACTATCGTCGTTCGGCTTCCATTTGTATCGCGAAACACGGATTCGAGGCGGCACCCGGTTCACGTATGGGGACCTACGCGCCGGGCTCGTTATCGAATCCCGTTTCGTGGCTATTAAGAATTTCGAGTCGATATCCCGCCATTCGGTCGATGCTCGGTTACAGTACCCCATCCTTTCCGAAGTTGATATCGGCGTGCTGTTCACGAATGTGTTCGCGGAAAAAGATGTCCCTCAAATCGGTTCGGTGGGCGTTTCCGGCACCCTTCATCCCACATTGCGTATCGAAGCCTGGGTCTGGAAGGATGTGGCGTTTGATGCGGATGTGAATCTTCGGGCGCGATGGAGCCCTCATCCGTCTCTCGAACTGATGGGCGGACGATCCACAAATCCCGGCCTATGGACGCTCGGACTCCGACTACGACTCGATGCCTTCCGTTTCGGGTTTGAAGCCCGTGAGCACGCCGTGCTAGGCTGGAGCGAGACCATCGAGGCCGTATGGCTCTGGTGATCGCAATCTTGTTCCTTTTTCAATCGGGTTGGATGGAATCTGAGCCGGATGATCTGGAAGCCTATTCGAGTTGGCTGAACGATTTGACCGTGATGCCGTTGGATCTGAACACAGCATCCGCCGATGAACTCGCCCGATTGCCGACCCTCGACCCACGCCTCGCCCGTGCCATAGTCGCCCACCGCACCCGACGCGGCGCTTTTCGCGACATTTCCGAGCTCGAACGTGTTTCCGGGATCGACGCCGAACACATCGAAGCCATCCGGCCCTATGTGAGAATCTCCTGGCGCGCCAGGTGGAATCCCACCGGCGCCGCGTCCCTGCGCCATGGCCAATATCGTGGCCAGGCCACATCCGGACCGATTTCCGTGTTCCGCAGCGAATCGAGGCAGTTTCTGCTCTTCCAGAATAGGCATGCCACGTTCGTCATGGGCGATCACCGCGTATCGACCGGACTCGGACTCGTGCAGCATCATTCCCTTCGTCCAGAGACTTCTGTGTTCGGACATAACCGGCATGGAACACGAATTCGAGGAAACACCGGAGCAAGTACTCAAGGAGGAACACGTATTGCAGGAACAGCACGATACAGAGGCGTCGAACTGAGCACGTTCGAAGACGGCGGACGCGTACAACTTTCGAACTCGTTTCTATCTGTCGGTGCGACATCCTCTGGAGGTGCTTTTGGACACGATGCCATCGCCGCATTTCGAACCATCCCCATCACCATCGGATATGAAATCGGTTCCTATGAACGCAGAACCGCGTTCATGGCCGAGTCGGCCATCACACCGATGCGACGGTTCAAGATTTCAGCTAGGTATTACTCTATTGACAAAGGTTATAGCGCACCGAATGCCTTGATCGGTGTGAAATTCGGTCGACGACCGATCGGAGAATCTGGAATCGGAATTGGTGTGACATTCCGTGGGGCGTATGCTTCGATATCCGAAGCGAGGTCGCATAATTCCTTATTGAACGAAACAGACACTGAATATAGAATCGGGTTTTCCGATGCGCGGTTCTTGGGGGAGGTTAGGCGAAGGGTGCGTCCGGGCAAGGAAGACGGATGGGTGAAGGGCGGCGTGCGGTTCCGGGAGGGTCGGACGCTGCGGGGCGAGGTGATTGTTGAGGGCCACAACCGCGGCGTGGGAGGAAGAGCGGTGCTGGACGTGCGCCCGGCGCAAGGGTTGAGGGTATGGGCGATGATGGGGGTATTTGATGCGGAGGCGTACGACGATCGGTTGTATGTCTGGGAGCCCGACGGACATCGCCGAGGGAAGGTCTTGCTATGGTATGGGAGGGGGCGGCGGGGGGTGGTTTCGGTCGAAGCGGGGCCGGTCAAGGGAGTGGTGTTGAGCGGGGTATTCGGCGTCACGCATTTCAGCGACCGTTGGGGCCCCGGCGCCATCCAAAGCGAAGGGAAGCTGCAGGTGAATATGGGGTTTTGAACCCAGGGTGGGGCTTAAGCCCCACCCTGTATGGTATTTTTCGTCTTCAACTAGCCAGGCCTTAAGCCCCCGGCTAGAATGGATCGGCGGTTCTACTCGATGTGGCAGACTATGAGCAGATGATCGAAACCATCGAAATCCTTCAAGACATCAATCAGGGTCGAGAAGAACTCGCGACCGGAAAAGGGATTCCGCATGAGGAGGCAATGGCATCGATCAGAGCCCACCTGAATCGAAAGAAATGAAGGACTTTTGGCATATGGTGCAAATTCTGTCCCACAATACTTTTATTATGTGGGACAAATTGTTAACGATCAAGAAGGGAGTTCTTATGGCGGAGGGCGTAAATGTTCGATTTTCAGGTGAGTTGCAACGTTTCATACAAGAGCGAATCGGCGAGTCGGGGCTCTATGCCTCGGCCAGCGAATACACTCGTGATTTGGTGCGGCATGACTACGAGCAAGAGGAGCAGCGAAAGTGGGCATGGTTGCGCAATGAGCTGAAAGCAGGTGCGGAGGCTTCCAAAGCAGAGTTCATTACAATCGATGCAGACAGCCTGATAGCCGAGGCTAAAGCTCGGAGGAAAGCGGGTGGCGGTTGAGCTTTCGTTTACCGCAAGCGGCAAACCCGGAAGAAATAGGGTGCGACAAACATCTCTAGCCGGGGGCTTAAGCCCCCGGCTATCAAGAAACCCTCACCCTCCCTGCCTCTTCGCCAAGATCCCTCTCAACAACCCCGGCGCGAATTTCGAGAGCCAGATGCCCATCACCTCGAAGCCTCCGATCCAGATTTCGGGTTTGCGCTTGTTTAACGCTTTAACCGCTTTGCGGGCAAAGACATCCGGGTCCATCCCCTTTTCTTGATTCACATCCATCTTGCCATATTTGCTCCCATCCGGACCCACCGCGTTAACCGAAACATCGGTGCGGATGTAACCTGGGCACACCAATGACACCGAAATGCCGGTGTCGGCCAATTCCGCCCGCAACGAATCGAAGTAACCATGCAAGGCATGTTTCGAGGCGGCATAACTGGTCCGGATCGCCGTTCCGAGTTTTCCGACGACACTGGTGATGACCACGATGTGACCGCTTTTCCTCTCCAGGAAATGTGGCAACAAGTGACGTGTGAGCTCCACCGTTCCGAAATAGTTCACATCAAACAGATGCTTCTCCACATCCAAACTCGTCTCTACTGCACGCGATCGCTGACTGATTCCGGCATTGTTCACCACCACATCCACGCTCCCTTTCCAAGCGACAGCCGTTGCCACTGCGGCGGGAATCGACGCATGGTCGGCCACATCCAAAGGCAAAATCAAACACCGGCTTTCAGGCAGGCCGCACGCCGTTCGGACCCGTTCCAACTCCCCTACCCGTCGCGCAGAAAGAATAAGAGATGCCCCGCGTCGGGCGTATTCCTTGGCCAGCGCCTCCCCGATGCCAGAAGACGCACCCGTTATCCAAATCGTGGTATCTTTGCTCATAACGGAATGATATCGAATAAAACCACTCCATGCTCCTGATCCTCGAAGACGAATCCCAAGCGGCCGATATGCTCGCTTCCTTCCTCGAACTGAACGGGTTTCAGACCAGCGTGGCGTATGACGGACATCAGGCCATCGGCCTCCTTTCCTCCTCCCCCGATTCGTATCAACTGGCGATATTGGACATCATGGTTCCGGGTCCGGATGGACGGGCCGTATGCCGATTCATCCGCTCGCATCCCGCACTGAAAAGTATTCCTGTCATTTTCCTGACAGCGAAAGACGAGGAACAAGACGAAATCGACGGACTCGCCCTCGGCGCCGACGACTACATCCCTAAACCGGCTAGCTTGAATCTCATTCTCGCTCATGTGAAAACACTACTTCGTCGCCGGGAAGCGAGCACAAAAGTCTATGTGAGTCTCGGCAATGTGACAATTGACCAGAACATGCGGGAAGTGAGTCGAGATGGAGCGAGAATCGAGCTCACCACGACCGAATATCTCATCCTGCACATGCTCGCATCCAATCCGAACAGGGTATTCTCTCGGCAAGAGATTTTGAACCGCATTTCCGATGACAAAAACGTGTTCGATCGCACCGTCGACGCCCATATGAAAAACCTTCGCATGAAATTGGGGGCGGATGGAACCCGCATCAACACCGTGCGTGGTGTGGGTTATGGAGTGAGAAAATGAACATCCGCGCGAAATTATCCCTCACGTTTGTTCTGTTGATGATCTTCGGCGTGACCGCCATCAGTAGTTACGCCATCATGTTCATCCGCAACGACATGCTGGATGCGGGCTTAGACACCATGAAGCGTCACGCGGAATGGATGGCCTTGTCGGTGAGGGAATTGCCGGACGACGAGCAATTCCGCA
>CAYPOI010000104.1:0-7186 GCA_964412365.1 uncultured Chitinophagales bacterium | reverse complement strand
TGCCCATCACCTGGAGGATGGGCTGGAAGTTGGCCCGAAACGCATCCTGAAAAACAGCTTCGAAGAGCTCGTCTTTCGAACGAAAATAATAATGAAGGAGGGCTTTGTTGATGCCGGCGGCATCGGCGATGTCTTTGGTGCGTGCGCCATCGAAGCCCGCGCGATGAAACACCTCGCGCGCTGCAGACAAAATGCGTGCGCGGGAATCGGAGTCTTGTTGACTATTTGGTTTAACCATATGGTTAATATAGGGTGGACAAGATGCTGTCCGCAAGTCTACATACACAAATAACTTTTTCGTCACGTATACCTCTCATAACGATTCCAAATCGCCGTTTTTACAATTTTCGCAGGATCGATTGTCGCCAACCACTTGCGGACAGTATAAATTGACAACTATCAAATTTACCCCCGTGCCCGCTTTTTATATATTCCCTCATGCCCACTACCACCTTCGACAATCTTGATCCGCTGAAGAGACGAACCTTGATGAAAGCCTGCTTCGATGAGTTTTCATCGAACGCTTATGAGGTGGCCTCCATCACGCCCATCATCAAGCAGACCGGCATCCCGAAGGGCAGCATTTATCAGTATTTCGGGACGAAGAAGGATTTGTACCAGTATCTGATCGAACTGTCGCAAGGCCGCCGGATGGAGTATTTGCAGGATGTGTTCGATACCGATGGGTTGAGTTTTTGGCAGTTGGTCGGGGCCTTGTTTGAGGCCGAATTCCGATTCATCCTCGAAAATCCGATCCAAGCCTCGTTGTTGCATGCCGCATCGCTGGAATGGACCCATCCCGATTTCGGAAACATGAAGAATGACTGGCTCCAAGCCCAGGCCAATTCGCTTACCTATATTTTGGAGCGTGAAAAGGGTCGCGGAAAAATGCGCGACGACATCCCCACCAAAACGATGTGTTTTCTCATTGCCCAGGTCCAATCGGACGCGCCCGAACTGCTCGAGTATTCATTCAACATTTCGCTGAAAAAACCTACCGAAGACCCCCTGTTCGGGATTTCGAAAAAGGACATTCGCACATTGGCAAAAGATCTGACCAAGATTCTGAAATCGGGTCTACGCGACTGACTACCGTCGATACGTGTCCGCAAGTCTACATAAACTACTGACAAATATCGCCCGGAATCGTCGATTCTGAGCCAATTTCGACGGTCGATACAAATACCACTTGCGGACAGTAAAACTCTACTCCTTGCGAAACCCTTGTTAAAGTTTGCATCAAGTCGACCCCGCTCGCCCTTTCCGAGCACGGCTTTTCTATCTTGCCCGTCGCACTAATCTCTATTATTTATGAAATCCTGCATTCTTCTTAGCGTCTTTCTTCTCACATCCATCACTGCGAATGCGCAGACGGAGGCGGCTTGGATCCGTCATTCCGCCATCTCGCCCGATGGCCAACACATCGCCTTCACCTATCTCGGCGATCTGTACCGCGTTCCGGCTACCGGCGGAAATGCCACGCAACTGACGTTCCATTCGGCGCATGATTATATGCCGGTTTGGAGTCCGGATGGGTCTAAGCTCGCATTCGCATCCGACCGGTATGGAAATTTTGACATCTTTTTGATGGATGCCCAAGGTGGCGCAGCCCAGAGGCTCACCTTCCATTCCAACGATGAACATCCGTATTCCTTTTCCTCGGATGGAAAACATGTCGTCTTTGGGGCTGTTCGTATGGACATCGCCGAGCATCGCCAATTCCCAACCGGATCTCAGCCCGAATTGTATCAGGTTCCGGTCATAGGTGGACGCGTGGATCAGATTTTCACCATCCCTGCCGAATATGCCGTGAGCAGCCGCGATGGAAAACGCATGTTGTATCACGACAAAAAAGGGGGCGAAAACGAGTATCGGAAACATCACCGCTCATCCATCACCCGCGACATCTGGTTGTATGAGGCCGATGCCAAGCGCCACACCATGCTCACCACATGGGAAGGTGAAGATCGTCAGCCGGTATTCAGCGCCGATGAACGGACTGTGTATTTCCTGAGCGAAGAAAGCGGCACGTTCAATGTGCATTCCCTTTCATTGGCCAACCCGACCTCACGCACGCAAGTCACAACGTTCGACACACATCCCGTCCGTTTCTTGAGTCAGGGCAACGGCGTTCTGGCGTTCAGTGTTCACGGGGGCTTATACACGCTCAAGCCCGGCGAGCAACCCAAGAAATTGGATGTGAAGGTGCGCACGCAAGCCAATTCGAATCCCGACAGCTACATTTCGATCAATGGCGGCGTTTCGGAAATGGCGATTTCGCCGGATGGGAAAGAAATCGCATTCATCGCCCGCGGCGAAGTGTTTGTGACCACGGTGGATGGTGCCATGACAAAGCGCATCACCACCACTCCTGAAATCGAAACGTCCGTTTCGTTTTCGCACGACGGCAAAGCCGTGATTTATTCCGCGCAACGCGGTGGAAAATGGAATCTGTACAAAACCGAGCGTGTGCGTGCTGAAGAACCGTTCTTTTATGGCTCCACCTTATTGAAAGAGTCGGTATTGATTGAAGGAACCGGAGATTACATGCAGCCGTCGTTCTCGCCGGATGGATCCAAACTGGCTTACATCGTGGATCGCAATATTCTTCGGGTCCGAGACATGTCAACCAACCGCACAGTGGATCTGCTCACCGGCGCCGATTTGCTGAAAGGAAACCAATCGTTCGAATGGAGTCCGGATAGCAAATGGCTACTGGTCGATTGGAGACGCCGTCTAAGTGAAGGTGAAGTGCTACTCGTTGCCGCCGATGGCAGCAAGCGCGTGAACCTGACCGAAAGCGGGTACGATGATTCCTCCGCGAAATGGGTGAATGGCGGAAAACAAATGTTGTGGTTCACGAACCGCGACGGACTTCGTAGCTATGCCACGAGCGGTCGCACCGAGCGCGATGTGTATTCCATGTTCTTCACACAAGAAGCCTGGGATTCGTTCAACCTCAGCGAAGACGATCATAAGCTGAAAAAAGCGGTGGAAGACGCGCTGAAAAAAGACGCCGAAACCAAAAAGCCAGATGCCAACGCCGCTGTCGCGCCATTGACCTTCGATTGGACGGGATTATCCGACCGCAGAGCCCGCCTCACCATCCATTCGAGCCTCATCAGTGATGCGGTCTTGTCGAAAGACGGCGAAAAGTTGTACTACCTCACGCAGTTCGAAAACAACTACAATTTGTGGGAAACCACCATCCGCACACGCGAAACCAAACAACTGGCGCGCTTGAACACAGGTCCGGGCAGCCTGGTTTGGGACAAAGCGATGGAAAATTTGTATCTGCTCAGCCGTGGAACCATTTCGAAGATCAATTTGACGGCCGGAAGCTCTACCCCAATCAAAATCTCCGGCGAAATGCAGTACGACCAACAGAAAGAGCGCGAACACATGTTCGAGCATGTGGTGACTCGCACGAAAAGCATCTTCTATGAGCCCACCTATCACGGCATCGATTGGGATTTCATGTCGGCCGAATACCGGAAGTTCCTTCCACATGTGGGCAACTCTTATGAATTCGCCGAAGTCTTGGCGGAAATGCTGGGTGAGTTGAACGTGTCGCATTCCGGGGCTCGCTTCAGTGGCACCATCGACAATGCCGATGCGACCGCTTCACTGGGAATTTTCTTTGATTACGCCCACAAAGGGGTTGGAATCAAAATCACCGAAGTGATTCAAGGCGGACCGCTGGACAAGGCCGGATTCGACATCCGTCCCGGAATGATCATCGAATCGATCGATGGGACAGTGATTTCGCCCGAGCGCGACATCGCGTCGTACTTGAATCGCAAAGCGGACACCTTCGTGGTGCTGGAGATCACGGGTCCGGGTCGCAACGACCGTAAGCAAGTGGTGATGAAACCCATCACGCTGAACGATGAGCGCGCCTTGCTGTATCGTCGCTTCATCCGCATCAACGAAGCCGAAGTGACCGCGAAAAGCAATGGCCGCCTCGGTTACGTTCATGTTCCGGGCATGAGTGACGGAACATACCGCAGCGTGATTCACGACATGTTGGGCAAATTCGACGACCGCGACGCCGTGATTGTCGACACCCGTTTCAATGGCGGTGGCGACTTGGTTGCCGATTTGGTGATGTTCTTCACCGGCGATAAATTCTCGACCTATGGAACCTCAGTGAGGGATGTGGACCGTGAACCGACATCCCGCTGGATCAAACCGACCATCTCGCTGTACAACGAAAGCATGTATTCAGACGGACATTGCTACGCGGCCGCTTACTCAGGATTGAACATCGGTAAATCCGTTGGCATGCCGGTTCCAGGAACGTGCAGCTTTGCAGCCTGGGAGATGTTGGCGAATCGCACCCGTTGGGGTGTGGTTCCAATCAGCGCTCGAAATGTGGCGAATGAGTGGATGGAGAACAATCAGACCGAGCCGTCCATCCGTGTGAAAAACATGCCTGGTTCCATTGATCGTGGCGTGGATCAGCAGTTGGAGCGTGCGATTCAAGAACTCTTAAACGACCTGAAGTAAGTCGTTACTCAATCCCGTCCCAATCGGTCGGCACGCCTGAGATCATCAGGTTTGCCGATCGCTTGAGGAACAGGGCAGCCGCTTTGTCTTTCGGATTCTTCTTCAGCACCTCGTTGAAATACACGCTGGCGCCGGTGAAATTCCGCGCATAAAACGCATCCACCCCTTTTTCGAAATCGTCGCTGGTGCGTGATTCGATTTCGACCCGGGTTTCGTCGTCACCTTCGATCACCCCGTACACATCCAGCAATTCCAACTTCCCTTTCACTTTCGATTTACCAAGGTATTTGAAGTGGTAGCGGTCTTTGTCGACGAGCTCTTCTTTCACTTTGGAGCTGATCACCACACTCGTGTCGAACAGCTTGGTTAGCCCTTCCATCCGCGACGCGGTATTCACCGCATCCGATATCACGGTGCCGTCCATTCGTTTTTCTTCACCCACGGTGCCGAGCATCAGATCGCCGGTGTGCAGGCCGGTACCGACCTGGATGGGTTCGAGACCTTGCTCCACCCGCTCGACATTGAGTTCCTTCAGGACATGGGTCATTCGGATGGCGGCGTTAAGGGCATCATCAGCTGAACCCGGGAACAAGGCCATGATGGCATCCCCGATGAATTTGTCGATGAAGCCACCGTTTTCCCGAATCACCGGACTCACCACACCCAAAAATGTGTTGATGAAGTCGAAGGCTTCTTTCGGACTCATGTTTTCCGAAATCCGTGAGAAATCTTTGATGTCCGAGAACAACACGGTCATGTGTTTCTGGACTTGATCGCCGAGGCGGATGTCGAGAATGCTCTTGTATCCTAAAAATTGCAAGAATTCGATGGGCACGAAATAACTAAAGGCTTGGTGCACCTTGGCCAATTCGAGGTGGGTTTTGATGCGGGCCAGCAATTCGTCTTTCGCGATGGGTTTTGTCACATAATCATTCGCACCGGCTTTGAATCCTTCGAGAATGTCGTTCGAATGATTTTTCGCCGTAACCAGAATGACCGGAAGCTGACTTTGCGGAAATAAGTCACGGATTTCTTTCAATACTTCGAATCCACTCATTCCCGGCATCATCACATCCAACAGAACGAGGTCGGGTGTGGCGCCATTTCGGAGATGATTCAAGGCTTTATCCCCATTGTAAAATTCGATGACTTTGTAACCGGCACGCTTCAATTGAGCGTTCAACACGCGAAGATTGATCGTTTCATCATCCACGATCATGATTTCATATTTGTCTTTGATCGAGACAGTTCGTTGCGGAACCAGATCGGCCATGCGTCCGACGGATTCCCGCAGGGCATGGCTGAATTCTTCGAAGCGGGTATCCACGGGCGCCGGACGAGACGTCACCGGAAGGGAGAAGCTGAAATAGGAACCGATTCCAGCCGATGAATCGGCCACCAGTTTACTATCGTGAAGCTCCAACAACCGGGTGATGATCTTCAGCCCAAGGCCGGTAGAATCAGACGAAAGCGCACCGGGAATCAATTTATCCTCGGTATGCGACAGGATTTCATCCAGATTCTTCTTCGATAGGCCTTCCCCTGTGTCTTCCACCGTGATGTCGATCATCGTACCTCTGGCCTCACCGCGAATGCTGATGTGTCCTTTTTCTGTGAATTTGAGGGAATTACCGACGAGATTGAATAGAATCTGCTCAATCTTATCCGGGTCGGCCAACACATTTGGCAGATCGTTGGGTACCCGATTGAGAAGTTCGATGCCTAACATCTTAGCTTGGGCATTGTTTGTGGCTAAAACGCGGTTCACCAACGACCGGAGATGGATCGGTGATGTTTTCATCTCGATTTGACCCGATTTGAGGCGTTCCTCATCCAAAAGACCGTTCAACAAGTGGGTGAGGCGCCGACCGTTGTGTGAAATGAGATGCAGATTCGACACCACTTTCTCGGGCAATTCCCCTTCAATGCCATCGATCAGCATGTCGGCCAACCCGATCATTCCTCCGATCGGACTGCGTAATTCGTGCGCCAACATCGATACCCATTCGTCTTGACGCTGGGAGACGACCACTTCCGGCGGAGCGGATTTAAGCCCGAGTTGCTGAAATAAGGCGACACCAGTGGGTATCAGAAGTAGCAAAGGCAATGCAACAGCCAAAATTGGCTGGATCGGAAAAAAGAACGCGAGAAACGCCGTTGCTATGAGTTGATAGGTGATATGGACAAAACCGACTCGTGTTGGTCTTCGCGCCACCACAACGATTTGCACAAAAAAGAGTGCGATAAACACACCCAGTGATAGTCCATGAATCATGGACGGAGTATACCTACTTCTTCTTGAAAATTGAAAAGACCTTGGATAGCAGACCTTTAGGCTCGGGTTGCGGTTTTTCCATCGGTTTGGCACCCGCCATCACTTTGCGAATGCGATCCATCTGAGGATCGTTGTCCTTGCGAGGCTGCGGCTTAGGCTGAGGTCTGGGTTGTGGCTTGGGCTGTGGTTGCGCCTGAGATTTGGGTTGTGGCTTAGCTTGCGGCCTCGGCTCACTCTTCCTTGTCTCTTGTCTCTCAACCCTTGTCTCTCCTTGTTGTCTCTTTCCCCTAGTCTCCGGCTTCCTTGTCTCTTGTCTCTTGTCTCTTGTCTCAGGCTTCACAGTCTCATCTTCAACAGAGGTGAACCCAAGCGGGAATTCCATGTCTTTTCCGACATGGTGAA
>CAYPOI010000103.1:0-7409 GCA_964412365.1 uncultured Chitinophagales bacterium | reverse complement strand
AAGCAGTCCGAAGAAGACGTGTTGCGTCTCGCATCGTCGATGGTTGATTTGAAAAAGAACATCCGCTACTGCACATCCTGTTATACGATTACGGATGACGAGGTGTGCTCGATCTGCTCGTCGGATAAGCGGAAAATCGGTGTCGTTTGCGTGGTGGAAGATCCGAAAGACGTGTACGCCATCGAAAAGACGGGTGAATTCAAGGGTCGGTACCATGTGTTGGGCGGGGTGATTTCACCGCTGGAAAACATGGGCCCGAACGACATCCGCATCAAAGAATTGATCGCCCGCATCAACGGAGAAGAAGGCATATCGGAAGTGATTCTCGCGCTGAACCCCGATGCCGAAGGCGAAGCCACCAGTTATTATCTGAACAAAATGCTGTCACCCTTTGGGGTGATGGTTACCCGAATCGCGCATGGAGTGCCTATGGGAACGGAATTGGAATACATCGACGAAGCCACGTTAGGCAGGGCGTTGGTAGGGAGGGGCGGATTTTGAGCAACATCATCCGAATTCTCATCATAGACGATAATCTGATCCTCAGAAACGGGCTGAAACGAGTGATCGAAAAGCAGCCCGAATGCAAAGTCGTGGCGACATTGAGTGCCGCAGAGAATGTGACCACGGAAATCGTCGAAAATTCGATTGACCTGGTCTTGCTTGATCTCGGCTTGCGTAGCCACAACAGTTTGACGGCTGTGAAGCGATTCAAAAAACAAGCACCCGAGGTGAAAGTGATCGTGATGGGGCTGTTTCCAACCCATTCCGAAATTCTCGATTTCGTGAAAGCCGGTGTGGATGGATTTTTGTTGAAGGATGTGACCGTTCAAGACATGTATTCCAGCATCCGTTCGGTGATGAACGGAGATAAGATTCTGCCTGCCTATCTCACCGACAGTCTGTTCACGCAAATCGTGGAACAATCCGTAGTGGAACTAAGCGATCCCAAAAAAGTGATGGGTGCGTTGCGCATGACGCGTCGCGAGAAAGAAGTGACCGCCTGCATCGCGGAAGGACTCTCGAACAAAGAAATCGCACAGAAGCTGCACATTTCTGATTACACGGTGAAGAGCCACGTGCATAACATTTTGGAGAAATTGACGCTGCACAGTCGACTTCAAATCGCCAATTTCACTCGGGGCGGAACGAAGGACTAATCCGTTATTCATCCTAAGGATGGATACTCGTTTGTATGAGAAAACACTAGGTTTGTCGTGTGTGCGAGTTCCGCCATGGAACGAGTAACACAAATAACTATTCATCAAAACCTAGTTTATGTTAAAACGAATTACGACTGTCTTAATGGCATCCGCATGTCTCCTATTGCCGATTCATGCGTCCGCTCAAACCCTTGCACCAGTCAATCTCGGCACCTCCGCCGGATTTGCTGTTCTTGCCAAATCCGCCATCTCCACGGTACCTCCATCCGCCATTACGGGCGATATCGGAGTGAGTCCGGCAGCTCAGACCTTCATCACGGGTTTCTCGCTGACCGACAATACCGGCTTTGCCACGTCCCCCCAAGTAACGGGATTTGTGTACGCAGCGGATCAAACGCCTCCAACCCCATCGAATATGACCACTGCCATTTCCGATATGGAATTGGCCTATACGGATGCGGCTGGTCGCCAAAATCCGGATTTCAGCGAACTGCACGTGGGTCACATCGGTGGAACCGTGCTAGCGCCCGGTTTGTACAAATGGAGCAGCACCGTTGATGCAAGCACAGGGTTCACGCTACAAGGTGGCGCAAATGAGATCTGGATCTTCCAGATTTCTGGCAACCTCGACATCGCCAACAACGTGATCATGACCCTGTCTGGTGGAGCTCAAGCGAGCAACATCTTCTTCCAAGTCTCCGGAGCCATCACGTTCGGTTCGAACGCACAGATGCAAGGCAATTACCTGACATCTACCGCTGTGAACTTCGGAACGGGTACATCTTTACTTGGTCGTGCCTTGGCTCAAACCGAGGTTGTTCTGAACATGAACACCATTACGAAACCCACACCGACCGGAACGTCGATCGATTCGGATGACCAATCGGCAACGAAAATCGAGTTGTCGCAGAACTACCCGAATCCGTTCAATCCTTCAACGGTTATCGGTTTTACAGTGGGGACGCAAAATCTTGCGTCCGTACATACCCACCTCGCAGTTTATGACCTTCTGGGTCGTGAAGTCGCGGTTCTTGTGAATGGCGTGATGTCGGCCGGCTCGCATAGCGTGTCGTTCGATGCATCGAACCTCTCTAGTGGGATGTACATCTACCAGCTCACATCCGGCTCAAGCCGCATGACGGGCAAGATGTCGCTCGTGAAATAAATCACCCCGATCTCTCCAAAAAAAGGCTCCGCACGGCGACGTTCGGGGCCTTTTTTACGTTTTGCAAACACGAAAAGACCTTACCTTTGGCCATGTCAAACGCCAATAACTACGATCAGCGCGCACTGGATGCCCATCGCGCTGCCAAAGGGAAGATTGCAATCCTCCCGAAAATGCCACTCGAGACCCGCGACGATCTCTCTATCGCCTACACGCCCGGAGTGGCCGCACCTTGCCTGGAGATTGAGAAAGATCCCGCAAAAGCCTACGAGTACACATCTAAAGGAAACATGATCGCTGTGGTAAGCGATGGTTCCGCGGTGCTCGGTTTGGGCAACATCGGCGGACTCGCCGGCCTCCCCGTCATGGAAGGCAAAGCCGTTTTGTTTAAGAAATTCGCGGATGTGGACTGTGTCGCCATCGTGTTATCCACGCAAGTTCCGGAGGAAATCATCGCTACCGTGAAGGCCATCGCACCCAGTTTCGGTGGCATCAACTTGGAAGACATCGCCGCGCCGCAATGTTTTGAGATCGAGGATCGACTCAAGCGTGAGCTCGATATCCCGGTGATGCACGATGATCAACACGGCACCGCGATTGTCACGTTGGCAGGGATGATCAATGCGTGTCGAGTGATCGGAAAAGAGCTTGGTGATTTGAGAGTCGTGATCAATGGCGCCGGAGCCGCGGGCATCGCGGTCATCCGCCTACTTATCCATGCGGGTGTGCGGGAGGTGATCATGGTCGATTCCACCGGAATCATTTACGAAGGACGCGAGAAGCTGAATCCCATCAAAGAGCAGATGGCACGCATCACCAATCGCACGATGCGCAAAGGCACGCTGGCCGATGCGGTGAATGGCGCAGATGTGTTTATTGGCGTATCCGCCCCCGGTGTGCTTACACAGGACATGGTTCGGACGATGAATCCGGATCCGATGATCTTCGCGATGTCGAATCCCATCCCCGAAATCATGCCACATGAGGCCAAAGCCGCTGGTGCGCGCATCATCGCCACGGGACGCAGTGATTTCCCCAATCAGATCAATAATGTATTGGCGTTTCCGGGCTTGTTCCGTGGCGCGTTGGATTGCCGTGCGAGGAATTTCACGACAGCGATGTATGTGGCGGCGGCGGAAGCGATCGCTTATAGTGTGGATGTGCCGAGTGAGGAGTTGATTATTCCGAGTCCGTTCCAGAAAGAAGTGCCGTACAGAGTGGCAGAAGCGGTGAAAAAGGTATTCAGAGAACAGGGCGACGCGCTGGATTGAGATTACAGGGAGGATGGGGGGATGGGAGGCGATTATGTGTATTCTTAGATGAACAACTTAATGCCCGCCATGAAATCTCCATCTCTCCTTTGCTCCCTGTTCATTTTTCTTCTCCTGTTCACTAACTCTGTGTATGCCCAGGATCTACCCGCGTACCGCATTCTGGATAAAGAAGGAAATCTGGCCACGTTTTCCGATGTGGTAGCCGTTTCCAAAGCAAATGATCTCATCTTTTTCGGGGAGTTGCACAACAATCCCATCAGCCATTGGCTCCAATTGGAACTGGGCAAAGCGCTTGCTGCCGATTCGATTACGAATCTTGTGATCGGCGCGGAGATGTTCGAAACCGACCAGCAGATTTTGTTGGATGAATACTTCGCAGGGCACATCTCTCGAACCAGTTTCGAGAATGAAGCCCGTCTTTGGACCAACTACAAGACCGATTACAAGCCCTTGGTGGAATTCGCCAAAGAGAATGGGATACCCTACATAGCCACGAATATTCCACGTCGGTATGCGTCGATGGTGTATAGCAAGGGATTGGAGAGTCTGGACGGATTGAGTGACGATGCGAAACGTTGGATCGCGCCGCTTCCGATCGACGTCGACCTCACCTTGCCCGGATATGCCGAAATCACCCGTGCCGCAGGTGGACACGGAGGCGAGAATCTTCCCAAATCGCAAGCCTCGAAAGACGCGACCATGGCCTATTTCACGCTGAAAAACATCGTGCCGGGAAGTCGCTTCCTTCACCTGAACGGCTCCTATCATTCCGATGGCTATGAAGGAATCGTCTGGTATGTAAGGAAGGCGCAGCCGACGATCCGCATTCTCACCATAACCACTCAGGAAGGCGATGAGGCGGTACTGGGGAAAGCCGATTTCACGATTTTGGTCCCGAAAGACATGACGAAGACGTATTGACATAACGTCCGTAATTACGTACGTTTCTGCTATGAAAACCATCACCGCAACCGACGCCCGCCGCGACATCTACAAATTGGTGGATGAGATCAGCGAAACCAGCGAGCCTGTGCACATCACCGGAAAGCGAGCGAATGCTGTGTTGGTAAGCGAAAAAGACTGGAACGCCGTTCAAGAAACCTTGTATCTGGTTTCCATTCCTGGAATGCGGGAATCGATTTTGGCTGGGATGAGCGAATCATTGGAAGACAGCACCGATGAGCCCGGCTGGTGAGAAACCGACCTATCGCTTGATGTTCACGAAACAAGCTCAAAAAGATGCGAAACGAGTGTCATCTTCCGGCTTGAAATCGAAAGTGGAACATCTATTGACCATCTTAGAAACGGACCCATTACAAGAGTATCCGCCATTTGAAGCCCTGATTGGCGATCTGAAGGGAGCGTATTCACGGCGGATCAACATCCAACACCGTTTGGTGTATCAAGTATTTGAAGAGGAGCGGATTGTCCGCATTCTTCGCATGTGGACGCACTATGAATGAGCTCATCCTTTTCTTACTGGCCTTCTCCGCGTCGTCGGATCCCGACGACCGCGACTTGGCCGCGGCGATCGCCGCGGGCGACCACGCCGCGTTCAAGCTGTTTTTTGATCGGCATCATTTGGATCTGGCGCGCTACTTGCAACGACGCGGCGTGTCGGAGGCCGAAACGGCCGACATCCTCCAACAGGCCTTTTTGACGATTTGGGAGAAGCGTGCTGGGATCAAGCCCGATCTTCCGCTGCGAGGGTACTTGTTCCGTATTGGCTTGAGCCGGGCATACAACCGGTTCCGCGATACCGCGAAGTTCGTTTTGGATGCGACGGACTTGGACCACATTGCGGGGAACGAGGTGGACGCGACCACCCGCCGGGAGTTGCTAATGGCGCTTCACGCGGCGATCGCTTCGTTGCCTGAAAAGCGTCGCGAGGTTTTTGAGCTGTGTTATTTGCAAGAGATGGGGTATAGGGAGGTGGCCACCGCCCTCGACATCAGCATCAAGACGGTGGAAAATCATATGTCCCTTGCCCTCAAAGATCTCAGGGAAAAACTCAAGAGCTGGATCTGATTTAGTCCGGAATCGGCCCCATCCGTATTCCCATCACATCCATTCGATGTTTATGGTCTTTCAGTCGCGATAGAAAATCATCCCAATCCCGTCGGTCGACCGCACTCCATCCCACTTCCGCCATTGCGATCGCTCGCGGAAACGCCATATACAGCACTTTTTCGTCGGTTTTCATGTACTCGGTCCACACATTACCTTGTGCACCGAGAATATGATGATGCAATTCGGGCTCCAATCCGTCCGGAATCGGTTCATACCCATACACTTTTTGCAAAGGTAGGAATCCGCCAATGGCGATGGGCTCGGTGGCACGATCGGCTTGGTAGTAGTCGAAATAGGCATGGGATGTGGGCGTCATGATGGCATCGTGGTTCAGCCGAGCCGCGGCCACGCCACCTTCAACCCCGCGCCAACTCATCACGGTGGAACCGGGTGCGAGTCCCCCTTCCAAAATCTCATCCCATCCGATCAGTTTGCGTCCGTTCGCGCTCAGGAATTGTTCGATGCGGCGGATGAAATAGCTTTGAAGCTCGTGCTCGTCTTTCAGTCCTTCGCGCTGAATGACCGCCTGCGCGATGTCACTCGATTTCCAATGATCTTTGAGGGCTTCATCGCCTCCAATATGGATGTAGGTGCTTGGGAATAACTCCATCACTTCGGTCAGCACGTTTTCCAGGAAGGTGAACGTCTCTTCGGTCGGACAGAATATCTCTTTGAAGATTCCCCAAGTGGATTGCACGTGGTACGGACCCATTCCGCACCCGAATTCCGGATACGCCGCCAAGGCCGCACTGGCATGACCTGGTAATTCGATTTCAGGGATGATGGTGACGTAGCGGTCCGCGGCATATGCCACCACCTCTCGGATCTCCTCTTGCGTGTAGAAGCCCCCGTAACGCACATTGTCGTATCGACCCGACCCGTAGTTGCCGATGAGCGTCGAGTCGCGCCACGCGCCGATTTCCGTGAGTTTGGGATATTGCCTGATTTCGATGCGCCAGCCTTGGTCTTCGGTCAGGTGCCAATGGAATGAGTTGAATTTGTGCATCGCCAGCAGGTCGATGTATTGCTTCACGAACTCGACGGACCTGAAATGTCGTCCCACATCCAAATGCATGCCTCGATAACCGAAACGAGGCGCGTCTTCGATGCGTGTGGCGGCGATAGTCCATGTCACATTCCGTGGAACCATGGTGTAACTGCGATGCTCGATCTCGGGCGGAAGCAGCTGGCGAAGAGATTGGAAGGCATAAAATAATCCGATACCGTCGTGAGCTAGCAAGTGGATGGTTTGAGTACCCACATCCAGCGAATACCATCCGGCGTGATGTTCGGAATTCGACGGTTCGAGGCGAATATGAATTCCAGGATGTGTGGATGGCTTATTACCTACCACTTCAAAAAGGAATGTCGTTGGAGGCTCCATCAGCGATTTGAGGTGCATCACCACACGCTTCACATCGGCGTTGGAGGTATCGGCGATGATGAGAGTGGAATCAGTGAGGATGAATTCACCGGGTGCGGCGGACTGTTTGAGTGGCGCCGGGATGATTTGCAGGAGGAGCAGAGTGAGTAGCAGCATGGTGAAAGCTAAAAAAAAGGGACAACCTTTGGTAAGATTGTCCCTGAAGTTCGTCGGGGCGACAAGATTTGAACTTGCGACCCCTTGCACCCCATGCAAGTGCGCTACCGGGCTGCGCTACGCCCCGAACTGAACAATCAATTTACGCAATGTCACGTTCTTATGAAATGTAAACCGGTTATTAACGTTAGCTTGTA
>CAYPOI010000102.1:0-7610 GCA_964412365.1 uncultured Chitinophagales bacterium | reverse complement strand
AGGTAAGATGGACTTGACAGAATTTCTAAATCGTCGAATTTACCGATTACCGATTCAAAAACTCACGAAGCAAGGTTTCTCCCACCGACCCCGATTTCTCAGGATGGAATTGAACCCCCTCGAAATTACCCCGTTTGACCGATGCCGCGAACCGCTGTCCGTTATAGTCCGAAATGCCTGTTGTTTCTGGTGTGATGGGGGCGTAGTAGCTGTGAACAAAGTAGTAAGAAGGTAGACCGTGGGTTGTAGACCGTAGGTCGTCTTCACGGTCTACGGCCAACGGTCCACAGTCCACGGTATTCCAGCCCATATGCGGAACCTTTCCAACCGCCGGATCGAAGCGTTTGAGTCGGCCGGGGAGAAGCCCCAATCCGTCCGTGTCGCCGCCTTCTTCAGAGGATTCATACAATAATTGCATCCCCAAACAGATCCCCAAAACCGGCTTGCGTGTGGTTCTGAGCCAGATATCCAAATCGTGCTCACGGAGGGCTTCCATGGCGGCCCAGGCATGTCCAACGCCTGGAAAGATGATCTTATCGGCCGCATCCAGCTCGGACGTCTTGTTTGTGATCACGTGCTGTGCTCCGATCCGAGTGAGCGCATTCGATACGGACGCCAGATTTCCCGCCTTGTAATCGATGATGGCGATCATAGCGCGCCTTTCGAGCTCGGAATCTGATCCGGCGCTTTCGGATTTCCAGCCACGGCTTGCTTAAGCGCCCGCGCGAATCCTTTGAAGCAGGCTTCGATCTGATGGTGGTCGTTCTCGCCTTTGAACTCGATCTGCAGCGTCGCTTTCATGGCGATGGCCAACGAATAGAAGAAATGCTTGGTCATTTCCGTCGGGAAATCACCTACGTATTCGCGATGGAAATCGCCTTCGAACACCAAATACGGCCTTCCCGACAAATCCAAAGCCACCATCGCTTGCGCCTCATCCATCGGCAGCACGAATCCATAGCGTTCGATGCCCTTTTTGTCGCCGAAGGCTTTGGCCAATGCTTCACCTAACGCAATACCCACATCTTCGATGGTGTGATGCTCATCGATTTGAAGGTCGCCCTTGCAAGAAATCACCAGATCAATGAATCCGTGCCTTGCGATCTGCTCCAACATATGGTCAAAAAATCCGATGCCCGTTTGGATGGATGATTTTCCACTTCCGTCCAAATCGACCGATACTTGGATGTCGGTTTCATTGGTTTTGCGGGTGACAGACGCTTTGCGCCGCCGACCCCCCATCCACGCTACTATCGAATCCCAGTGATTCGCCGCATGCAGAATATCGCCATCATGATCGATCACGCTGATTTCCGATCCATGCAAATCCACAAACACATCGCAATGCGCTTTCAATAAGGTGTGACCTTTAATTTCTTCGGCATCCAATAGCGCTGATTGCTCCGGTTTCAAAGCCGACACATCAAAACTGAGAATGTGGCCGTCTTGTTGAAGGCGGATGAGTCCGGATAACACCCCAGCCCGGAAGGGAAGAGGATCGGCAGGGAGCAGGATGGAACTGGTGATCCAACATTTCATGAGGTGACCTCCTTCAGCATGGCGAGCATGGTGTCGTTTTCTTCGGGTGTTCCGATGGTGATGCGGATGGTGCTGTCGCAATGCAATTGATCGCCGCGATAGCGGATCACCACCCCGGCATCGGCCATGGTTTTATACACGTGAAAGGCATTGTCCACACGGACCAACACGAAATTGGCATCGCTCGGGTAGATATGTTTCACCGCAGGGACCTGCGCCAAGGCTTTCATCACTCTGGATCGTTCCGATAAAATTACATCGATATGATGCCGCAATGTGGATGTTTGTGACAACGCATCCAAGGCCACACGTGCGGTTAACACATTGATATTGTATGGTGCTTTCACACGCAAAAACCAGGAAATGATGGCTTCGGAGGCGAAGGCCAATCCCAAACGGATTCCAGCCAAACCATAGGATTTCGAGAACGTCTGCAAAACAACCAGATTCGGATAGGAGTCGAGATCGCGCACAAAACTCGTCTGATCCGTGAAATCGATATAGGCCTCATCCACAACCACGATTCCTGGAAACGTTGTGAGAACACGGATGATGTCTTCCCGCTTCAGGTTGTTGGCGGTGGGGTTATTTGGGGAGCACAAAAAAAGAAGCGGGACGCGGGATGCTGGATGCGGGAAGCTGGAAAGATCGAGCTGGAAATCGGGGGTGAGGGGCCATTCGATCACGTTCACATCATTCACTTTCGCGGCGACTTTGTACATCCCGTAGGTGGGAGGCGTGATGATGATGTGATCTTTCCCCGGAACGCAGAAAATCCGTATCAGAATATCGATCGCTTCATCGCTGCCTACGCCGCAGAAAATCTGTTCGGGTCGGCATCCGCGCACATTCGCGATCGCGCGACGCAATTCATCCTGATGCGGATCTGGATAGCGGTTCAGATTCCCCTCGGGACCGGTGACAGCTCCGATGCTGTTTTCATTCGCATCCAGCAAGATTCCGGAATCATAATCATCGCGGGCGCATCGGTAGGGAACCAATGAGCGGATGTTCGGACGAATCAAAGACTCTAGGTCGAAAGGAGTATTCATGATGGGATGCGGATGCGGATGGCATTGGCGTGGGCGTCGAGTCCTTCGGTTTCGGCCATGCGGATGACCGCCGGACCCAATGCCTTCAACCCTTCCTCAGTCAATGTCTGAAACGTTATTTGCTTCAAATAGCTATCCAGCGATACGCCGCTGTACATGCGGGCATATCCGTAAGTCGGCAAGGTATGATTTGTGCCGGACGCATAATCGCCGACACTTTCCGGTGTGAATCCGCCAATGAACACCGATCCCGCATGGATGACGGTGGATGCTAGGTTTTCCGCATCCGCTGTATTGATAATCAGATGCTCGGGTGCATAGCGATTCGAAAAGACCATCGCTTCGGCGGAATCGGACACAGAAACGATATAACTATGCATCAATGCGCCTTTGGCGAACGATTTTCTGGGCAGTTTCGACAGTTGATCGAGGAGCTCGTTTTGAAGGGATACGGTGTCGAATCCGTCGATCGCGACCAGAACGACTTGTGAATCGTTTCCATGCTCGGCTTGCGATAACAAATCTGCGGCCACGAATGCGGGATTTGCTGAGGCATCGGCAATCACAAGTACTTCGGATGGTCCGGCAGGCATATCGATGGAAATCATCGCGTCACTGTTCTGCAACCGCATTTTCGCGGCCGTCACATACTGGTTACCCGGACCCAGAATCTTATCCACTTTCGGAACCGTTTCGGTTCCATAGGCCAACGCGGCCACGGCTTGTGCGCCGCCCGACAACAGAATTTGTTTGACA
The DNA here is from genome assembly GCA_964412365.1 of uncultured Chitinophagales bacterium. Taxonomy (GTDB): domain Bacteria; phylum Bacteroidota; class Rhodothermia; order Balneolales; family HLUCCA01; genus CAMTWZ01. The sequence goes on along the minus strand of CAYPOI010000102.1, from coordinate 4,263 downwards.
CCGCACAACGCCGCCGCGAATTCCACTTCAGGGCTGACGGTTCCATCCGGACGTGGAGGTGTCGCAATAATCACCGTCTTGCAACCGGCCACTTGAGCTGGAACGCCCAGCATGAGTACGGATGAGGGAAGGATGGCAGTGCCTCCGGGCACATAGAGTCCGACGCGCTGAATCGGACGAGCTTCACGCCGACACACCACGCCCGGCATGGTTTCCACCACAAGAGAAACCGGAATCTGCGCTTCATGGAAGGCCCGGATGTTGCGATAGGCCAGAAGGAATGCCTCTTTTGTGGCGGAATCAAGAGGGATTTGGTCCGTGGGACGTGGGATGTAGATCGTAGACCGGATGGTGGCTTTGTCGAATTTCAGGGCGTACTCAATGAGTACCGCGTCTCCGCGCTGGCGCACGTCGTCGATGATGGGATCCACGATGGTTTGCACCGAGGCCAGATCGATGCGCGGCCTCTGTAGCAGGGCTTCCGTGGCCTGTGCATCGCAATCGGCTAAGGAAAAGGAGCGAAGCATGGGGGTCAGAGGATCATGTTTTCAATCGGAAGGATGACGATGCCCGTGGCGCCGGCCGCTTTGAGTTCTTCCATGACTTCCCAGAACTGGTTGATGGGAATGACCGAGTGGATGGCGATCATGTTATCGTCCGCCAGCGGGAGGACGGTGGGGGATTTAAGGGCAGGGATGATGCCGGAGATGGTTTTCAACGCGTCTTTCGGTGCGTTCATCATGATGTAGCGGGAGCGCTCGGCGAGTTGCCGGCCACCAATACGAACCAGGAATTTCTCGATCAAATCCAACTTATGCTGTGATAATGGCTTGTTTGTGCGGATGAGCTGCGCCTCGGAACGGAAAATAACCGTCATCTCCTCAAGACCGTTCGTCTTCAGTGTTCCGCCGGTCGACACCAAGTCACAAATTGCATCCGACACATCCAACCGAGGTGCGATTTCAACCGCCCCCGAAATCTTGATCGTGTGCACATCCATGCCTTTTGCTTTGAACCAGTTTTTGGTCAGGTTCGGATAGCTGGTGGCGATGCGTTTTCCATTCAGATCCTCGGGAGAGTTGAACGGACCGTTCTTAGGAACGGCGATGGAAAGGCGGCATCGGCCATAATCCATATTCCGTAAAACGGTCACATCCGCACCATATTCGGCGGTCACATTTGCGCCGACGAAACCGAGATCGCAAACGCCATCCTGCACATATTCCGGAATATCGTCGTCGCGGATCAAAAGAAGTTCGACATCGAAGTTTTGAATCGGGACGATGAGGCGGTCTTTGTATCCATCGAATTTGAGTCCGATGTTCTCGAGAAGGGAGATGGATTTTTCTGTAAGGCGACCGGATTTCTGAATCGCGATCCGGAGGGTGTTGCTCGGTTCCAAAATGACTGAATGTATGCTAGAAAAGTGGGCTGAAAGATACGAAAATTGTACTTTGGGCCATAAAAAACCCCCATCGGGCTATCCACCTGATGGGGGGTTATCGTCGTTCGTTAAAGAGAGATTCAAACATATCGCTTATCAACCTATCACTCCTATGATCACGAGAGGGGCCAAATGTTACAGTCACATCTAAAAAACGTATCTTTAGCCTCATTTTAGGCCAAGCCCCAGTTGATGAAAAACATTCGAAATTTTTGCATAATCGCCCATATCGACCACGGAAAATCGACATTGGCCGATCGACTTCTTGAGAGAACCGGTGCCATCAGTGAGCGTGACATGCAGAACCAAGTCTTGGACGACATGGACTTGGAGCGCGAGCGCGGTATCACCATCAAGTCGCATGCGATCAAGATGGATTATGTGTCCCAAAACGGGGATAAGTACATCTATAATCTGATCGATACACCTGGACACGTGGATTTCGCCTATGAAGTATCGCGCGCCCTGAAAGCCTGCGAAGGGGCGATTTTGGTTGTGGATGCATCCCAAGGCGTCGAAGCGCAGACCATATCGAACTTGTATCAGGCCATCGAGCAAGGCCTCGAAATCATTCCTGTCTTGAACAAGGTGGATTTGCCTGGCGCGGAGCCCGAAGTGGTGGCGCAGCAGGTGATGGATCTGATCGGATGCAAACGTGAAGATATCCTGGAAGTATCCGGTAAAACCGGTATCGGCGTGAATGAATTGCTGGAGTCGATCGTGACACGGGTCCCGGAGCCAGGAGGGGAGAATGAAAACCCGCTTCAAGCCCTCATCTTCGATTCGGTGTTCAACACCTATCGCGGTTCGGTGGTTTACGTGCGGATCGAGCAAGGCCAGCTTCGCAAGGGCGACAAGATCCGGTTCATGGCCACCGGAAAAGAGTATCAGGCGGATGAGATCGGTTATCTGCGCATCAAGCCGGAACCATGTCCGGTGCTATCAGCGGGTGAAGTAGGCTATATCATCGGTTCGGTGAAGACACTCGAAGACACGAAAGTGGGCGATACGGTGACGACAGTTGCCAACCCGGCAAAATCCGCCATCCCCGGATACAAAGAAGTGAAGCCGATGGTGTTCAGCGGCATTTATCCGACCGATTCGGAGCAATTCGAGAATCTTCGCGCGGCGTTGGACAAGCTTCAACTGAATGATGCATCCTTGAAATTCGAGCCGGAAACGTCTGTGGCGCTTGGGTTCGGATTTCGTGCGGGCTTCCTCGGAATGCTTCATATGGAAATCATCCAAGAGCGACTCGACCGTGAATTCAATATGGACATCATCACCACTGTGCCGAACGTGGCCTATCAGGTGGTGTTGACCAACGGGCAAACGATTCAGGTTGATAATCCATCCGACATGCCGGCTCCGGGCAACATCGAGACCATATTCGAACCTTACATCAAGGCACAAATTATTACACCGGCCGAGTACATCGGCTCGATCATGACCTTGTGCCAAGAGCGTCGTGGAGTGTTCAAGAACACGATGTATTTGGATACGAAGCGGGTCGACATCACGTATGAGTTACCACTTTCGGAAGTGGTGTTCGATTTTTATGACAAACTTAAAAGCAATACTCGGGGGTATGCGTCGTTGGATTATGAGTTCATCGGCGACCGACCCGGTAATATGGTGAAGCTCGATATTTTATTGAATGGCGATCCGGTGGATGCTTTGGGCACCATCGTGCATCGCGACAAAGCCTACGACTGGGGTCGGAAGCTTTGCGCCAAACTCAAAGAACTCATTCCCCGACAGATGTTTGAAGTGGTGATACAAGCGGCCATCGGAACGAAAGTGATCGCACGCGACAGTGTCCGTGCGCTTCGAAAAGACGTATTGGCCAAATGTTATGGTGGCGACATCTCGCGTAAGCGGAAGTTGCTGGAAAAACAGAAAGAGGGTAAGAAACGGATGAAGCAGGTTGGTGCCGTGGAAATTCCACAAGAAGCCTTCCTTGCTGTACTATCCATGGATCAAGACTAGGGTATCATGTTTAAAAAAATGATGTTGGCAGCGATGATCGTCGTTGTCGGAAGCGCCTTGCCAGCGCAAGTGCCGGATGCGTTCCGTGTTCCGACATTCAAAAAAGTGGAGAATAACGAGCGCGCGGCGTTCATGTCGCGTTTCAATCAGATGCGGGATATGACCGGTAACGGGTTTCAAGGTGAAACCGCAATCGATCCGGTACCTTCCGCTGAGTTGAGGGCACGTTTACAGCGCCAATTCGGCAATCCGACCATCACGGTCTCCGATTTCGTGGGCGTTAGCAACATCCGTCCCGGAAACAGCATCCAGTTTGAGTATTGGTTCATCGTCAATGATTCCATTCCGATGATGATCTTGGACAGCGACGGTCCATTCGCGTCGGGTTTGGTGATGGGCGGATCCAGCCGGTTTGTGGACATGATGCCAGGCGTGAAGCGGGCATTTTCCGATAAGTTGATGTCGAACCGATCATTAGCCGAATACACCGATTATTTCTATTCCCCGGAGCGTGAGCAATGGTACATGGTGCGGTATCAGAATGGAACATTCGAAACCAAACCCATTACCGTACCCGCTCATCTCAAGACATTACGATTCAGATAAGGAACTTTCGTGGCTTCTAAAACCCGCACCACCGCACGTCAGCGTGCAACCAACGCCAAAGCGAAGAACTGGGCCAAGGAATGGCTGGATGCCATCTTATGGGCGGCGGCCGTGGCATTGATCGTCCGCACCTTGTTGTTCGAAGCTTATCGGATTCCGACTCCATCGATGGAGAAAACCTTGCTCACAGGTGATTTCCTCATCGTATCGAAACTCAATTACGG
>CAYPOI010000101.1:0-7749 GCA_964412365.1 uncultured Chitinophagales bacterium | reverse complement strand
GTTCGGATAATTGGGGTATAGCTCAAACGCTTCACCACGCTCTGAATCACCAGGACGCGTTTCAATAGATGTCGTGGTGTATTCCACGGCCCATATCTTGCTGCTATGAGGCGGGATGTTCACGTCGCCGAGGGTGGCGACTGTCGGGTTGACGAGCGTGTCATTTGTGGTCCGTTCGATGGTGCGCGTGGCGGCGGACAGAGTCACGGAAATCTCATTCCAAGCCGCAACGCCGGCCTGACTGGCCAGAAGCGTGTCGGTGCCCACATTTGTGATGATGAATCCGCTTGAGGTGAGTCCCTCATCCAAAAAAACTTGTGTGAGCAGCGGACCGGATGAAAACGCCGTGTAATCTGACAAGCGATAGAAGGAATCCTGATGGCGGATGGCAATATGATTTCGGTAATTCGACCATAAGGATGCGGAATCGGCGCGTTGCGCATCCACTTCATCCCAATCCAATGGCAGGCGGATATCCGGGTCCGGTTTGACACCCGACATCCCCACTTCCTCGCCATAATACAGATAGGGCACGCCCGGAACCGAGAGCAACAGTTGGGATGCGACCCGCAATTTGCCCGGATCAAATTCAAGTTCATTACCTACCCGGTTTTGGTCGTGGTTGGTGAGGAAAGTTCCCCATTTCCCAGGACCATATAACGACGTGATGAAGTTCAGATGGGAAGCCAGATCGGATGTCAGACCATCTCGCGCCGCGGCGATGATTCGGTACGAAAGGTCGAATTCGAACGCGTAATCGAGCCGGTTATTCGACACATAATTCTTGATGATGCTGGATTGGGTCCATGCTTCGCCCACAAGAAAGGAATTCGGATTGGCGGATGCGGTCTCGGCCTTGAATTCTTGCAAGATGTTGAAGGTTTCGGGGGTGTTTTGAAGCGTGCTTCCATCCTCATCCAAATACAGGACAGCGTCGAGGCGAAATCCATCCACACCCACATCTTCCAACCAGTAGCGTGCGGCCGCGAAGATCGAGTCTTTCACGGGAGCATGATCGAAATTAATATCTGGCATGCCGCTCCAAAACAGACCATAATAGAATTGATTGTTGCGGGAGTGCCATACCTCTTGTCCCCAAGGGCCGCGGTACGTGGGTTTCGTGGCCGACCATCGGTAGAAGTCGCGATACACCGGGTTGTTTGCGGCCGATTGAACGAACCAGGGATGTTGGTTCGAACTGTGGTTCATCACATAATCGAGAATCACTTTGATGCCGCGCGCTTGGGCGGCTTCGAGAAAGTGTTTGAAGTCCTCCTTCGTGCCGTATTGCGGGTTCACACCCCGATAATCGGTGACGTCGTAGCCATGGTCGCTGGGTGACGGATGCATCGGCATCAGCCAGATGCCTGTGATGCCGAGTTCTTCGAGATAGGGGAGGCGGGAGGTGAGGCCTCGGAAATCGCCCACGCCGTCGCCATCGGAATCGGAAAAGCTTCGAACATAGATTTCATAGAACAGGTCTTCGCGCCAGTCGCGTTCGATGGAGCCTGGGGTGGACACTGGAGCTGATTCACTCACGAGGATATGATTTGGCGAATCGAGAGTGTCGGCGCGACCTCCGCTTGCGGAGATGATGAGCCTCACGTCGTAGGTGCCCGCATCCGAATAGGTCACAACCGGATCGCGAAGGGTGGATGTGGCCGGGGTTCCGCCCTCGAAGGTCCATGCGAAGGTGCTGGGTTTGCCTGCGGACGCGTCCGTGAATCGGACCGATCCGCCAGGAAGGATGTGAGTGCGCGAGGTTCCGAAATCGGCCGTCAGTGGCGTATTGGCAGGACTACGATCGTTGTACCAGCGGCGATAGGTGGAGTTGGTGGATGGGACCGTATAACTGCGATTGGGTCCGCCGCCGGCGAATTCCTCGGAACCGTCCCACACTCCGTTTTGTCGGAACTTGAACGCGATGATGGTGGTGGGTGTGAAGCCGGCTATCGTGACGGCGTAGACCGAATCTTGGTTGGCATCTGACATCTGGTGGCCCGTGGATCCCCATCCGTTAAAGGATCCGGCGATATCGACCGTTCTGGTAGCGGGATTGAAACGGCCCGTCTCGATTTCCAAACGCATGTCGACCTCGAAGGTGATGGATACGGTTTGGGCGTGGAGGGTGGGTAGAAGGCCGAGAAGGAGGAAGGAAAAGAGAATGCGCATCCTCAAAGATGCGGATTTTCAGCGATCCGGTTGATCATCCCGTTGAAGATGTACCCATGAAAAGGGAGTACTGCGTACCAATACATCCGCCCAAGCAGCCCTAAAGGTCTAAACGTGGCCGTTTGCATAAGGACGTTTTGCGCATCGATTTTGAACTCGAGCCATGCTTCGCCGGGAAGTTTCATTTCGGCATAGAGCAACAGGCGTTTTTCCTGCTTGTCGGCTAAGAGAACGCGCCAAAAATCGAGCGCATCTCCGGCATCCAATTCGGTGTCGCTTTTCCGTCCGCGACGCATTCCGACGCCACCGAACAGCTGATCGATGAATCCACGCAACTCCCATAGCCAGTTGGCCATATACCATCCGGTTTTGCCCCCAATGGACCAGATTTTTTTCATCGCAGTCGTGGTGTCTGTAAGTTGGCGAGTTCGGATGTCTTTGAAGCATCCATGCGTAGGCACTTCAATGAATGTCGAGATTCCGTTCCGAAACAAGCGGCTGGTTTGAGCATCTTTCCAACTTGAAACGACCTGATTTTGCTCGATTTTATCGAACGCCAAGCGGATGGATGTGTCGTAATCGATGGGGACAATGCCGAGCGACGAACCGAGATGATTGGGTTTGCAGATCACTTCCACCTTCATGCTGTTCACGAGGTTTTTCGCAAGGGAGAATGAGGTGGCCGTGACGAAATACAGCCAATAGGATGAGATTTTCGGTGTCATGATGGGAACGACCACGATACGGCGCTTAAGTCCACGGATGCTGCCAAAGCGTAGGAGCATTTCTTTGTAGGTCAGCACATCCGGCCCGCCGATATCAAAACTCTGATTGTAGGTCTCGGTTTTTCCGATCACGCCTACCAAGAACTCAATGACATTTCGGATGGCGATGGGCTGGCATTTGGTCTTCAACCATCGCGGCGCGATCATGAATGGCAGTTTTTCGACCAAATCACGGATAATCTCGAACGAGGCGCTACCCGATCCCACAATGATGCCCGCTCGCAAGGTGGTGAGCGCGAATGTGGACCCTGCTAGCACGCTCTCCACCTGTTTGCGGGATGTCAGATGCTTCGAAAGTTCCTCTGTGTTACTGATGCCGCTCAGATAAATCACCTGGTGTGCAGATGTCTGCTCCAACCGCTCTTTGAAATTCCGGGCGCATTCTTCTTCCATGTCCTCGAAATCACCGCTTTGGGTCGACATCGAGTGAATGAGGTAATAGGCCACGTCAATGTCCGTGGGAATCTGCTCCAAACTGATCTTATTCAGAAAATCGACTTCGATGACGGTCAGATTCGATGACAAGTATTTTTTGGCATTGAAGCGGCCTTTGTCGCGGACGCAGCAGACAACGTGGTGTCCGTCTTTCAACAGAACCGGCAAGAGCCGTTGCGCGATATAACCGGTGACGCCGGTAAGGAGGATGTTCACTTGGTAGTTTAGGTTCGACAACGAAGGGTGAACGACATGATAGGGTACATAGTTGATTGTATCCAACACTCATTTCCTAAACCATGGGCGAAGGCACCATGGGGTTGAGTCTACACCATCTGCCTTTTCAATAGCTGCGCGTTGAACGCGACCACAATGGTGCTTAGGCTCATAAGCACCGCACCGATCGCGGGACTCAGCATGATTCCCCAGTTATATAAAACCCCTGCTGCCAAAGGGATAGCAATAATGTTGTATCCCGCCGCCCACCATAGGTTTTGAATCATTTTGTTATAGGTGGCTTTTCCGAACAGAATCAGATTGGCAATGTCTTTCGGATCGGAGTTGACCAGAATGATGTCCGCTGTTTCGGCGGCAACATCCGTACCTGAACCAACTGCAATTCCGACATCCGCTTGTGCGAGGGCAGGCGCATCGTTCACGCCGTCACCGGTCATCGCGATGAATTCTCCTTTTCCCTGAAGCTCTTTCACTTTCTCCAGCTTTTCATGCGGCAGTACATTCCCCATAAATCCGTCCATGTTCAGCTCATCGCTTACTTTCTTGGCTGTGGTTTCATTGTCGCCCGTGAGCAACAGGTTTTTGATTCCGGCTTCTTTTAGGATCTGGATGGCTTCAAATGAGCTTTCCCGGATCTGGTCCGAAAAGGTGAAATACCCAGCGATGTCTTGATCGATGACCACGTAGACGATCGTTCCGGTAAACTCAGCATCCATTTCAGGGATACTCAGTTTATGTTCCTTCAGGTAATTTGGACCGACCACTTTGATGTCTTTCCCATCCACCGTTCCTTCCAATCCTTTCCCTGGCATGTAATTGAAGCCATCCGATTTAGGTACATCGATCTTCAGTTCATTGACTTTCCGCATCAATCCGGTGGCGATGTAGTGTTCCGAATGCTGTTCGATGCCGGACGCGAGTCGAAGCAACTCTTTGTCATCGAAAGCGGAATTCAACACTTTCACGTCTTGCAGTTCGTGTGAACCCTTGGTGAGCGTGCCCGTTTTGTCGAAGATGATCATGGTGATCAATCGTGCATTTTCAAACGCTGTCCGGTTGCGAATAAGCAACCCTTTCTGGGCGGAGATGGATGTGGAAATGGCCACGACCAAGGGCACGGCCAAGCCCAACGCATGTGGACAGGAAATCACCATCACTGTCACCATCCGTTCCAATGCGAACACGAATGGGAAACCCAAGAGCAACCAAACAACCAATGTGATGAATCCGCCACCCAGGGCGACAAACGTCAGAATTCGTGCGGCGCGGTCGGCAAAATTTTGGGTCTTGGATTTCACTTTTTGCGCCTCTTCAATCAGTGTCACCACCTTGTTCAGGTAACTGTCTTTTCCGGTGCTGGTCACTTTGATGGTCAACGACCCGTTGCCATTAATGGCGCCACCAATCACCTTTTGGTCCATACTTTTTTTCACCGGTTTGCTCTCGCCGGTCAGCATGCTCTCATCCACATAGCTTTCCCCTTCGGTCACGATTCCATCCACGGGCACTTTTTCGCCCGGCTTCACCATCACCAGATCATCCACCTTCAATTCGCTGACCGGCATGTCGTGTATCTTCCCGTCTTTCACATGGTGGGCTGTGGATGGCATCATGTCCACAAGCAGTTCCAATGAACGGGATGCTCCCATCACCGACTTCATTTCGACGTAATGGCCAATGAGCATGATGTCGATCAATGTGGCCATTTCCCAATAGAAGTCCATACCGGGTAAGCCGAACGTGATCGCGACGCTGTACGCCCATGCTACCGTGATCGCGACACCAATCAGGGTCATCATCCCAATCGCGTTGTCTTTGACTTCGTCAACCAGTCCCTTGAGAAACGGATACCCTCCATAGAAGAAGATGAAGGTCGACAGAATGGCTAAGACATATTTGTCGCCCGGAAACGACAGTTCAAAGCCAAAAAACTGCTGAATCATGTGCGACAAAGCGAGCACAGGAATCGAAACGATGGAGCTGATGATGAACCGTTTCCAAAAGTCGGCTACGTTGTGGCCAGCATGCTTGTCGTGACCTTCAGAATGACCTTCATGTTTTTTGCTTTCTTCATGCGTTTGATGTGCATGCGAATGCTCTTTATGCGTTTCCATACTGTCTACCTTTTATTCACCCGGGAACTTCAGATCAAGCTTTTTTAGCTCTTCCGATAAAATCTTAGCCGCTGTGTAATTCCGAAACCAGCGTTTGTCCGAAGGAATGATGTGCCAGGGATGTTGGTCGCATCCATTCAGGATGGAATGGTACGCCTTTCTGAAATCATCCCATTGATGGGGTATGAGTTCATCCTCCTCAGCATACTTCCATCGTTTGTTCGGGTTGGTCTTACGCTCTTCAATCCGTTCAATCTGCTCTTCAGCGGACAGATGCAGATAGAATTTTAAAATCAATGTCCCATTGGCCAACAAGTGACGTTCCAGTTCATTGATCAGGTTCAAGCGGTGCTGCAACACATCATCTGACAGGCTTTTGTTTACAGAAGGCACCAGAATGTCTTCATAGTAGGACCGGTTGAATACCCGGATCATCCCTTTCTCAGGAAAATGAGGGTAGACGCGCCATAAAAAATCGTGCTTCAGCTCAAGTTCCGTTGGTTTTTTGAACGATGTGACCTGAACTCCTTGAGGGTTCATTCCGCTGAATGCGTGACGGATGGTACCGTCTTTGCCAGACGTATCAAGCCCCTGTAAGACAATGAGAAGGCTGTATCTGCCGTCAGCATAGAACTTATTTTGTAACTGAAATAGTTCTTTTCGGAGTTCTTTCAGCGCGTCTTTTGTTTCCGCCTTCTCAGCTTCCTTTGGCGGCAGGGTGGATATGTGATCTAACTCAACCATCGCTTTCAATATCGTGTTTTCAGCACGATATCGCCAAGGTCTTGAATTTCATCCTGCCGAGTAAAGAACACGCGACCTTTTTTGGATAAAACTTCCCACGCGATGGTGCTGGTGATGTCGTCGATGGCATTTTCTTCCGTCGCATCGTCGACGCGCTTGAACGTCCTGTCACCAGTCATGATCACGGCTTGGGAAAAGTCCTGATGCACGATCAGCATATCACCTCGTCCGTCGATGGATGCTTGATAGATCTCCTGCAAATCGGTCAGCACCGCATGTTGACCAACCGCTTCTTTCATCTCTTCAATGGCTTTGGTCCGTCGTTCGGTTTGAAGGGTCTGGATGATGTCCCACGATTGCTTCACGATGTGATGCGGCTCGGTATGGTTGTAATCGACCGCATCATATCCAAGATAAACAGAGGGTTTGTCGGCCACTTGTTGAAGTCGACTGTAATTGTCTTCGGTACAAATCACCACACAATCCATGTCTGTTTGGTTGTGGACATTGACAAGCGCTTTGTCCACCTTATTCAGATATTCACGCACCGCATCATCCAAGTGTTTGGAATCGCTACCTCGGTCGGAGTGTGTGTTATAATGACGGGTTTCGGCAAAAGGAAAATCTTCATTCTCGATTTCTTTGATGATTCCATCATTCATTGCTTCATATAATGTCACACCACTTTGTGCCATTAACATCAGTAAATAGTGTTCGCTTCGCACATGCGATTTGAGGATGGAACGCACCGCGAAGGAGTCTGAAATATGAACACCTTCATTGCTGGATGGCCATGTTGATTTGATGATTTCTTTCGTGTCGTTAGAAACAAAAATGTGCAAACTATCCAAGTTGTAATTTTCGTCGATTTCTGATGGAATGTCTTCTAATTTTTTTAGTAATGTCGCGACAGGCCTCTTTCCGAATTCAGCGATCACCCGTTCTTCCGCTTCATTCAGGAGGTTTTTCAACGTCACCGCATCCATCGCATTGTCGGGGTGCGTGCGATGCGTATTGAAGGATATGGTGACGCAAGGTGAATTTTTTTCTTCGGCTAGTACGTGGAGTTGTTCTTTTAATGTCATTGCTAATTGATATGATCAAATTATAATAAATTGTATGACGAATTGTAGTTATCGTCTTTCATTTAGCAATAACGGTCGCAGGTATGGAATATTGGAAACAGAAAGCTTATACCTTACTCAAGGTAGGAAGTGGATGTCGACGCCATCTAAGAACCGCTCATCAGACACTCCGGTTCG
>CAYPOI010000100.1:0-7899 GCA_964412365.1 uncultured Chitinophagales bacterium | reverse complement strand
CGCCGTGGCCGCGGTAACACACTCACCCCGACACCGGTCAAGGCCAAGGCTTTGGAACTTGGCATACCGGTCCTCGAAGCCGATTCATTGAAAGATGCGGTTATTCAAGACGCCCTTGCCGCGCTTAAGCCCGATTTGTTCGTCGTGGTCGCGTTCAAAATCCTTCCGACATCCCTATTGGCCGTTCCACGTATCGGATCCATCAACGCCCATGCCTCCTTGTTGCCAAAATACCGTGGCGCAGCGCCCATCCATTGGGCCATCGCCAATGGTGAAACCGAAACCGGTGTCACCATCTTTTTCCTTAACGAGGGCATCGACACGGGTGGAATCCTTACATACGCTAAAACGAATATAGGGCCTGATGAAACCACGGGGGATGTGTATCGGCGCTTGATGCGGCTCAGCGCGCAAACCCTTGTTGGTGCAATCGACCGTATTTCGAGAGGGGATGTGAACCTCCAGCCGCAGGATGACTCCAGCGCGACTCCCGCTCCGAAAGTTTGGCCGGAAGATGCTTGGCTGGATTTCTCGTTGTCCGCAATAGCCGTGAAAAACCATGTACGTGCCTTTAATCCGTTTCCTGGGGCTTGGCTCAAATTGGACGGCAAGAAATTGCTGGTCCATTCCGTTGAACTATGGAATATGCCCGAACACTCGGAAAACGATCCACTCGTGATACGAACCGCCGATGGGCATATCCGATTGACCGAAGTCCAACTGGAAGGAAAGGCTCGAATGAATGCGATTTCGTTCGCGAACGGCTATTCCGGAAAGTGGAAAATTGAGGGTAAAAAAGAGTATATTTGACCCCCTGAAAACAAGCAAAACCCATGGAAAACAGCCCATTTATCACAGCCGCATTTGAAGGCGATCTCGACCTGGTCACAACTCTTTTGGATAAGGGAGCTGACATCAATGAAGTGGATAAAAAAGGGTCTACGGCCCTGTTTTATGCGGTTCAAACCAATCATATTGAGATTGTGAAATTTCTTGTTGGGCGTGGTGCCGATGTAGGCCTGAAGAACAAAATCGGGGGAACAGCCCTGAATCGTGCCGCTGAAAATGGCAACATCGAAATGATGCATTTCCTGTTCGAAAGCGGTGCGGAGATCGGTCCACTCGCTCTCATCATCGCAGCCCGTGAAGGGAAGCTCGCCGTGGTGAAGTTGTTGGTCGAAAAAGGTGCTGAAATCAATGGGACTTCCCATTGGGGGCACACCGCATTGATGCAGGCCTCCAAAGAAGGTCATGTGGACATCATCCGCTATCTGTTGCATAAAGGCGCGGATGTGAAAATGCGCGATCGTAACAACGAAACCGCGCTCGCCATGGCGAACGAAAACGATCACATCGAAGCATCCATGCTCCTGAAACGAGCTGGTGCCACCGAAGAAAAAGCCAAGAAAAAACCTGTGGTTCCGGAACCGGAAAACGACGACGATGATGCGGCAGGAGAGGGCGAAGACGAGCCGATCTTGGCGGCCGATGACGTCGCAGACGATAGCGACGACGACGTGTCAGACGACGAGTAGAACATTTCAAAGTTCTAATATATTGGTAGGCGAATATAGTCTTTAAATAAGTATATGTACCTATAAATTAGAACGTTAACAACCGTTTGAAGGTGGGTTGATTAGCACATCCTAACGATGTGCGATTCGCGCAGTTCGTAGTTTTCACACGTACCCGCAGCACGCCCACGGATTCAATGAAGTTTGTCAATCACTCATCGTACGTCACTGTCATCATTTTCGTTCTATTCCTGTCGCCGATCATGGCCACTGGGCAGAACTTGATTCGTGGAATCGATAAAGGAATCCATTTTCGCGGCACCTTTGGGATGACGGACCTGCAAGACGATGGATTGAGTCCGTTGGTTCAGCCCTTCATCCGTCACCAGCTTGGAAGGAATACACAAGGCGAATTCAGTATCGGTATCGGAACCCTACGTGGATACGATTACACCACGCGCATCCTTCCGATCGATTACAAATTCCTGTACTTCCCATTCAGTTACCGATCCGGATTCCTCTTTCCAAAATTCAATCCAGGCGATGTGTATCTGTTCGCAGGTTTAGGCGCTGTGAATTACACATTGATTGAAGTACCGCGCCCCGACGATCCGTTGACGGTGGATGCCGGACCCAAAATACGCACGTCCGAATTATGGGATTTCACCAATAACTGGGCCGCTCACGTTCCGATTGGCATTGGAACCACCATCCACCTGGATGATCAAACCCAATTGGTGCTTTCGAGCGGATATCAAATCACCAGCTCATCGACTTTGGAATCCTTCGATCGGAAAGGGTTGGACGGGTATCTGTCCGTATCCGTCGGATTGAAATTTTCGCGTCCCTTCCGCATGCCCACTCGCTATGTGCCTGTGAATACTCCAGTACTGTGGATCCAACCATCTCCAGCACCTCTTGCTGTGTCGACAGATCCCGGACCTCGCCGGATACCCGATGTTGTGCTCAAAGACATGCCGATCATGATCAACTTCGATCTTCTGCGGGCCGACATCCGAGCCGATGAGATTGAAGACATGGAGATCGTGTTGAGCCATTTGACAGCCAAGCCTGATGCGATCCTTCACTTGCGTGGCCATACGGACGTGCGCGGACGCGTTCCTCTGAATGATGTGCTCGGCACGGAGCGTGCGTGGCAGACCAAGCGCTGGTTGATGGAACGCGGGATCGCTTGGAACCGAATTCTGATTTCCGCTGCGGCTGCCCAAGAACCCATCGCAGATAACCGCACGGAAGAAGGTCGTTTCCGCAATCGTCGGGTCGAATTTGAGCTCCTTAGCGGATCAGAATCCATTCAAATTCAAGAATCTTTCGCTTTTGCTCAATCGAGTGCCGCCGCACGAATCCAACCTGCCATGGTGGAATTGGGTCAATCCCTTGCCGTGATACAGCCTCGATTGGTCCGGATGGGGGTGGAGCTGGATGAGATTTCCATTGCCGACCTCGACGTTCTTTCAGATTGGTTACATCAATATTCGGATATCCGCATACGCATCGTCGGTCATACCGATAGCCGTGGTTCTGACCGTGTGAATGATCTGTTTTCATTGGCACGGGCCTCTCGCATCCAAGCCTATTTGTTGACCAAAGGAATCCCACTCGACCGCATGGATGCGGTCGGAGTGGGGTCTATTCAGCCCATCGCGCCCAACACCACCGAGGCCGGGCGTAGGCAAAATCGTCGCATCGAAATCATTCGCATTCTATAGTCACACGAAGTTACATGACTCGTTTTTACGCACTCCTCCTACTGATCATCTTTTTATTGCCGGCTTCGCTGTTTGGGCAGGTCCGTGGTCAGATATTTAAACCAGCGACAGGCACCAAGGCCAATGGACAGCTCGTCTTGGATCCTAACGGAGACGGCTTTGTGTCAAAAGCCTCGTGCGGACCTACCGGGTTTGCAGCCTCCGGATGTGCAGATGACCTCGTGAACAGTGAAATCCCGTACCGTGCACTCCGGACTCCCATCACGGAGCCATTGAACGATTTGAGCACGGGCGGTGGTGGCGGACACACGGATATCGTGGCTGGTGTAGACGATTCCGGCTCGATGATTTGGTCGGATGGAACGTATTTGTATTTCCGAATTCGTATCAAAACGGCTTCGACCGCTTCGAAAGGGTACACCTTCCTGTTCAACACCAACACCACATCGTTTGGTACGGTAACCAGTGGCAATCCTGGATTCCAGTATGAGGTGGTCTTGCAGACCGGCGGTGGATCGCCGGGTGTAAATGTCTACAATTATACCTCTGTGGCCAATAATTCCACGGCGTCCTATGTGTATAGCCTGAATACCCACTTTCAAAAAGCGGTATCCGGTATCGACATCATTACCAATGAGCCGGCCTACTTCTATTCATTCTATGTGCCATGGTCTGACTTGGCTGCAATCGGATTCAACAATACGATGGAGTTTCGTGCGGTAGCGGCGACCATCACCAGTTCCAACAGCGGCATCAACGGAACTGTGTCGGACATCAACGGAATCAACGACGCATCATTCGGGACAATCTATGATGCATTCGCTGCGGTTGTGAATACCTTCCCACCGACATCGGGAAGCACGTTGACATCGTCGAATTTCCCGGCGGTACGTGCGGCTCCTCCAACCATCACGAGTACGATCAGCACCACGTCCACCACCATATCCGGTCTCACGACGGAAACCGCCCTCACTGGCATCAACCTATCCAAAAGCACAGACAGCGGCACAACCTGGACCTCGCTGGCTTCCACTGGATTTTCGTTCACTTCGAGTACAAATTCATGGTCGGTCACGGTTAACCCGGCCAACTTTGCTCAGGGTAATCTTATTCGTGCCACCGCGACGGCGACAAGCAAATCGGAGTCGATGGCAGGGAATCAGAAAATCGTGGTCGGAACACAGGCTTGCTTCGTTCCAGCGCCGGTGATTACGGGACGGTCAAACGGTTCGAGAGAAATCAGCGGGACTTGGACTCCATTAACGGGCACTGTGGCAGCGAATACGGTCGAGATCAAGCTGTATGAACAAACAGCGATCAATACGTTCACGGCCGTCACAAGTACATCGACGTCTCCTGCACCCCCGTTTTATGTGGCGACAACTGGGAACGCATGGACGTTCAGTTTGGGGGGGAATGGCAACATAAACACTGGAATTTATTTTGTCACAGCGACGCTCTCTTCCTGTGAATCGGGATACTCAAATGTCACCGTTGGCAGTGAAACCACGACTCCTGCTCCAACTATCACCACCACGACAATCAATGCGTCGACCAGCTCGACCAACGTCATTGTGCAGAGCAACTACACCAGTTCGACACTGCGTCTATATGTAAACGGTGGTTTGTTGGCTAGCAGCCCGTCGACCATCAACAGCGGAAGTACGCACACCTTTGTAGTTGCGAATGGATTTCTCGAAGGGGCACGTATCACAGCGCGTGCACAGAGCAATACGTCGACTCATGCATTGTCGAATGTGTCTAACGAAGTCATCGTATCCGCGGCTACCGGATCCGAGACCTCGGGCGCACCCACCATCACCGGGTCGTATGTGGCCGCTGGGACGACGGTTTCGGGTACCTCCACCGAACTTCCGGGTTCCACCATTTATGTCTATCAAGGCAGCACTCAAATCGGTAGCACAACGGTGAATGCCTTCGGAAAATGGACCGCCACTGTGACCGCCTTGCAAACCGGATGGGTGCTTACTGCCAAAGCTCAAGCATCGGGCGAGCTGCTCAGCGCGGCATCAAATAGTGTGACGGTTCTTGCTGCGGCGATTTTGACGCCAAACATTACTACTACCACAATCACCCCATCGACGACGTCGGTCACCATTAACGTTTCTAATACTCAGGGTACCACCACGCTCTATGCGGATGGGAACGTGCTCGGAACCGTGAGTGGTGGGACCTTGACTGTTACAGGTGCAACCGAGTTGGGATACATCCGAGAAGGAGTGGCCATTTACGCCTATAACGTTGTGGATGGTGCGAGGAGTGCGATTTCAAACATCATCACGGTATCCAAACTGCCATTCACCAAAATTTCTTTGATTGCTTCACCCAATGGTCCGTTTGCCGGAGACATCGCGACGGTTTATGCCACGGTGACGGATGCATTCGACGCGCCGGCCGGATCTGGCATTGCCGTGACGTTCTCAAGATTCAGTGGTAACGGTTCGTTGATCGGAACCACGACGGTGAATACGAACACGTTTGGTCAGGCGTCCATTCAGTACCAAACCCACACGGCTGTGGAAACGGCGACCATCAAGGCCACGTTCACCGCGAGTAGTGTGACATATGAGGGAACGGTAAACATCACGACGGTCACGGCACCCACAACGAGGCCTTTGGTGACTACGCTGACGCCGACGGCGAATGCGACTGGAGTCGCTCTGAATGCTACCGTCAGTGTGTTGTTTGATCGGGACATTACCAGCAGTGATTTGAGCTCCATCATCATCCGTGATGCACAGAATAACCAAGTGGCGTCTGTCTCCGGATCATTAAGCGGTTCAGGAAACCGGTTGTTGACCATCGCCCATGCTGCTTTTGTGGATGGGAAGACCTACACAGTGACCGTGCCGGCATTCAGTTTGTTGAACGGAACTCAAGGCAATGCGGCGGTGACGTGGAGTTTCAGCACGCCGTCTACAGCGACACAGATCGCGGTCAACGCGGGCAACAACCAGAGTGCGACAGCGGGCAGCGCGGTCGGAACATTGCCAAGTGTAATCGTACGTGATGCCAGCAATAACCCCGTGTCGGGAGTGAGTGTGACGTTTGCAGTGGCTTCGGGCGGCGGTAGTGTGACTGGGGCGAGCGCTACGACCAATGCTTCGGGCATCGCGACGGTGGGAAGCTGGACGTTGGGCACGACGGCGGGGACGAACACCTTGACGGCGACCTCAACCGGTCTGACGGGATCCCCTCTGACCTTCACGGCAACGGGCACGGCGGGCGCGGCCAGTGCGGTGGCCTTTGTGGCTCAGCCAGCCAGTGCGGTTGCCGGGCAATCGACAGGAACCATTACGGTCCAGATCCAGGACGCCAATGGCAACCGGGTAACGGGCAGCACAGCGTCGGTGACGTTGGCAATCGGTACGAACCCTGGCACTGGCACGCTTACGGGCACGGCCACGGTCACGGCGGCGTCCGGATTGGCGACATTCACCGGATTGAGCATCAACAAAGTCGGAACCGGCTATACGCTCACTGCGAGCTCGACGGGTCTGACATCGGGCACATCGTCGAGCTTCAACATCACGGCGGGCACGGCGAGCAAACTCGTCGTCACCGGATCGGGTACGCAGACCGCGGGCGCATCCCAGACGATCACCATCACCGCCTATGATGCCAATGGCAACGTGGCCACCGGCTACACCGGGTCCAAGACGCTGACGTTCAGCGGAGCGGCTGCTTCGCCAAACGCGGCCAATCCGACCGTGGCCACCACGGCATTCGGTTCGGCGACCAGTCGCGATTTTGCCAGCGGCGTGGCAACGGGTCCCATGGTTTTGGTCAAGACGGAGACCGCCGTTGTGGCGGTGACGGATCAAACCATCAGCGCAGCGGGAAATGACCGCCTGAGCGTGGTGGTCAGCGCAGGCGCGGCCGATAAACTGGCCTTCATTCAGCAGCCAAGCAATACTGTTATCGGCGCAGACATCACACCATCCATCACTGTTGAAATTCTTGATGCCAATGGCAATAGAGTGACGAACAACACATCGTCGGTCACTCTATCTATCGGCACAAATCCTGGTAGTGGTTCTATCTCTGGTACAGCTACAGTCAATGCGGCGGCAGGTGTAGCCACGTTCACGGGTATCTCTATCAATAAAGTGGGTACTGGCTACACACTCACTGCTGCATCGGGTTCACTCACTTCTGCCACGTCGTCGGCTTTCAACATGACGACAAAGGCAGTGACCATTTCCGGAACATTCACCGCAAGTAACAAGGTTTTTGACGGCAGCACCACCGCTTCGGTAAACGGAAGCGGACTCTCAATCACAGGTTTGGTATCAGGTAGCAGTACGGTCACTCTCAATTTGGTCGGAGTTTTCTCGTCAGCGACGGTAGGCGATGCCAAGACGGTCTCATTGACTGGTACAACTCTCACCGGTACGGATGCGACAAATTACACGTTGAGTTTTACAGATGCACCGACGGCTACTGCGAACATCACGGCCAAGGCGTTGAGCATCACGGGTCTGACGGGAACCAACAAGGTCTACGACGGCAACACGACGGCGTCGGCCACGGGCACGGCGGCGCTGAGCGGATTGGTGACGGGTTTTGCAACGGTGGACCTGGGCGGCACGCCGGTGTACACGTTCGCCAGCGCGGGCGTGGCCAATGCGGTG
>CAYPOI010000099.1:0-7929 GCA_964412365.1 uncultured Chitinophagales bacterium | reverse complement strand
ATGTGTCCTATTTCAATTCGAATCGACAGATCTCGCGAAATCTGTTGTCGTCGTATCTTGGTTTGATCGCGAAGCATACGTTGGATGGAACGATGATCGTGAGCGTGGCCCATTTGCAAAACACGAATCCGATCCCTGGCGTCTCCATCAAGGTTTTGGATCTGCAAAACCAGGTGATCACGTCAGGAACAACCGGAAATGATGGGTCGGTCCGATTCAACGAGGTCCAAAATCCGTGGTTGGTGATTGCTCAACAAGACAATCAATTCGGGTACTTGAAAGTGGATAATGGCTCGTCGAGACCCCTGAGCGCGTTCGATGTGTCAGGTAATGTGGTGAGGGGTGGTTTGAAGGGGTTCATGTACGGCGAGCGCGGCGTATGGCGACCCGGCGATTCGCTGCATATCACCACCATGTTGGATGATGCCTCCAAAACGTTGCCGGCGAATCATCCGGTTGTGATGGAATTGCGAAATCCGATGGGGTCGGTTGTGACACAACGAGTTCTCACCCAATCCGTGCGTGGGGTGTATCGGTTTTCGGATGCCACATCGATGGATGCGCCGACCGGATTATGGACTCTCACAGCAAGAGTCGGCGATCAGCGCTTCACCCACAATGTCCGCATCGAAACCATCAAACCGAACCGCTTGCGGATCAAGCCGGATTTAAAAACGGATCGCAATATCATCAGCGGCACGTTGGCGGCGGAATGGCTGACCGGCGCGACGGCCCGTGGCCTCAAAGCCGATATCAACATGCGGCTGACGGATTATCGCGAGCCGTTCGATGGATTTCCGAATTTCGTGTTTTGGAACATGAACCGGTCGATGCGTTCCGAGCCTATCGAGGTGTACAGTGGAACTCTGAGCGAATCGGGCGTGGCGTCGATACGATATCCGATTGAGGAGTTGAACCAAGCGTCGGGACGGTTGCGCGGCGCCATGACGATCCGCGTGTTTGAGGCGTCTGGTGATTTCAGTACGGATCAGATGAGTGTGATTGTGGCCCCCTATACCGCATTCGCGGGGCTGCACGTACCGGAAACGTCGCCCGGCCAACCATTGGTGACGGGGCGTGCGCACAGCGTGGAGGTGGTGTCGGTGGATGGAAATGGAAGTCCGCTCGCAAACCGCACCCTCGAGGTGAATGTGTACAAACTTAGGTGGCGCTGGTGGTGGGATTCGGAAGCCGCCGATGATGGCGCTTATCTCGCTCGTCAACAGACCGAACCCGTGTTCAAACAGACCGTGCGGACGGATGCGAGCGGCAAGGGCTCCTTCCCGCTTACTATTTCGGATGCGAATTGGGGCCGATACCTGATTGAAGTCAAAGAAACGGGTAGTTCCCATGTCGCGTCGAGTGTGGCTTGGTTCGACGGACCCGGTTGGGCAGGTCGATCCACCGACGATGGCAGCGGAGCTCCCATCCGCATGAATCTTTCTGTCGAGAAACCGACCTACTCTTCGGGTGAGACGGTTTCGATCCGCTTTCCAGGGGCCGAAAACGGTCGTGCTCTCATCACCATTGAAAACAGCAAAGGAATCCGTGAGGAATGGGTGACCACAACGGCTGGATTACAAACCTATTCGTTCAAATCCGAGCCCGGACATGCGCCGAATGTATATGTGTCGGTGACACTCATCCAACCCTATGCGTCCACATCCAACAGCCATCCCATCCGGATGTATGGTGTGGTTCCGGTACTGGTGACCAATCCGGCGACGGTGCTACGACCCGTGATTGAGATGGCGGAGGTGCTCGAACCCGAAACCACAACCCGCATCCGCGTGAAAGAAGCCAATGGCAAACCTATGGTGTATACGATCGCGATGGTGGATGAAGGATTGCTGGATATCACCCGGTTTCAGACTCCGGATCCACATAAGCATTTCTATGCGAAAGAAGCGTTGGGAACACGCACATGGGATGTGTATGAATTCGTGAGCGGAGCCAGTTCGGGGCGCATCAATCGGGTCATCACCATTGGTGGGGATGGAGAATTGAGGCCGCGGGAAGAATCCGTGATCCGCTTCAAACCGATGGTACGTTACCTCGGACCTTTCTTTTTGTCATCCGGGCAGACCGCCTCGCATTCGATCGACATCCCATCCTATATCGGATCGGTTCGGACCATGGTTGTCGCCGGTTATGAAGGTGCATATGGGTCAAGCCAGAAAGCGACGCCGGTCCGCAAACCTCTGATGGTGCTTGGAACGTTGCCTCGGGTGCTGGGTCCGCAAGAAGAATTGCGATTGCCGGTCACTGTGTTCGCGATGGAATCGTCTGTGAAGCAGGTGGATGTGAAGGTGACAGTCAGCGGACCTTTGAGCCTGCCGTCTGGCGACAATCTGAGACTGACGTTTACGGAAGTGGGCAATGAAACCGCCTATCTGCCTTTGAAAGTAGGTGCGGGTTTGGGTGCGGCGAAGGTCCGCATCACAGCCACATCTGGATCGTTGACGTCGGTTCATGAAATAGACATCGAGGTTCGTCAGCCGCTTTCCAGGCAGACCATCATGCAACGTCACATTGTGGAAGCCGGACAGAATTGGACGCCGACTTGGAATTGGCCTGGCATGAATGGAACCAACATCGCATGGGTGGAACTCTCCGCATTTCCGTCGTTGAATCTGGAAAGTCGGTTGAATTATCTGATGGGATATCCGCATGGCTGCATCGAGCAGACGGTATCCGCGGTATTTCCGCAGATCTATTTGGATAAGCTGATGACGCTTCCGAAAGAGCGCCAGTCCGAAATCACCGCAAATGTGAGTGCGGCGATGTCCCGATTGGCTTTGTTCACGGTGCCAGGGGGTGGATTATCGTATTGGCCCGGATCGGATCAGGTTCAGGAGTGGAGCACCGTGTATGCCACGCATTTCATCATCGAAGCCGGACTCCGAGGCTATGCCGTACCCGCATCGTTGCGGCAATCGGTTATCCCATACATCCAGCGCAAGGCTTCGCAATGGGATCTTCGTCAAACTCAGAACACGCTCATCCAAAGCTACCGCCTATATGTGTTGGCATTGGCCGGCTCACCGGATGTGGCGTCGATGAATCGACTACGTACGGCTTCGAACCTGACGATGGTGGCCCGTTGGCAACTGGCCGCGGCATATCAGATGGCTGGGATGCCCGCCGCAGCGACCGAACTCCTGACCCGAGCCACTACCACAGTCTCTACATACCGTGAACTGAGTGGCACGTTCGGATCGGCTACCCGGGATCAGGCGATCATCCTCGATGCCTTGGTGCGGATGAACCGTCGCGATGAGGCTCAATCCTTGTTGCAAAATCTTGCAGGTGCCCTGAGTGCGGAATCGTGGATGAGCACGCAGGAAGTGGCTTTTTCATTGATCGCGATGTCCAATTTCATTGGCAATGCGCCGGTGAACGCGCAATTGAAGGGACGTGTGCGATCGAACGGCGGCAGTTGGGTGAATCTGGATACCGATACCCGAATCTTGCGAATTCCGATTCCGGATAATGCCTCATCCACATCCAATCTGGAGGTTCAGAATCAATCGGGTGCGCCATTGTTCGCTCAAGTGGTTGCCAGTGGCATGCCGGCGATCGCTCCCGATACCGACATCCAACAAGGGTTGCGCCAGGTGGTGAAGTTCCGCACTCCGAAAGGGGAGGCGATCTCGGTCGATCGTATCCAACAGGGCACGGATGTGGTGGTCGAAGTAGTGATCACTCATCCTGGCACGACAGGAATCTACCGCGAACTGGCGTTGGAAATGATCTTTCCATCCGGTTGGGAAATCTTGAATCCGAGAATGATGGATCCGGCGTTGGGTACGCCCACATCCGCCTTCACCTATCAGGATTTCCGCGACGATCGCGTTTACACCTATTTCGATCTGGAACCCGGACAAAGCCGCGTTTACCGCATTCTGGTGAACACCAGTTATGTGGGACGCTTCTTCATGCCGGGCATCAAAACGAGCGCGATGTATGATGCGTCGATTCAGGCGACCTCGGTCGGACGTTGGGTGGAGGTGGTCGCGACACCATGAAATCCAGATATGGAATCGTCATCGCCTTAGGGATTCCATTTCTGTGGTTTTTTATGCCGACAGGGGATGTCTTTCGGGATGTTCCATATGCCACCGTCGCGTTCGACACACAGCAACAGCTTTTGGGAGCCAGAATCGCACCCGATGGGCAATGGCGATTTCCAACCGGATCCGACGTCCCGATTCGCTTTGAATTGGCTTTATTGGCCTTTGAGGACCGATATTTTCACCATCATCCGGGATTCAATCCGGTGTCGATCCTTCGGGCCGTGCGTACGAACTTCCAAGCTTCTAGCATTAAAAGCGGTGCGAGCACCATCACCATGCAAGTCGCCCGAATGCGAGGTGGTGCGACCGAGCGAACGTATCTGCGAAAGTTGATGGAATTGGGATGGGCGCTTCGTTTGGAAACGACGCATTCGAAACGCGATATCTTGCAATTGTACGCCGATCATGCGCCGTTCGGCGGAAATGTGGTGGGTTTGGAAGCGGCTTGCTGGCGGTATTTCGGGCGTCCACCGTCCGATCTCACATGGGCGGAAGCGGCCTTTCTCGCCGTTCTGCCCAATGCTCCGGCGCTGATCCATCCGGGTCGCAATCGAACCGCGTTGATCGAAAAACGCGATCGTCTGCTGCAACGCTTGCACGACCGCGGCCATTTCGACGAGATGGAGCTGTCCCTTGCGAAAGCCGAAATCATCCCGGCCGCACCGCTTCAATTACCCAACGAAACACCGCATCTGATCGACTATCTGGTTTCGATGCAAGGAGAGGGGAAGCGGTTCGAAACCACGATCGAGCTGTCCATTCAACGACGGTTGAATCTGATCGCGCAGCAACATCATGAACGGCTTCAGGGCAACCAGATCATGAATGTGTCCATCCTCGCCGCCGATACCCGGACCGGTATTGTGAAAGGTTACGTCGGCAACGTTTGCGACAGCCATGTGGATGTGATTCAGGCACCGCGTTCAAGCGGAAGCATTCTCAAGCCGTTTTTATTTGCCCGGATGGTGGATCAGGGCCGCATCCTTCCCACATCCCTCATCACAGATGTTCCGGTTTCTGTCGGTGGGTTTCAGCCACAGAACTTTTCCAAACGATTCGAAGGGATGGTGCCGGCCGATCAAGCCCTGGCCCGATCACTGAATATTCCCGCCGTCATGATGTTGCGGGATTATGGTGTGGAGGTGTTTCATCATGATCTGATGTCGATGGGGATGAATTCCTTGCCACATCCGCCATCCCATTATGGATTGTCGCTGATTTTGGGTGGGGCGGAGTCCACCTTATGGAATGTGACCGCGATGTATGCGTCGTTGGGACGTGTATTGCTGAATTATGACCCGGCCAGAACCTCAGACGTCGCGTATTCCTATCAGGAACTCCGTGTCGTCGATGGACCATCGGAACCGCGTTTGAGCGAACTTTCGCCAACATCCGTGTATGCCACTCTTGAGGCTTTGACGATGGTTCAGCGACCGGATGAGGAACCGGATCCGACCTGGTTTCAGGCATCCCGGCGCATGGCATGGAAAACAGGAACCAGCTATGGACATCGCGACGCCTGGGCGATCGGAGTGACACCCGACATCACCGTTGGCGTTTGGGTCGGAAATGATTCCGGAGAGGGAAGACCCGGCTTGACCGGCATCACCGTCGCCGCGCCGGTCCTTTTTGATGTGGTGAACCGCTTCCCGGATGCGGGTTGGTTTCGAGAGCCGATCTTCGATTCGCATACGGCCGTTATCTGTCGTAAAAGCGGATTCCTCGCTATGTCGCACTGCACCGAAACCGATACGGTGCAAGTGACTCGCAAAGGTCTGGAATCACCTCCGTGTCCGTTTCACAAAGCGATTCAGGTTGATACCGATGCTCGATACCGTGTCGATTCCAGTGTGCTGCCAATCTCCGAGATCCGGACGGTCGGATGGTTTGTGCTTCCTCCGCTGCAGGAGTGGTTCTATCGCCAATCCAACCCAAATTACCGGACCTTGCCACCCCTGCATCCACGAATGAAATCGGATCAGGATGAGGCCCCGATGCATTGGATTTACCCCTACAAAACGACGGACTTGGTGATTCCAGTGGAGTTGGACGGGGAAACGGGCAGGGCACTGTTCGAGGTGGCGCATCGGAATCCGGAATCGGAGCTGTACTGGCATCTGGATGGCACGTACCTGGGCGCAACGCGGGATCGGCATCAGATGGGTCTGGCGCCACCTGCCGGGCGACATCAACTCACCGTTGTGGATAGTGATGGATTTTCACTGAGTGCGCGGTTCCGAGTGCTACCTTGAACACTTGATCTTCTTGAGTACCTGTTCCTCTTGAGTCCTTGACTCTTATTCCCGCCAGTACGCTTTGGAGAACAGAACCAAGACCGTGAACACTTCAAGACGACCGATCATCATCAGCAAAGACATCGTCCATTTGCCCATCCAAGGCATGCTGGCGTAATTGTCGACAGGGCCGAATTCTCCTAATGCAGGACCGATATTACCCAAACAGGCGATACTCGCTCCGATGGCGGACATGAAATCGAGTCCTAATCCCGCCAATATCATCGCGCCCAGCGAGAAGAAAAACACATAGGAGATGACAAAACTAAGCACACGCATGATGGTGGCTGGTTCGATATTTTTTGGTCCGATCTGAACCGGAAGAACGCCACGTGGATGAACCGTTTGCCGGATTTCACGCATCGTGTTTTTCAACAAAATCAAAATCCGAAACGATTTGATGCCACCGGATGTGGATCCTGCGGAACCACCGGTGAAAAAAAGAAGAAACAGGAAGATGATTCCTAAAGATGGCCAAAGCTGGTAATCCGCCGTGATGAAACCAGTGGTTGTGATGATGGAAACCACTTGGAACGCACCATAGCGAAAGGCTTCCGAAATGTCGTGACCACCTTTCGCCCAAAGGATGATGGATACGAAGGTAACCGATATCAACACCATCAGTGTGTAGAACCTCGTTTCTCGATTGTTCCCGAACACCTTGAATTCGCCCCGAAGCAATCGGAAGTGCATCGTGAAACTGACACCCGCCATAAACATGAAAAAGATCGTCACCATATCGATGTAGGTGGAATCATAATAGGCAAGGGAGGAGTCTTTTGTGGAAAAACCACCGGTTGCCAAGGTCGACATCGAATGATTCAATGCATCGAACCAATCCATGCTTGGATGAACCCAAAGCATGAAAAAGTTGGCCAAGGTGAACGTGAGGTAGACCACCCAAAGCCACGCAGCGGCTTCTTGCACACGTGGGGTGATTTTTTCGGTCATGCCGGCACTTGATTCAGAAGAAAACAAATGAGAACCGCCACCAACGTTCAGAAAAGGCAATACGGCCACGGAAAGGACCACGAATCCCATCCCGCCGAACCAATGGGTGAGCGAACGCCACAGAAGGATGCTTCGAGGTTGATCCACCAGCAATCCGTTGACGATTCCATCGGATGAGGTTCCGCCGAAAACCGTTGCTCCGGTTGTGGTCAGGCCGCTCATCGCTTCAAAAAACGCATCCGTAAAAATGATGAGACTTCCGGAAAGTCGAAGTGGTGCGGCCGCAAACAGGGATAAGACAATCCAAGTGAGGGATACCACCATGAACGCTTCACGGGCACGTAGGTCCGTTTTGGGGCGGAAGGTGGTGAACAGCCCGCCTCCGATCAAAAACGCCAATCCTGCTGAAGCCACATACACCCACCAGATGGATTCGCCGTCGATCAACGACAAGGGCAGGGGTAACAAAAGCGCAAACCCCATGAAAAACGTCAACGCCCCCAACACTCCCGCGACCAGTCGGATGTCAATCTTGCTGCGACTCCGGTTCGTGTTGCTGAACAGCATCAGAAATAGGACGAGATTTTATCGATCGCTTCCGGCAGACA
>CAYPOI010000098.1:0-8230 GCA_964412365.1 uncultured Chitinophagales bacterium | reverse complement strand
AAACACCGCGTGGTGGTTTCAGATGGTAGTGCGCTGACCAATGGCGATGAATTCCCTGTGACTTTGGTCCGTGGAACTCTATCCAGTGTGGTTACCATCGCAGAAGCCTATGCGCTTCCAGTTAACACGGCCGGAGTGACCATCAAAGCGATTGTGACCCGTGTTCGCGGTCGTGAAGGCCGTATCCAAGACAATACAGGAGCTTTCTCCTTGTTCCTTGGATCAACCGGCACCTATTTTGACATGGTTGCCGACGGTAGCGTTCGCTCAGGCGATAGCATCCGGATCACGGGGCGTCGTGCCGCGTTCAATGGCTTGAACCAATTGGATCAGATCAGCGAATTGGTTGTGATCAACCGCGACAATGCGCTTCCTGCACCTGCATTGGTGACTTTGGCTGAGCTACGCGACAATGGTGCCGCTTATGAGAGCGAAATTGTGCGTGTCGTTGGACTGACCGTCAATCCAGCCGGCGATGAACTATGGAGCGGTGGTACTTCCGGTAGAACCTATCGAATCACAGATGCGACCGTCACCACTGAAGCGGTTGTGGATTTCCGTGTACCGAATCCGGTGAATACCAACTTGATTGGTGACCCGATTCCTACCGGTGAATTTGTTTTCCAAGGTGTCTTGGGACGTTTCAATGCCACATTCCAGCTGTATGCGGTTGAGAAATCCGACGTCGAATTCACGCCTCCACCGATGGCAGGCAATTATACGATTCCACGTGTGGGCGAAGGTCCTGGATTCCCAACCTTATCCGCTGCCGTTGCCGCATTCAACATGCGCGGCGCATCAGATCAGGTCGTCTTCCTGATCACAGCCGATTTGGTTGACACGAATGCGGTGATCCGTATCGATCGTTCCGATCTGACCGCTGAGACCCCACTCGTGATCCAGCCAGCAACGGCTACGCCTGTGAAAGTGGACATCCGTCAATTGTTGGTCTACGGAACATCGAATGTCTACATCCTCGGAAACAATTCGTTTTTGACGGGCGGCACGACATTCAAAGTCGCTGAGATGCGCAAAGCAGTCAGCGAGTCCACCACAATGGATAACCTGAACACCGCCGTATTTGATGATATGGGCGACATGGGTACACGTGATCTTACGTTCAATCTCGCTACCGCCACCACCACGAGCTCAGTGATCTACCTGCAAGGCAAAGTGGAAGACAGCTATGTGATGAGCGTGAATGTGACCATGAGCGGCACTCAAGGCGCAAACACACCGGCATTCATCTTGAACCGTGTGGACGCCGCAGGCCCAGGCCAAGGCGCATTGTCGAACGTTGTGATCGCTAATGTTCAGATCGGTTCGGCAGATGCTCCAGCCAAATTCAAAGATGGGTTCTGGGTATTCGGTTCCTCGACAGGAGCATTCCCTCTCGAAGGTGTGATGTTGTTGAACAACGACATCCACGTCGGACATCGTGGCTTGAGCACCCAGATCATCCGTGACAACGTGTTCTACGGAAACCGTGTCTGGGTTTATGGTAAAAGCGACCAATCCGCACATATCGGGATGAACATCAACACGCCTGTCGGGCAATTGATCATCGCGAACAACCGCTTCCTTCGTTTCCAAACGAACCGTTCGGCTGCGACCGACCTGATCGGGATCAACCTGACCAATGCGCTCAACGACAACGGAGTGTTCATCTACAACAACTACTTGGCGATGAACCATTCGAAAGCCGAAGGTGTGACAGGTAACCTTGACCGCGTATTGGGTATCGCGCACAGCGGTGCGTCATCAATCGCAACCTTCTATGTGTTCCACAACACAGTGAACATTCCTGCGACGACCCAAACCGGCAAACACGCGGCATTGGCGATCAACGGTGGATCTGTGAACGCTCCGTTCATGGTCTCCAACAACATCTTCGTCAACCATCAGGCCGATGGATTTGCGATTGATTGGAATGGAACATCGCTCTACGCGGATTACAACAACTTGCGTGCAAGTGTGTTGCTCCGCAACGGAACCGATAGTTACACAACCTTGAGCGCGCTCCAGGCAACGGGTGATTATCAGAACACCATCTCGAAAGATGTTAACTTCGTCTCAAACACCAACTTGGATCTGACCGGATCCTCACTTGGTGATGAAATGCTGATGGGTGAATCCTTTGGTGGCTTCTATGAAGACATCAACGGTCGCTTCCGCAGTCCGATTGCTCCTTACATGGGTGCTTTCGAAGGCCCGGCTTTCACCGTATTGGCTACCAAGTTCGAGCTGTTGTCACCTGACTCAGGTACAAACCTCGTGCTGAGCAACGATCCTGAACAAGATGTCGTGATCACATGGGATGAGAGCTACTCGACCGTCGCATTCGGAAATCAGAATTTCAGTTTGCTGAACGACGACTTCGCCCATGGTGGTAATGGTACCAACGCGCTTGGTAAGTACATCGGCTCTTCGTTGGGTATGGAATCCACCCTCACCACTCCTGT
Organism: uncultured Chitinophagales bacterium; assembly: GCA_964412365.1. Classification (GTDB taxonomy): domain Bacteria; phylum Bacteroidota; class Rhodothermia; order Balneolales; family HLUCCA01; genus CAMTWZ01. Next base: position 5,768 of record CAYPOI010000098.1, on the reverse strand, counting down.
CTTGCAGAACGTGGGTGAATTGAGCTTCTGGATGTCTACCTACAACAACACCACCGCCTTGACAGTTGTGGCTGAAGCCACGACAGATGGTGAAACCTGGCTTGAAGTGGATACCTATTCCGCCGTTGCAGGTGGAACAGGCGACATCAATGTCAACTGGCAGCTCAAAACCTTGTTGTTGGACGAACCTGCTGCTATGGTCCGCTTCCGCGTGACCGGTACAGGCGCGGCCGCTGTGGATGGTGCCGTTTACTTTGATGATTTCTCAGCCACGACGTATGATGGAACTGAGGGCACGTCCTTCGTCCAGAACTTCGAAACGTGGACTGAATTCGTCACCTTGACCTACACCTGGCATCTGGAAACGACGAATGGCAATTTCAGCAATCCGCAATTGAGCATTCTTTCCGATAACAACGGTCAATCACCAACTCTGACCTTGAGCCATCCTGAGGTTGAGCAAGCCATGGCCGATATTGGCGTGTTTGCAGGCCTTGCCTTCACCGGCAAATGGACGGTAACCGCTGAAGTGGGTACAAGCACTGTATTCGCTCGCTACCCGCATGCGCTGACGATTCAACGCTTTGTGGATGTATCGGTAGACGAACGCGAAGCACCTCTGGTGTTCGCACTCGGACAAAACTATCCGAACCCGTTCAACCCGAGCACCTCGATCGAGTACAGCATCGCTGAAACCGCAAACGTGACCCTTACGGTGTTCACGATCACCGGTCAAGAAGTCATGACCTTGGTCAATGAAGTGAAATCACCTGGTGTGTACAATGTGAGTCTCGACGCATCGCGTCTGTCTTCCGGCGTATACATCTACCGCATCGTAGCGGGTGGATTCACGCAAACTCAGAAAATGACGCTCATCAAGTAAGTGTCATCGCACTGACGATAAAAGGGGACTTCGGTCCCCTTTTTCGTTTATACCCGTTTGGAATAGGCTTCCCGCAATAGGCGATGGAAATGCCACACACCCTCCTCCAACTCAACGGAGTAACGCCCGCGCTCATACCCACGAGATTCAAGCCCCTTCTGCACATGTTCGCAGATCTGTTGATCCTCCATTTGAACCCGATGGCTGTACTCGATGTCGGCCGGCATCATCCCCGCATCTCCCGAATAGTAGTAATCAAACCAGACCATCGTTTTGCGCGGACCCATCGGCATCACCGAATTCACTTGCATGCGTCCGGGAAGGATATTCAGCATGATGTTCGGCCATACATAATAGTAGAAGGCGTTGCCCTGTCCATAAACGGAATCTTCCCCATTCATCGGACTGAATTGCAGCGAATGCCATCTCTCCGTGCGCGTTTTGTACTCTGAAAATTGCAACAGATCGCATAACTCCGGATGCACATGCGGAATGTGATACCCTTCCAGATAATTGTCCACATACACCTTCCAATCGCAATCCAACGTGTATTCAATCCGCTTCTTGAACACGAAGTCGCCCACATCTATGGGATGAATTTCTTGTGAAATGGGGGCAAGCACGTCATCCGGCTCCCATCCGCCGTCATCCAGCCGTACGAAGAGCAGCCCCTTCCAGTTGATGAGGGACAAAGGCGTCAGGCCGAAATCGTGCTTATCGAAGAGCTCGGCGCGATCAAATTTCGGAACGCCGCGTAGGCTCCCATCCAAACGATAGGTCCAGCCGTGGTACTTGCACGAAATGGTTTTTCCGCATCCGGATTCGATGGCCAATGGTCCGCCACGATGCTTGCAGACGTTATAAAAGGCACGGATGGTGTTTTCATCACGGATAAGCAGGACCGGTTCTCCGGCGATGGTTACCGGCACATGTGATCCATTCTCTGGCAATAGCGATGCAGGACCCGCATACTGCCACGATCGGCTCAGCACCGATCGCTTGTCGATGTCGTGCATGTCGGGATGGGTGGCCCAGTCGGAAGGAATGGTCCAGGCCCGTTCGATCGGGTCTGTTCTGAGGTCGTCGGGGTGGAATTGAACGCGCATGTGCGTGATTCTGTTCGTTATATTACGCGCTTAAGATAGGGATATGCAGATACCGGCGACAGACAACACAATCACGCTAGCAGAGCCACAGCAGGAGGAATTACGCCTCCTGTTGGACGTTTGTCATGCGCATTTGGAGCATACCGACGACGATCTCATCACCCGGGCGTTCAAACTGTCGTACGTGTCGCATTTGGGCACGATGCGGGCCTCGGGCGAACCGTATTACCTGCATCCGCTTGAAGTGGCCATCATCGTGGCCAAGGAAATCGGGATGGATGATGAATCCGTGGCTGCGGCACTGCTTCATGATACCGTAGAAGACACGGACATCAGCTTGGACGACATCCGCCCGCATTTCGGTCCTGTAGTGGCCCATCTGATCGACGGGATGACCAAGATCGCCGGTGTCTTCAAGTCGAAAGGAGCAAAGCAGGCCGAGACGTTCATGAAACTCATGCTGTCTACAGCCGACGACCTGCGCGTAATCCTTATCAAATTCGCCGATCGTCTGCATAACATGCGCACGCTCCACCATTTGCCGAGGCATAAGCAGATGGACATCGCTACCGAAACCGTAGAATTGTATGCTCCGCTGGCGCATCGGTTCGGTTTGTTCAAGATCAAGAGCGAGATGGAGGATCTGAGTTTCAAGGCGTTGGATCCGAATGGGTACAAATTCATCGCCCGCAAGCTACGTGAGCGCAAAGAAGGACGTGAGGAATTCATCGATGATTTCATGCAGCCGATCCGCGAACAGTTGCATAAATCGGGCTTCAATTTCGAGATCAAGGGTCGGCCGAAGCACATCTATTCCATCTATCGCAAGATGGTGGGGCAGCAGAAGCCGTTCGAGGAGATCTACGATCTGTTCGCCATCCGCATCATTTTGGACCCACCTCACAAAAAAGAAGATTGCTGGCGGGTGTATAGCTTCATCACGGACTCCTACACGCCGATTCCGGAACGATTCAGAGATTTCATATCGGTGCCGAAGGCGAATGGCTACCAGTCGCTGCACACGACGGTGATTTCGCGGAAGGGAATCAAAGTGGAAGTGCAGATCCGGACCCGCCAGATGGATGAGATCGCTGAAAAAGGTCTCGCAGCTCACTGGAAATACAAAGAAGGGGCGGATGGAAGTAGTTCGATCGATAAATTCGTGCTTTGGGTACGCGATGCGATGTCGAATCCGCGTTCGGATGCCGCCACCGAGTTCGTTGAAGATTTCAAGCTCGAGCTGTTCGCAGACGAGATTTACATATTTACCCCTAAAGGCGAGCTCAAAACCCTTCCCAAAGGGGCCACGCCCATCGATTTCGCGTTCGACATCCACAGCGCGGTAGGGGAGAAGGCTCTTGCGGCGAAGGTGAATGGAAAAATCGTGCCGCTGCGTACCAAATTGAACAGCGGCGACCAAGTCGAGATCATCACCGGAAAGCAGGTGAATCTGAATCCGGATTGGATCAATGATGTGGTGACGCACAAGGCGAAATCCCGCATCCGACAGCTCCTCAACCTCAAAGAGCGCAAACTCATCGATGACGGGAAAGAGGCTTGGCTGAAACGCGCCGATCGCGACCATCTCGAGATCTCCGAGCAAGATTTGGTGAAAGTGGCGAACAAGTTGAAGTTTTCGTCCACAAACCGAATGTATGTCGAGATTTCGACCGGACATTTCGACGTGGTTCAGCTTGCCAAAGCAGTGAAGGCGTTCATCAGCAAAGGGCGGTTGGATGAGGAAAAACAAGTCGGAAAACCATTGGATGAGGCCGAGCTACACGACCAGTTCCTCAAAGAAACCCGCACAACCGGCGACACGCGTGGACTCATCATCAATGGCCAACTCACCGACATCAAATACAGCTACGCTCGATGTTGCAATCCCATTCCGGGCGATGACGTGATCGGGTTCATCAGTCGCAACGGCGATGTGAAAATCCACAGAGCTTCGTGCAACAACACGCGCTATTTGATCCAAAATGATGCCGACCGCATTGTGGATGTGGCCTGGCCGAAATCCCAGTCCGCCGCGTATCTCGGCGCCATCCGAATCATCGGAGAAGACAAAGTGGGGATGGTGAACGACATCACCAATGTGATTTCCAATTCCCTTCGCACAAACATGAAAAGCATCAATGTGAATAGCGAGGGTGGCATGTTCGAAGGAACCCTGATGGTGATGGTCGAAGACATTTCGCACCTGGAGAAAGTGATACAGAAGATCCAGCGCATCCAGGGAGTCAAACAAGCCTATCGTTTCGAATAATTACGGTTTTTTACGAATGTGAGGATGAGAAAAAACCGTATTTTACACTCAATAAAAACAACGGATTATCTACAAAGAAGTGTTATGACCTATACAAAACGCGACCTCGTTCGTCGCATCTCCGAGAGAATGGACATTCCTATGGTTCAGGCCGAGCCTTGGGTCGATGCGGTGATTGATTCACTACGCGAAACCTTGATGGAAGCCAACCCGACCTGCCGAATCGAAATCCGGGATTTCGGTGTGTTCGAAGTGAAGATGACCAAAGCCAAGCCCAAAGCGCGTAACCCGAAAACCAATGAAGTGATTTACGTGCCAGAGCATCGCAAAACCCACTTCAAGCCGAGCAAGCTTCTTAAAGAATTCTTACGCCAACCGCTCTCCGACATCGTCGAGACGAAGTAATTGGCCCTCGAGCGTTATCTGTCTGTGGATGTGGGCGAGGTGAGATATGGTCTCGCCCAATCCGACCCGATGGGATTTTTCGCCTCACCTGTCGGCACCTATGATGAGGCTGGAGTGCTTGGACAAATCGCGACAATCGCACAGTCCGCCTCCATCAAAGCGGTGATCGTCGGTTGGCCGCTCACCATGAAAGGACAAGAAGGCGAGGCTACGCGCCGTGCTGAACGCTTCATGGAGCGTTGCCAAAAACGGTTTCCCGATGTGAAACTCGTACCTTTCGACGAACGCCTCACCTCTGTGATGGCCCAGCGCACCATTCTTGAGTCCGGTGTTTCCAAGAAACGACGTCAGGAAAAAGGGTTGGTCGATGCTGTCGCCGCCACACATCTGTTACAACTTTTTCTCGATTCCAACCGCTGACCATGTCTGTTCTACCGATTGTTCTGTATAACGATCCCGTTCTTCGAGCCACCGCAGCTCCGATCGAAGCGATCACGCCCGAGATCACAAAATTGATCGCGGATATGTTTGAAACGATGTACGAAGCCCATGGCGTAGGCCTTGCCGCCCCACAAATCGGCCAATCCATCCGTCTGTTCGTGGTGGATGCCGATGTGATGATGGAAGACGACGAGCCCGATGCCGTCAAACTCGGCAAACAAGTATACATCAATCCGACGATCGTGAGTCATGAAGCCGTCAAGGTGACCTTTGAAGAAGGTTGCCTCAGCATTCCCGATTTACGCGAGAACGTGACTCGCCCGGATGTGATCACGGTGGCCTACCGAGATACGGCCTTCGTGGAACGCACAGCGACCTATGATGGATGGATGTCGCGCGTGTTCCAACACGAGCTTGATCATCTTGATGGAAAATTGTTCATCGACCGTGTCGGCTCCTTTCGCCGCCGCTTGCTCACCCGCAAGCTCGATCTGATCGACGCAGGCGAGGTTGAACCTGAGTATCCGTTTGTGAAGCGCCCTCATGGCTGATGCGCTTCGCATCGTCTTCATGGGTAGCCCCGAGTTCGCGGTGCCTTCCTTGGTGGCTCTGAGCGCCGCCGGACACACACCCATTGCCGTCGTATCTGGCTCCGATAAGCGCC